>JAIYDW010000114.1 GCA_027487315.1 Verrucomicrobiaceae bacterium | reverse complement strand
TCGCCGAACGCCCATCATTCCAAGAATGCGCCAGCACCTCCGCTTCAATCTGAAACCGCCCTTTCGGCACCGTCATCGCACTCTCGGTGATATCCGGCCGATCCGTCGACAGCTCGCGCGCCAAAACACACGGCGCCAAACAAACCATTCCCAACACCCACTTCATTTCAACGCCTCCACAATCGTGCTCACATTAAACCGAATCATCCCCTCATAAGTTCCCACATCGACCTTCTCACCACCCGCCTGCCGAATCTCCCCCGGCGTTCCCAGCGCATCCGAAAACAACTCCCCACCCACCTTCGCCCCCGAGTCCGCACTGATCCGCTCAATCGTCGCCGGCGGCACGCTCGACTCCACAAAAACCGCTTTCACCGAACGCTGCTTGATCAAGTCCACCATCTTCGCCACATCCGCCAGCCCCGCCTCCGACACCGTCGAAATCCCCTGCACCCCCAGCACGTCAAAACCATACGCCCGGCCAAAGTAGCTGAACGCATCGTGACTCGTGATCAGCACCCGCGCCTCTTTCGGCACCATCGCCACCTGCGCCTTCACCCACGCATCCAGCCCCATCAACTTCGCCCTCACCGCGCCCCCCCGCTCTTCAAAACCCTCCTTCTCCCCGGGCACCACCTTGCTCAGCCCCTCCACCACCGCATTCACACATCCCGCCCACAACCCCACATCTCCCCAGATGTGCGGATCCGCATGCGCCCCCGCTTCTTCCGGCATGATCCGCGCCGTCTCCGCCACCGAATCCCCCAAAGCCACCGCATTCTTGCCCTCCCGTCCCATCCGCTCAAACAACTCCGCCATCCGTCCCTCCAGTTGCAGCCCATTGTAAAAAATCGCCCCCGCATCCCGCAACCGACGCGCATCCTCCCCTGACGGCTTGTACAAATGCGGATCCACCCCCGGCCCCATCAACCCCTCTACCACCACCGCATCACCCGCCACCGCTCGCACCAGATCCGCAATCATCGTCGTCGTCGCCACCACCCTCGGCTTCCCATCCGGAGCCGACACACTCTCCGACTTGCCGCACCCCATCAAAACCACGCCCGCTCCGAGCATCGCCACGAGACTCAAGATACCTTTTCGATTCATGCCCCTCTCTTTGTCGCCTCGAAGAGAGTTAGTCAAGGCTAACTTTATCAGTCCAACCTGTTTAAGTTGCGAAATCACCCACCCCTGCCACTTTCCCGTCATTCGCTCATGCCCGCCGCCAAAAAAGCCGCTCGTCCTCCCGCCGCCGCCCAAACGCGCGCCGTCGAGGACTACCTCGAACAGATCCACAATCTGATCGAACAAAAAGGCTACGCGCGCGTCGTCGATATTGCCGCTAACCTCAGCATTTCTCAGGCCAGCGTCACCGCCATGATCCAAAAACTCGATGCCGAAGGCTTCCTCGTCTACGAGCGCTACCGCGGCGTCATCCTCACCGATCATGGTCGCGCCATCGGCCAGGCCATCGCCCACCGCCACGACGTCCTCACCCGCCTGCTCGCCAGCTTCGGTCTCGACCCCGAAACCGTCCACCGCGATGTCGAAGGTATGGAGCACCACATCAGCCGCCAAACCCTCCAGGCCCTCACCCTCATCCTCGAAGAGCTGGAAGGAAACGACGTCCTCCTCAGAAAGCTCAAACGCAAAATGCAAAAGTAGCCGTCGCTCTCCAAGAGACGAGCCTATTCACCCCGCCCATGCACCTCGCCGATCTCGTCCCCTTTCTCGACACCGAACTCCGCATCCGCGACATCGCCGACTACCCGCCCGCCTTGAACGGCCTCCAAATCGACGCCCCTGGCATCACCGTCACCAAGGTCGCCGCCGCGGTCGACGCCTCCCTCCCCGTCATCCGCAAAGCCGCCGCCTCCGGCGCCAACCTCCTCATCGTCCACCACGGCCTCTTCTGGACCGGCCTCCAACCCATCACCGGCGCCCTGCACGAAAAAATCCGCCTCTGCCTCGACCACGGCCTCGCCCTCTACAGCGCCCACCTGCCGCTCGACGTCCACCCCACCCTCGGCAACAACGCCTGCATCGCCCGCGCCCTCAACTTGACTCCCTCCGGCGGTTTCCTCGAATTCAAAGGCAACCCCATCGGCCTCATCGCCGAAGCTGAAATCCCCCTCGAAACCCTCACCGCCCAGTTCCACACCGCCCTCTCCGGCGGCCCCGTCCACGTCTGCCCCGGCGGCCCGAAAACCACCCGCCGCATCGGCATCTCCTCCGGCGGCTCCGGCTCCGAAGTCGCCACCGCCGCCAAAGCCGGCATCGACACCTTCCTCACCGGCGAAGGCCCCCACTGGAGCTACACCCTCGCCGAGGAACTCGGCCTCAACGTCCTCTACGGCGGCCACTACGCCACCGAGACCTTCGGCGTCAAAGCCCTCGCCGCCCATCTCGAATCCCGCTTCAGCCTCCCCTGGACCTTCATCGACCACCCCACCGGCCTTTGAACACCGCCAACTACAACGCCCCCACCCTCGACGACCCGCTGCGCCCCACCCGCGTCGAAGTCAGCCTCGACGCCCTCACCCGCAACCTCGCCGCCATCCGCGCCCACATCAACGGCGCAAAAGTCATGGCCGTTATCAAGGCCAACGCCTACGGCCACGGCCTCCTCCCCGTCGCCCATCACCTCATGCAAAACGGCGCCGATAGCCTCGGCGTCGCCTTCCTCGAAGAAGGCATCGCCCTCCGCAACGCCGGCATCACCACCCCCATCCTCGTCTTCGGCGGCATCGGCGAAAAACAAGTCCCCCTCTTCATCCAGCACCAACTCTCCCTCACCGCCCCCTCCATCGAAAAACTCCGCCTCATCGACGAAGCCGCCGCCGCCCTCGGCACCACCGCCAGCGTCCATCTCAAAATCGACACCGGCATGGAGCGCATCGGCATGCACTGGTACTCCGCCGAAAAACTCCTCGAAGCCAGCCTCACCTGCCGCCACACCCGCGTCGAAGGCATCTACTCCCACTTCGCCAACGCCGACGCCGCCCCCCACGACCTCTCCCACGCCCGCCTTCAGCTCGAACGCTTCCTCGAACTCCTCACCTTCTACCAAAAGCGCAGCCTCCCCACCCCCACCCGCCACATCGCCAACTCCGGCGCCATCCTCCAGCTCCCCGACGCCCACCTCGACCTCGTCCGCCCCGGCATCCTCCTCTACGGCGTCTACCCTTCCACCGAGTGCGCCCAGACCTTCCCCGTCACCCCCGCCCTCACCCTCAAATCCCGCGTCGCCTTCTTCAAAGTGGTCAAATCCGGCAACCCCGTCAGCTACGGCTCCACCTGGACCCCCACCCACGACACCCGCGTCGTCACCCTCCCCGTCGGTTATGGCGACGGCTACTTCCGCGCCTTCTCCAATCAATCCCACGTCCTCATCCACGGCCAGCGCCACCCCGTCGTCGGCCGCGTCTGCATGGACCAAACCATGGTCAACCTCGGCCCCGAAGGCACCGCCTACAATGGCGACGAAGTCATCCTCCTCGGCACCCAGGAAAACGAAACCATCACCGCCGCCGAACTCGCCGAACTCGCCCGCACCATCCCCTACGAAATCCTCACCAACCTCAACACCCGCATCCCCCGCATCTACCGCTGATCCAAATCACAATCACTGATGCATCTCCGTCCCGCTCCAAGCGAGCACCGGCGCTCCACCATTCTCATCCATCGTCAGCCGGAACGTCACCGTCGCCTCAAAGCTCGAGCCCTCCTCTTCGCTCTTCGGAATCTGCCCGATCACGCCGGCCTGGATCACACAGTCCCCACCCTGATAAACAATCCGCGGATCCTGCAATGAGATGCTGAAATCCTCAGGCGCAAACTTCTTCACCTCGGCGCCTCCCTTCAACTGCTCAAACACCGCGCCCTTCGCCGACTCAAGCAAGTCCGCTCCCTTCGAAACCGAGTTCCCATTCGCGTCATACGACAAGGCATAAACCGTCGCATCATACGTCGCCCACTTGCCGCTGTTCACCTGCGCGAAAAACAACTCGCCTGCCGACCACGCCGTCTCGGTGCGATCGTGATTATACGAACTCCTGTCCCCAAAATGCTTGCCCGCCAGCACCCCGATCACCTGACCCGTGCGCGCATTGACCACATAATTCACCAGGTTCTCCGCCTCCTGCTCCCCCATCACAAATCCTTCTTCGTCCAAATCCCCTTTCGGCGCACTCTCCCCCTGCTGCCCCCACGCCAGCACGAACTGCCCATTCCGTGATCCCGATCCCAAAATCGCCCGCCACCCGTCCCCTGCCAAATGCCCGCCCTGCCCTCCAATACCGGGCCCACTTTCACTCCCCGCACCCTCCTCATTCAAATGCAGCAGCTGCTCAAGCAACGGCGCCGCCATTTCATGCTGCATCACATAGGTCTCTTCCACGTTCTCGATCTCGCTCAACGGCACCTCCCGGTTCTTCAATCCCGACGTGTCCGTCGACTTCCCCGCCGCAAACCTTCCCTCCTTCGACCGCAACCGAATCAGCTGCCCATCCGCAAAGTAATACCGCTTCTCCGTCACATCCGTGACATTCGGCTCAATCAAAACATTCTCCGTCCGGTCCAACGTGAACAGCAGCTGATCACCCTTGAAGTAAAACTGCACCTTCGTCTCCCCGTGATCCTCCAGGTGATGCGACTCCAACTTCGAAAGCTTCTCTTCCCCCTCACCCCCGCTCACCCACAACCGATTGATCAACCGATGCCCCTCCTCCGCATTCATCACCTCCGTCGAGTAAAAACTCCACCCCTCATGCTCACTCTCAATCGCCTCATACACCGCCCCGATCTCCTTCATCGCTTCGCTCTGTTGAGCCAGGGAAGAAACAGCAAACACCAAACCAACAGCAGCGGACAAACACACTTTCATTAACAGCTAAAGAGTCTCTCTGCTCCCCCTACCACTTCCCCCGCGCTGGATCAAAAACATCTTGCCTGTAAACCCTGACACACGGAAGCATCACCCCGTCACTCAACCCCTCTCCCTTCAGCCCCATGTCGAACGATCGCTTCACCGAAACCACCAGCACCAGCTGGTTCTCCCGCATCGGCAGCTCCATCATGGGCGTGCTTGTCGGCGTCGTCTTCGTACTCGTCTCCACCGGACTGCTCTGGTGGAATGAAGGCCGCAGCGTCAAAACCGCCAAAGGCCTCGCCGAAGGCGCCCAAATCACCGTCGAAGCCAAACCCGATGCCATCGACCCCGCCCTCGACGGCAAACTCGTCCACCTGACCGGCACCACCTCACTCACAGATCCCGCCAAAGACGACCAATTCAACGTCACCGGCCCCGACCTCATCAAGCTCCACCGCAACGTCGAAATCTTCCAGTGGGTCGAGGAAACCAAAGAGACCACCAAAACCAAAGTCGGTGGCAGCGAAGAAAAAGTCACCGAGTACCTCTACACCAAAAAATGGGACTCCCACCTGCACGACTCCTCCGAGTTCCGTCACCCCCAGGACCATGAAAACCCCAAACCCCTCCTCCAATCCGCCGAATTCCAAGCCCAGAAAGTCACCCTCGGCGCCTTCCGCCTGCCCGACTTCCTCCTCTCTCAGTGGACAAGCTTGACGCCCCACCCTCTGCCCGACCTCGCCACCCTCCCCGCCGAGTGGGCCGAACTCGCAACCGTCCAGGACCAGTGGCTCGTCCTCAGCAAGACCCCGCAAAACCCCGCCCTCGGCGACGCCCGCGTGCAGTTCGAATCCCTCAAAACCGGCGACACCAGCCTGCTCGCTCGGCAAAAGGCAGATACCTTCGAGGAATACACCACCAGCCAGGGCACCAGCATCGCCCGCATCACCAGCGGCGTGCAATCCAAAGAAGCCATGTTCGCCGCCGCCCAATCGGAAAACACCTTCATCGCCTGGCTCCTCCGCCTCGTCGGATTCATCGTCATGTTCATTGGCACCGCCCTCGTCTTCAAACCCCTCAAAGTCCTCGCCGATGTCCTCCCCCTCGCTGGCCGCATCGTCGGCGCCGGCACCGGCTTCATCGCCTTCCTTCTCAGCGCCGTCAGCGCCACCACCATCATCGCCCTCTCCTGGCTCTGGTATCGCCCCCTCCTCGGCATCGCCCTGCTAGCCCTCGCCCTCGGCGGCCTCTTCCTCATCAAAAAGGCCTTCCAACCCAAGACCGCCTAGCCTGACCTAGTCGTGAAACTCTCCATAGATTTTCATGAAAAGGTCAAGCTAGGCATTTTTGAGATGCGCTCGAATCCATGAAGGACGTCGCCTGCAATCAACAACGGATCGAATCCATACCGCGTTATCCGCAACAGTGTAGTAGATCGCAACCGGGAATCTGTTGGACAAAGCACGATAAAAACCCCGGTGCGCCTGCCTGTGAATTCCCCCCGAAATCTTCAATCTCTCGATGTCTGAAAAGAGGTTGGTGAGGAAGTAATCTCCAAGCCCCGGTTCTTTTTCCTCGTAGAACTGAAAGCCTTCAAGCAGATCGGCCTTGGCAAGATCAAGAATCTCAATTCTCATCGAGTCTCTTGCCAAATTTCTTTTTTTGCTTGTTCCCAGTCGATGAAATGGGCTTTTCCCTCAGCAAGTAGGCGCTCCCGATGATCTAACACATCCTTGTGCCATTCAGGCACTTCTACGTCCTCCTCACTGCCCGCTAGATCATCCCACAATGCCTCCATCGTAAGGAGCTTTTCGTGAAGTGGCATTCCTCGTATCTGATCGATCACGCTCATGCTTCAAAGGTAGCACTGCCGAAACCGGCGGCAATTCTTTTCGCCTTGACCGCTTCTCGGAAAGATCGTCATCTTGATCCGGCATCCCGAATGAGTTTCCTTACTCACTCAAGGTTGTCGCACTTCAAAGTTGAAAGTACTCCTCGGTTTCCGTGATGATCATGTTTCAGCCCTCTTGGTCGACTGTTGCCTCAATGCGGTAGCCGTCTGGATCAAAAACAAAAGCCGCGTAATAGCCATCTCCATATTCGGGATGCAGCCCTGCGCCTCCGTTGTCCCTTCCGCCATGCTGAAGTGCGGCATCAAAGAACGCTGTCACCGCCTCACGGGAGGGAGCGGTAAAGGCAACGTGGAACCCCTCGCCAGGAACAGCAACCGCCTCGGTCCGCAGCTTGATCGCAAACTTGTCAACGCCGCCAGTCAAACCGTATCCAATGGCGATCTCATCCTCCCAGACGCGACCATATCCGAGAGGAGCAAGCACGACATCATAGAAGGCACCAGAACGTGCAAGATCAGCAACGGCAAAAGACAAGTGGTGAAGCATGGCGTGTTCAATTGGGCGAACGACTCGAAGCAGGCGACACCGAGCGTCAATGGAGCGGTGCGACATAGCTTGTCAAAGACAACCCGAAGGGCAGCACTGGCGGGTGCTGGTAACCGATGCTGACACGACAGATAGCCTTCGAGCCGTTACTGCATCCGTTTTGTTCGCCTTCGATTGGGGTTCAGTCCACATTGTCTTAGGAAAGGCTGATGCCCTCAAGATAGTTCTCCGCATCCCGACGGTTCAACTCATAGTCGTCAAAGGAATAACCACTGCGGTCAGAGCCAAACACCGGCTCGCCAACATCCTGAAGGGCGATCATGATCTGATAAACAGCGATCATGTCACGTCTCAGTTCAAGACACAGTTGGTCGCGAAAAAAGGGGACCAACCCACCGTCTTGCTTCTTGCCCAGTGCCCAGTATGACTGTTGGCGGTCTCTGCTGTCGCTCTCGTGTTCTTCGGTGATCAAATATCTCAACTCGCGTTCGACCAGTTCTGGATCAACGCCGTCCAGACCATGCCTCTGAATCTCGCTGATCTCGTGAGGTCCGAGGGGCACTCCTCTGGCCAACTCGAAGAGGAATGCTGCTGCGGGTATGGCATCCTCGGGAATACGCATGGCATTAAGGCGAACGTCGAGGCCTGGCACCCGCTACCGGGAGCGCACCTCCACTTCAGGTTGAGGTTTGTCGCCACCATCTGACTCAAACACGGGGCGAGTAGCGGGTTGTCTAGTGCCGGCTTGTTCTGCCTTGGTGAATTCGGCTTTGCGGCCATCCCAGAGACTCGGCTCCGCGTCCTCCCTTTCCAGAAAGACGAGCGACCCGTTCGGAACGTCATCAACGCCCACGTCGTTCGGGAGCTGAATGATAAGCGCCTCTCCACCTCCAAACTTCCTCATAAACTCGAAATCCTTGATGAAGGTCTTAACGGACAACGGATCCGGCCTGAGTATCCGAATGGTCTCGCGGCGCTTCACCACTTCCTTCGCGGGGATCCTCCATTCGCAAGGATCCTCAAGAGTGACGACCGTCCCGCGCCCCTGAATGTGGAACGCCTCGATGGTCTTACAGAGCAACCTGGGCATGATCAGGAAATCCAGCGGAGGATGAGAAGTGTGACACCAGCGAGCACAACGATGATGACAAGCGTGGCCACAATGTCCTCAAACGGTATGAGGAGGCGCTTGTCATTCTTTGGCTTCATTGGTTGGAGATTCTTTGGCAGATTGAGGTAGGGACATCAATTGCTCGATGCCCTCCTCGCAGATCCCGGCGTGCGGAACGACCGCACCGGGCTCCTCGGAGGACGCGCGGGTCGAGCCGTTGGCATCCAGTGAGTGTTGTTGTCCTCAAAATAGTAAGAGGTTCCAAGGTTCACAGCAAGTTCTCATGCGAGCTTTTCGACCACCATCGGTAAAGGTAGCTCCCAGCTCGGTAGGCGTCTCACGAACTCGGCAAACATTTCGACCCTCCGTGAGGCCGACATCAAAAACGAGTCACCTCCCACGCTTTCCGCCACGCCTTCGCCACCCGCCTGCTCACTGATACAGCACCCAAGGCGCCTCAGGAAACTTCTCCTTCGCCTCCTCGCTTACTCCGATGTCGCCCGCAAATCCCCAATGCACCACGCCCCAGTTCCCCTCCCCGTCCTTCTTCAGCAGCGCAAAAAAGTCCAACTCCAAATCCATCGCAGCCTCCTCCTTCGTTGGCACCTTCCCGTTCGCCGTCGCCACATTCCCCTGAAACCGGGCCCAGCCTCCGCTCGTCCTCACATCCCCCGTAAACGTCACCGCCGTCCCCACATGCTCGGTCACCACGACCCGCATCGCGTCCATGATCGCCTTCCGCTCCGGACTGCCCGCCTTCGGTTCCGTAACCGCCACCTTCGCTAGCGCCGTCTTGAACTCCACCTGGTTGGGCGCCTTCAAATTCAACCGCCCACCTTCCCCCTCAACCAACTCTCCCTCGCCCGGATACAACTTGTCTCCCTCCAACTTAAACACCTGTTCCTCCTCCTGCTCGGAACCCTCAATTGTGTATTGATACACCACCTGGATGATCCCCCCTCCCGTCAAAATCCCATCCAGTGTCCCCGCCGCCCCATGCGCCTCCCTCGGCTGCCAAACCTGCGTCCCGGTCACCTGATCCCCTTCAATCCTCAGCGCCACATGCGTGAACTCCTTCGCTGTCTCCTTCGCAAAAAACAGCATCTGCGGTTCCGCTGCTAAAACCAAACGACTGCTCAACAGGACTAAAAAGACAGAGATTTTCATGGGCTAGTAGAGGCTGCACTGACAAACGATTTAAACGCCAAAATTTGCCAGACGGCACCGGAAACAAACAACACACCAAACAAAACCCACAGCCCCTTGCGCGCCCCCCGCCAGAAAAAAGCCAACCCCCCCGGAATCCCCGCCAAACCCGCCACCACCTGCCCCCCAAGCACCCCTCCCATCAGCGACACATGCGCCTCCGATGACGCCGCCCCCGAGTCATTCGCCATCACCGTCCCCATCAACGCCATCGTCGCCCAAATCACATGCCCAACAATCCACACCGCAATGAACAGCAACCCCAGCACCACCATCCACCCGCTCACCCCCTTCGCCACCGCCGGAACTGGAGTCACCTCGCTCATGCTGGAATCGTGAAAGCGTTTCTCACCAAAAGGAACACCGCCACCAGTTCCAACACCACCCCCACACCCAGCACCAGCCAAAACAATCGCCCCAGCAACTTCCGCCGCTCCCCGCCAAACATCGCCATCCCCCCGGGAATCCCCGCCACCCCCGCCACGATCAACCCTGCCCTCAAAGTCCCCTCCCATCCCAACATCTCATGCGCCCCAGTCGACGCCTTCCCCGGCAGCATGACCGACTTCAGAATCGCCAAAAACACGTCGATCAAAATCCCGCTCACCGCCAGCCCATAAAACAACACCACATGCCCCACCGCCCAGAAAACCATGAACGCCACTCCCCCAAACACACTCCCGGCCTTCACCTTTGGCACTGCGTCGGCAACCGTGACGTCTTCACTCATCGTGTCTCCTTGAAGTCCTGAATCCAGCCAACCCAGGCCCTCCTGATCATTTCAGTTTGATCGACTCCAAAATGGCCAACACCTGCTCACCTTTCTCCTCCGCCATGTCCGCCGGTGACCACGCACTCAGAACGAAAAACTTCTCCGCCCCTTTTTTCGCAAATTGATAGACGCTCACCTTGTGCTCAATCCCGCCCCCCTTCGCCACCCCTTCACTCGTGATCAAAGTCTGCCCTGTCGCCTCATCGATGTGAACCTGCGGCTCCCCCCCCTCATTCCAGACCACACTGTCATACTTGGCGCTCACCTGCTTCGTGATGTTCACCATCCCGTCCTCAATGTGTTCCATCGCAATCGGAATCACATTCAGCGTGAACTGCTTGTCCGGTGCCAGCAAATACGCCCCCTTCTCATCCGCATCCATTCCCCAATCTGCCGGAAACTGCATCGTGAAGGCCGCATTCGCCTCATCCGGATAACTGTAGGTCACCAGCTCACCCTCACCCGCTTCCCCATGCGCAGCGATCGTGTTGATGATCTCACCCCCCAGTTCCCCATACTTCTCAAACGCCGCCTGGGACGACACACACTTCAGCATCACCACCGTCTCCACCCCCTTCTTGGCGATCATCCACAAAGTAATGTTCGCCACCCCATCCTCATCCTTGCCCTTCGCATTCACCAGCATGACGTCCAAACCATCCGCCTCAAGCGTCTGTGGCTCCTGGTACCTCACGTTCTTGAACAGCTCCTCAATCCCCGTCTTCGCCTCCAGCATCGCCGCCTCAGGATCCGCGCTCGTCGCCTCCAAAGTCGAGAGCGACATGAAGTAACTCGCATCCTCCTTCGGATGCGCATAAATCACCCCCTGCTTCGGCTTCACTTCCCACTCATCCGGAAACGCCATGTCGATCAAGGGCGCATCCAGCGGAAAACTCACCTCTTGATCCGCCTTCAAAACGGACACCACCAACAGATTGGCAAAGCAGAACAATAAAACGGTTTTCATGGGAAGCGGATCTCATCCACCTCCATGGCAGACAGCCCCCCAAAAAGCGTTGTCCCCCCATGCTGTCAAGCAACTTGACCGCCACGACTCCAGAAACCTCACCCGTTCGCTCGAGCCGCCATCAACTTCAAAAACCGATCAGACCGGCCTCTACAATCGCTCCAGCGCCCCCACCCGCACATCCACCCCGCGCGATCCCGCCACATGATCCGGCGCCCGCCCCGGCATCACAAACCCATCCCACTTCAGCGGCAGCGCATCCCACTGCCCCAGCGTCACCTCCGTCAACGGATACGGCTCATGACTCACCCTCCCCAGTCGCAACCCATCCCGCGTCTCCGCGAACAACACATACCGCTCCACCAGCCAAAACGCCAGCGACCCCGGCTCCGCCTTCGGCAAAGCCTCCCCCAATTCATACTCAAAGCCGCTCGTCTCACCCTCCGAACGCCGGCGACACGCATACCGAACCCGCCCCTCACGTCGCTCCGCCTTCATCGCCGCATCAAAATACGGCAGCCGAAAAAGCCCCCTCGCCAGCCGCACCGCCACCGGTTGTTCGCAGTCCAATGAGAAAAACCAAACCCCGGGCCGACCCTGATCATCATGTACATACGTCCGCACATTCAGTTCCCGAAACCACGACAGCCACGGCACCGCCGGCAAAAACCTCGGTCGCACCCGATCCATAAAAAACGGCACCACCCCCAACCACGCCTCCCCCTCATGCGTGTCCACATGCAACCCGGGCGGCAACCTCCTCTGCAAATCCCCCACATCCCAACGCCAATGCAAAAACAACAACTCACTCCACCGTTGGTACATCACCGCCGAACCCACACCACCCTCCCGAGCCGCCAGCCTCTGTTCCAATGTCGGTTTTTGAATCTTCATCCTTTATCCTCAACGCTTCCAACCTACCTAACAGACGCCCCGCATCCCACTCTCCACTCTCCACTCTCCACTCTCCACTCTCCACTCTCCACTCTCCACTCTCCACTCTCCACTCTCCACTCTCCACTCTCCACTCTCTATTCTCTATTCTCCCCATGTCCGCCTTCTCAGACCCCTTCCAAAAAGCCCGCACCGAATCCGGCATCATGCAATGCCCCTTCCACGGCGAAAACATCACCATGATCCTCCGCCACGAGGACGTCCGCAAAGCCGCCAAAGACTGGCACACCTTCAGCTCCGACGCCCCCTTCCGCGTCCCCATCCCCTCTGAGGAAGACGTGCGCTCCATGCGCCAACTCCCCATCGAAACCAATCCCCCCGAACACACCGAATACCGCGACATCGTCGAACCCTTCTTCCAGCGCGCCAAAGACCCGGCCATGATCGCCCAAGTCGAGGCCCTCATCAGCGGCATGCTCACCGACGCCCTCCAGCAGCCCTCCATCGAAATCGTCAACGACTTCGCCCTCCCCATCCAATCCCGCGCCCTCACCTACCTCCTCAACACCCCCGAATCCGAAGCCGAAACCTGGATCGGTTGGGGCATCCACGTCTTCAAAGTCACCGGGGGCGAGTTCAAAACCGGCACTGTCCTCGAAGACTACCTCCATCAAAAATTCGACGCCGCCGAGGCCCACCCCGGCCCCGACTTCTTCAGCGCCCTCACCCAGGCCACCTACCAAGGCCGCAAACTCACCCGTGAAGAATGCATGGGCTTCGCCAACCTCGCCTTCGCCGGCGGACGCGACACCATCATCCACACCATCGCCTGCGCCCTCGGCCATCTCGCCCAACACCCCGAAGCCCTCGAATTCCTTCGCGCAGACCCCAAGCGCATCACCCTCGCCAGCGAGGAGTTCTTCCGCGTCTTCATGCCCCTCACCCACATCGGCCGCGTCTGCCCGGTCGATACCGAAGTGAATGGCACCACCGTCAAAGCCGGCGACCGCATCTCCCTCACCTGGGCCTCCGCCAACTTCGACGAATCCGCCTTCCCCTCCCCAACCGAAGTCCGCCTTGATCGCAAACCCAACCCCCACCTCTCCTTCGGCTTCGGCACCCACCTCTGCCTCGGCGCCCCCCACGCCCGCCTCATCCTCCGCACCCTCCTCCGCCTCTGCTGCGAATGCGTCCAATCCATCACCATCCTCCACGCCCAGGAACGCACCGAACACGAAGCCACCTTCGACCGCACCCTCGGCTACGACTCCCTCACTGTCTCTCTGACCCCGCGATAGCCCATCCACCAAAAAGACACGCCCCATGATTGCGTCCGTTCCGACGCCACACACGAATCAAGGTCCGTGCTTTCAACAAACGATCAGTTAACAGGCTTAATCTGGGGCCCTTTCATCGCAGACGCTCTCGCCATGCCCGTTCACTGGTACTACGACCGCACTGCCCTGCTCCAAGACTACGGCCTCGTGCGCGACTACCTCCCTCCAAAACCAACCCACCCCGGCAGCATCCTCTGGCGCTCTCACTACACCCGTCTCAACGAACGCGGCGACATCCTGCATGACCAAGCTCCCTACTGGGGCCAGCACGGCATCCACTACCATCAATTCCTGCGTGCAGGACAAAACACCCTCAACCTCCAACTCGCCAAAGTCCTCCTCGACTCCCTGCTCGCCTGCAAAGGCTACGACGCCAACGACTATCTCCAGCGCTACCTCCACTTCATGCTCACTCCCGGCCAACACCGGGACACCTACATCGAAGAGTGCCACCGCCGCTTCTTCACCGCCTACGCTCGCGGCACCGCCCCTCACAAGTGCGCCGCCAACGACATCCACATCGGCGGTCTCTCCCACGTCGGACTCCTCTGCGCCTACTTCGCTGGCGATCTCCCCGCCGCTCAACAAGCCGTCCGCACTCATGTCGCACTCACCCATCGCGCCCCCGAAGTCCTCTCCGCCGCCGATGCCCTGGTCAAAATGACCTGCGCCGTCATCCACGGCACACCCCTGCGCGAAGCCATCCTCACCCACGGCACCACCTGGTTCTCCAAACGCAAAGCCGAGCTCTGGTCCCGCGATCCCGACCACGTCGTCATCGGTCGTCGCGTCAGTCCCGCCTGTTACATCAACGAAGCCTTCCCCGCCTCCCTCTACCTCGCCTGGAAATATGCCAGCGACTTCGAAGCCGGCCTCATCGCCAACACCAACGTCGGAGGCGACAACTGCCACCGCGGCACCGTCGTCGGCGCCCTCCTAGGTGTCGCCACAGGCGCTTCCCAAATCCCTCCCCGCTTCATCGAAAACCTCGACCAAAACCCCCATCTCAAGACCCAAATCAACACCCTCCTGGACCAACTCAGCCCCACCACCCACTTGGCCGCCTGACTTCCCCAAATCGCGCACATCCCGAAACCTTCGACCCGCCACTCACCACCCGATCAACCGCGTGATCGCAGCCCGCAGCGCCGTCTCCAGAATCGCCGCCTCCGCATACATCACCGGAATCGTCACCTTCTTCACACTCTTCGAAGCCGCTTCCTGCCGGGACATGCTCATGAAAAAAGGCGCCTTCTGCGGGTCGTCCCGAAAGCTCAACTCGAAGGCACTGTTCGCCTTGTCCGATTGGTGAAACAGCTTCGCTTGATCCTGACGCCCCTGCAGCGTGGCCAGCACAACCCCCAGATCATTGAGTCCCCATTTCATCGTGATCTTTGACTCCCAATCGAACTGCTTCTCCCCGCTCTGCGTCGCCGCATCCACAAAAACCGCTCCCTTGGTGCGGTTGAACTCAAATCGAATCACCCCTCCGTTTCCGCGACCGTTTGGCTTGTAGATCGCATACTCAGCATTGGGCTTGGCGGCGGAGGCGGCTTTCTCATTCATACGCACACCCACGCTAAAATCAGCCTCCTCCCGCTGTAAAGCAAAAAGACCCATCCCAACACAACTCTCAAGCCTCAAACAACCGCTCAAACGGCACGAGATAATCAAAATAATCTTCGTCCGGGATGCTGGCGTCTAGCGCACCGTGATAGACAAGCACGCTGCGGCAGGGTGTGCCTTTGGGTAACTTGAGACGGCGAATCTTCTCCTGCACATCGGCCATGCAAGTGGGCAAGATTCGATCCCGCAATTTGATCTCCACGACATAGAGAGATTTTTTCGTGCGCAGGAGCATGTCGATCTGACAACTCTCGGCACGTAACGTTTTCCCCTGAAAATACGGGCCTGCATTGAGAATGGGCGTGTTGGCAAGCCCGATGTGCCGCAGCAACGGATCCCGATTCGTGAGCACGAGGTTCTCAAACTGAAGCCCCATGATCGCGTCCCATTGTGGCAGTGTCTCCAGCGCCCGCTGACGATACAGTCCGCCAGCGATGCGTCTTTTCTCCGGTGCCACATAGCGCAGGTAAAAGCGCGTGTAGTTGTCGCTCAGCCGGTATTTGGCAATGCGCTTCTCCACACCGCCGAGTGGTGAAAATGGCAAATCAGCAGTGATGAAGCCCGCGCTGTCCAACTCCGCCAGCGCTTCGGAAAGAATGCCCCCACGGCCAATCTTGAGGTCATTCGAAAGCTCCGTCAGGGTCTTTGCAGGTCCGCAAAGCGCCTTGCAGATCTCTCGATAGCGCTCCGCCCGCCGATTGAAGACGCTGCTAAACAAATCCTCAAGTTCACGAAACAATAGCCCGCCTGCATCAAAGCATAGCCGATGGATGTTTTGCTCTGCAGTCTGCGCGGGATCGATCTCTTCCAGATAACGCGGCACGCCACCCGTCACAGCCAGTGTCTTGATTTTCTCCAGCGTCGAAATGCGCGCTGCCTTCCCTCGCCAAAACGGCACGCACTCCGGCAAAGGCATCGGCGGCAGAGTAAAGACCCACGTGGTGCGTCCCACGAAACCTGTATTCTTGAGCAAATTCTCCTCAATCCAAGACGACACAGATCCACACAATACCACGACGAGATTCTGTCTTGTGCTGAAGAGATTATCCCAGGCGATTTTGAGATGACCGGCAAAGTCCTTGTCTCCTGAGGCCATCCATGAAATCTCATCGAACAACAGCACGACTTTCCCTTGGGCAGGCAGCATGCTGGCAAGAAGCTGAAAAGCCTGGGGCCAAGTTTCCAGTGTCATGCGCGGCAGTTTTGTCTGGGCGGCAAGCTGCTCAGCAAAAGCCGCCAACTGCTCGACCACACCACCGCCCTCGCGCGGACCGAGTCCTTCAAACTTCAGAAAGTGCTGCGCATACGTCTGCCCACAGTGCGTGACAAAGGCACTCTTTCCAATACGCCTCCTCCCCTGCACAACCACCAGGGATGCCTTGGGCTTCCGAAACAAACGCTCAAACTGATCCGCATAATAGCGGCGTCCATGAAAGGGAAATTGCGCAGGCATGGTAAGATCAGATGTCGATTTCGTGCTCAATAAAACCACCCCCATTACAGCACCAATTCGACATTTCGTCAATTTCGTGCTCCCTTCTCCCTCAAAAAACACAGCACCAATTCGACATTTCGTTGATTTAGTGCTTGAATATTCGCGCGCTCAGAGAGCACCAAATCGCCGCCTTCTGGGACTCCGCCCATCTCATCAAGTCGCTTCCTGCCCGAAAACCAAGCTCTCTGCAACACTCCATCAAAGTCCTTCGTTGGAGACGGCGCTCCATGAAACGCCTCACCTCTCTCGTCCTCTTCACTCTCTGCTCTTCGCTCCTTGCAGCGGATAAACCCAACATCCTCTTCCTCCTCGCCGATGACCTCGGCCAACGAGACATTCGCGCGTTCAATCCCGACACCTTCTACGATACCCCCAACATCGACTCCCTCGCCAAACGCGGCATGAAATTCACCAGTGGCTACGCGGCCTGCTGCGTCTGCTCCCCCACTCGCGGCAGCATCATGACCGGCAAGTATCCACCACGCTTCGGCATCACCAACTTCATCCCCGGTGGCCGTGCCGGAAAGCTGCTGCCCGCAGCCAACGCCAACGAATTGGCCCTCTCAGAAATCACCATCGCCGAGGCCTTCAAAGAGGCCGGATATGCCACCTTCATGTCAGGCAAGTGGCACTTAGGCAACGAGGGCTTCCTACCCAAGGATCAAGGTTTCACTACCGATGCCAGCGCTGCCACCGGACCCAAAACGAGCACCGAAAAACGCGCCGATGACCCCAAAAAGACCGACCGTATTTGTGACGACGCCATAGCCTTCATCGAACAAAACAAAGATCGCCCCTTCTTCGCCTACCTCCCCTTCAACGCCCCCCACGTGCCCATCGGAGCCCGTGCCGACCTTGTCGCCAAATGGGAAGCAAAAGCAAAGGACGCCCCAGCCGACCAGTGGGGCCAGGAAGGCAAAAACCAAGTCCGCCTCGTCCAGAATCAAGCCGCCTACGCCGCCATGATCGAACAACTCGACTCCGGTATCGGCAGGATCATCGCTTCCCTGGAAAAGAACGGCCTGACTGGCAAAACCATCGTCGTCTTCATGTCCGACAACGGCGGCCTCTCCACCGCCGAAGGCTCCCCCACTTCCAATCTCCCCCTGCGCGCCGGCAAAGGCTGGCCCTATGAAGGCGGCGTGCGCGAACCCCTCATCGTCGTCGCCCCGGGCACCACCCCTCCCAATACCACCTGCAACTCACCCGTCATCAGCACCGACTTTTATCCCACCCTGCTCGACCTCGCTGGCCTGCCTCCAAAACCCGATCAACACCTCGACGGTGAAAGCTTCACCCCCTTGCTCAAAGGCGAAACCCGCTCCCGCAGCCAACCCCTCTTCTGGCACTACCCCCACTACGCCAACCAAGGCGGCTCGCCCAACGGCGTCATCCGCGATGGCGATTGGAAGCTCATCGAGTGGTATGAAGATGGCGCCCTCGAACTCTACAATCTCTCCCAAGACCTCAGCGAAAAAACCAACCTCGCCCCGCAGCAACCGGACAAAACCAAAGAACTGCACGCCAAACTCGTTGCCTGGCGCACTCAAGTCGGTGCCCTCATGCCAAAACCCAATCCCGACTTCGATCCGAACGCTAAACCCAAAGCCAAAGCGCCGAAGAAAGGGAAGAAAAAGTAGCCTGCCAAATCAGACACAGTATTTGCTGACATGTTCCGCCCACGGCAACGTTTCACGCCGCAGCATGCGTCCTGTTCTCCACCTCATTCTCTTCGCACTCTGCCCCGCGCTCTTCGCGGCAAGGCCCAACATCATCCTCATCTACACTGACGACCATGGCCACGCCGACCTCGGCATCCATGGTGTGGTAAACGATATCAAAACACCCCATCTCGATGCCCTCGCCCGCAGCGGCGTCGTAGCGACCCACGGCTACAGCACCGCCCCGCAGTGCGTGCCCTCACGTGGCGGCGTCATGACCGGACGCTTCCAGGGTCGCTTCGATCTCGATAACAACGGCTCCGCGCTCGACGGCTTCAACAAGGAAACCACCATCGCCACACGCCTGCAAAACGCCGGCTACGCCACGGCGCAATTCGGCAAATGGCACCTCGGGCCGACCGAGGCGATCACACAGCACGGCTTCAAGCACGTCTTCTCCCAAAACGCACAGCGTCCATTTTCAGCCAACATCACGCTCGATGGCCAAGACCGCCCGATGAGTGATCTGCCACCAACCGAGTATCACCTCGAAGGCTGTTCCAAAGCCGCCGCATCCATCATCGAACGCTATCGGGACCAGCCCTTCTTCCTCTACGTCGCCTACCGCGCCCCGCATACGCCGCTGGATGCGCCAAAGCGCTACATGGACCGCTTTCCCGGCGAAATGCCCGAGCGCCGCCGCGCCGCACTCGCCATGCTCAGCGCCATTGATGACGGCGTCGGCCTCATCACCAGCACCTTGAAGAAGCACAACCTCACCGAAAAGACGCTCATTTTCCTCATCGGCGACAACGGCGCCCCACTAAAGATCCATAAGGTGGACTCTCCTCTCAATGGCGATCCCGGCGGCTGGGACGGCAGCCTCAACACCCCGCTCAATGGCGAAAAAGGCATGCTCTCCGAAGGCGGCATGTCCACCCCCTTCCTCATCGCCTGGCCCGGCACGATCCCCAGCGGTCAAATCTACGAGCATCCCGTCACCGCGCTCGATTTCGCCGCGACCGCCTCTGCCGTAGCTTCGATTGGCGATCAAAGTGCTTTCGACGGCATTAACCTCCTCCCCCACCTCACCGGCGAAAACAAAGAGCCTCCACACGACGCCCTCTTCTGGCGCTGGATGGCCCAGAGCGCCGTTCGCGAGGGCAAGTGGAAACTCCTCCGCGGTGGCGAGCGCGAATACCTCTACGACCTCAGCACCGACCGCGAAGAAAAGCACAACCTCGCCGCGCAGCACCCCGAGATCGCCACCCGCCTCCGCTCCAAGTTCAAAACCTGGGCCGACACACTCAACCCACCCGGCATGGCCCTCGGCCCCATGGCCCCCACTTGGAACGATTACTTCGATCACTACCTCGAAGGCAAAACCATCGCCCCACGCGCCGAAGCACCCACCACCACCGCCTCCGAAACCAACGGCTGGGAAGCCCGCAACGGCAAACTCACCGCCAAAGACGGTCTCCTCATCCTCACCCCGGACCAAGCCAACAAACCCACCTTCATAACCAAATCCAAGCTCAAGCTCGCCGGTCCCGTCACCGCCCAAATCACCCTCAAAACCGCCGCCACCGGCCAGGGCGCCATCGCCTGGCGGTTGAACGACGACAAAGACTTTTTCCCCGCCAATCGCCTCACCTTTCCGCTGCAAGCCACGTCGGATTGGCAAACGCACACGCTCCAAATCCCGACCACTGGCCGCGTCATCCACGTGCGTGTGCATTTGCCTGCGGGTGGTGCCGAGGTTCGCACCCTGAATCTCATCTCCACATCACGATCCAAATGAGCCATCGCTTCCGCAACTCGGCCATTCCTCTTTTGTTAAAATGCTCTCAACTGCTCTAGCGCACTCAGGGGTCTCGGCTCAGTTCTGGGTGATGCAGAACCCTCCAACGCGGTGCTGTCATGGCAAATTTAGGGCTGAGACGGCGATGCATGTCCTTGCTTCCATGGATAAATCCGCACTCTGATTGGCTTACCACTGATCTGAATCCCATGAAACGCTCCTTTCTCCTCTTCTTCATGCTCACCCGCCTCGCTCTCTCGAGCGATCCGGCCACGCTGAGCACGACGCGGGGCCACCTGCTCGCTAGCGAGGATTTTACCGAAGCACCAGCGCCGTTCACGGGCAAACCGGTGGGCTTTGCAAGTGGATTCAAAGGCTGGCGTTACAACAGCAGCGTCACAGGCGGCAAAGGCGGACGTTGGGAGATCGTGAACGGGGCGTTTCGCGGTATCGAGACGCCCGGCGCGAATCATCCAGCCACGGCTTCGTTGGGCATGACGTTTCAAGATGTGATCATCCAGTGTGAGGTGCGTCTCAACGACGTGCCGGACGAGGGGCGGAAGTATCGCTCGCTGTTTCTGAAGGCCACGGACGCCAAAGATTACGTCATCTCACTCAGCCTTGGGCAAGGCGGGCTCTTTTTGACACCTTATGACACGGAGAAGATCAATCCGGCCACCAAACAGCGGGAGAAGGGCCCCACAGTGAAGCTGTTAAAGCCGATCAAGCTCAACGAGTGGCACACCGTCGTGCTGGAAATCAAGGGCGATGAGGTCGTTGGCACGCTGAATGGTCAAAGCATCACGCTGAGCAACCCGCTCATCAGCACAGCCAAGCACAGCCTCATGCTCGGCGCGGGCACGGAAGCCAGCTTTCGCAATCTGCGTGTGTGGGAGGCGCTGCCGAATGCGGACTGGGCAAAGAACAAAACGAGACTCACCCCTGAAGTGAAGCCATGAGAGCCGCGCTTTGCCTTTCCCTTTGGAGCATAGGTGTCCTGTCAGCCGAACTGCCAAAGACACTCCGACTGGATCTTGAGCGCCCCGTTGATCCGCGACTCGCTAAGCTCGAATCCGGCGACTTTGGCAACGGTCAGGAGCATGTGGCCCGCGCTGCCGTCGAAGTGCGAGCTTTGTCCGGCAAGCTCAAGCCAGGCGATCAGCTCGTGCTCGCGGGCACGGCTTGGAAAGAGGCGCGATTCACGTTTGAAGGTCATGGCACGGAGGAGAAGCCGATTGTCATTCGTCCGGAGAACCCGGGAGGCGTGGTTTTCACTGGCGAATCAGCGGTGACGTTTCATGGCCAGCATCTCATCGTACACGACTTGGCTTTTCAGGGCGTGACGGTGACGAAGAACAACGAGGTGCTCTTCCGGGTGGGCAATGGCGCGGAAAAACCAGCCAATCACTGCGTCTTCAACCGTCTTCGCTTTGAGAAGTGTGGTTCCACCAACCCTGCGGACTGGCCCAAGCTGCACCTCTGGCTCATGAGTATGCGTGGTCGTGGCAACACCGTATCCAACTCAACCTTCAGCGGCTTAAAGCACATCGGACAAATGCTTGGCGCCGCGGAATTGCCGAAAGACGGGCTGCAACAACTGCACGTGCTCAACAACCACTTCGTCGACCGCCCCAAGATCGACGATCAAAACGGCTACGAGATCCTGCAAATTGGCTGGAGCGGCGAGCGTGCGGCCGCCACCGGCTCGCTCATCCAGGGAAACACCTTTGAGCGCTGCGATGGCGAGAACGAACTCATCACGCTCAAGGCCTCCGACATCGTCGTGCGCGGGAATCGATTCATCGCCAGCCAGGGCGTGCTTTGCCTGCGCACCGCTCGTCGGGTGCTTGTGCAGGACAATGTCTTCGACGGACAGGGCCGCGAAAACACCGGCGGCGTGCGCTTGCAAGGTGACGGCCATGTTTTAATCGGCAACACCTTCCGCGATCTGAAAAAGCCCAAGGATTACTACGCCTGGCCCATCTCCCTCATGGCCGCCGATCTCGAAACCTACGGCGAAACCGACCAACTCAGCGGCTATGGTCGCACGCGCGACATTCTCATCATCCGCAATCGCTTCGAGCACTGCGACAAGCGCATCGCCGTCGGCATCTACGCCCGAAAAGAGTATCCGCTGTTGCCGAAGAACATCATCGTGCGCGAAAATGGGTTCGCAGGCATGGGTAATGGCAGCGCCTTTGATTTTATCGCCAATGATGCAAGTGGCGAACTGCCCAGAGAGCTGCACGAGTCCGGGAACACTTTTGAGCCATGAACAAAAACGTAGCTGACAGCAAATGGATGTCTCTCATATGCTCCCCCCTTTTTCTGTTAGCGCCTCTCTTCTTCCGATGATCCACCGCCTGCTTTTCCTCTGGGCCTTCGCCACGTCCACCATGGCGCAAACGATCACATTCACCGTGAGCGAGACGGCAGGTTTGCGGCGCTTTGGGTATCCGGTGACGGCCTCGCTGGAGAGTGCCGAAGGCATGATCGCAGATGCGGACAAGGTCCGGTTGCTCGCCGCTAATGGCCAAGAAGTGCCCGCGCAGTTCACCGCAATGTCAAAGTGGCCCGATGGCAGCGTGCGTGGACTCGATGTCGATTTCTCGCCGAGTCCCGGGCCAATGGAAACGCTGACCTACCGTGTGGAGGTCGGCAAAGACCCCAAGCAGACACTCCGCGCAGGTTTATCCGTCACCGAGACAGACGACGAAATCGTCGTCGCCTCCGCAGCCATTTGTCACCGCATTCGTCGCGATGGAAAGCCTCTCCTCACCTCCATCGCGTTCGGTGAAAACGAGTTCATCGGCCCCGATGGGATCTGCACGACTCTCCAACCCGGCAATGTCGAGATCGTGAAGCGCGGCCCTTTCAACGTCACGCTGAAGTTCGGCCCCGTGCAGCTCGAATACGTAAACACCAAATCCTGGGTGAAGATCACCCAACATGCCGATGACGAACGCGAACTCGCTGTCGATGCGCATTTCAACCTCACCAAGCTTCCGTTGCTCTGGGACTTCGGGGCTGGAAGCTGGCTGTATGGCAACATGAGCCAGCTAAGTCAGACTGTGATGATCCAACATCGCAGCAGCACCTGGGACATCCTCACTGCTCCCGCCACAGTTTTCGCCACCGCTCCAACCTTCGACGGCTGTGGTCACCTCGCGGATGCGGAGCGAGTCGCGGCGTTTGGTGTCATGAAGGCTGACCACGATACCGAAGTGAAACTCACCGCCGAGGGTCGCATCCACATCGCCGCCACACGCCGCGACCTCACTGTCTATTTCCACGTCGTCGGCCAGCCCATACCCGTCACCGCAGTCACGAGTCCGCTGGCAATGATCCGTCCGCTTGTGGTTGTCAGCGTTCAAAACAACTGACAGCAAATGGGGGCACAAAATGGATTCTGATATCTGCCACCCCCATTTTCTGTTAGCTATTTACCTCTTCCGATGATCCGCCGCCTTCTCATCCTCCTCACCCTCTGCCCTTCGCTCTTCGCCGCGCAGCCCAACATCCTCCACATCCTTGCAGATGACATGGGCTGGAATGCGTTGAGCTGCTACGGCAACAAAGACCTGCAAACGCCGCATCTCGACCGCCTCGCAGCCCAAGGCATGCGCTTCACCCAAGCGTATGCCGATGCGCAATGCTCGCCCACGCGTGCCGCCTTTCTCTCCGGACAATACGGCGCTCGCACGGGTGTATTCAAGGTGCTGAACGAAAAGGAGCCCTCGTTTGCACCCATGCGTTCCGCCGAGGCGAAAGATGCGATGGGACCGGAAACAGCCACGCTGGCGACCACCTTGCGCCAAGCGGGCTACACCACTGTCATCAGTGGCAAGTGGCACATCGCGCACAACTACGCCGTCGCAGCCCTGCGGAAGCGCGAAGGCTATTTCAACTCCTACGGCTTCGATTTCGCCGGTCCGGCGAATGGCAACGAACATCACGAGGACAAAACCGTCACCGCCATCACCGATGACATCATTGGCTTCATCGAATCGAATCGCAGCAAGCCCTGGTTTGCCTTCGCTGCCCATTTCAGCCCGCACACGAAGCTGGAAGCGCCGGAGGCATTGATTGCGAAACATGTCGCCCGAGGCTACAAACGGTCGGCAAACGATGAAGGCAGCTCCACCGAACGCCCCATCGCGAACTACCTCGCCATGCTGGAGCATCTCGATAATGAAGTGGGCCGCCTTCTCGCTAAACTCGATGAACTCAAACTCAGCGACAACACCCTCGTCATCTTCACCAGCGACAACGGCGGCCTCTCCCGCGTGACAAACAACGCCCCGCTTCGCGAAGGCAAAGGCTCCCCCTACGAAGGCGGCATCCGCGTCCCTCTCATCATGCGCTGGCCAGCAAAGGTGAAAGCTGGCAGCGAATGCGATACTCCCGTGCATGCCGTGGATTTTTATCCAACATTTGCCGCGCTCGCCGACGCGCCACCGACCACAGCGCATCCACTCGACGGCGAAAGCCTCCTCCCTCTGCTCACGCAAACAGGCCCGCTCCAGCGCCCCGCCTTGTTCTGGCACATGCCCACCTACACCACAAACTACGGCCGCACGCCCTGCGCCGTCATCCGCGAGGGCGATTGGAAGCTCATCCACTGGTTCGGCGACTATCTCGACACCACCGGCTTCACCCCCGACGACAAACCCTACGGCAAACTCGTCGTCGGCCCCCGCACCGAAGTCTTCAACCTCCGCGAAGACCCCAACGAAACCCACAACCTCGCCACCGACCGCCCAAAAAAAACCACCCACCTCAACAACGCCCTCAACGCCTGGCTAAAACGCACCAAAGCCAAGCTCCCCACCCCAAATCCCGACTTCAATGAGAAGCGCTGGTGGATGTCCGCAGGTGCCAGATAGCCCAGATTGGTTCATCTCATGACTCGCGTCCTTTTCATCCTGTTCGCCCTGTGCTGCACGCTCCAGGCAGCGCAGCCAAACATCCTCATCATCCTCGCCGATGACCTCGGCTACGGCGATCTCGGCAGCTTCGGCGCGAAAGACATCCGCACGCCACATCTCGACAAGATGGCTTCGGAGGGCTTGAAGCTCACCAGCTTCTATGCGCAGCCGATTTGCGGTCCGAGTCGCGCGGCGCTCATGACCGGCTGTTACCCCCTTCGCATCGGCGAGGTGCAAAACGGCAAAAATGGCCACACGCTGCCACACACAAAGGAAATCTTCATCGCCGAAATTCTACGCGATGCTGGCTATCGCACCGGCATCGTCGGCAAATGGCATCTCGGCATGAGCGCGGGCTGCGACCCCATCGCACAAGGCTTTCAGCACAGCTACTTCACTCCCGCTTTCAATGGAGCCACCCGCGACATCCAACCCGGGGCCGTCGTGCCCTTCATGCGCAAACCCGGCGAGGTCGTGCGCACCATCAAGACCCAGGCCGATATGAATACGCTCACCGCCGATTGCACCCGCGAGGCGCTGGAGTTCATCCGCAGCAGCAAAGACGACCCCTTCTTCCTTTACCTCGCCTACCATATGCCGCATGTGCCGCTCGGCGTGTCGGAGACGTTTCGCGGCAAGTCACAGCGCGGCTTGTATGGCGACGCCATCGAAGAACTCGACTCCGCCATCGGCGATATCTTCGCCAAGCTGAAAAAACTCGGCCTCGATGACAACACGCTCGTCGTCTTCACCAGCGACAACGGCCCGTGGACCGACAAACAAATCGGTGACCACGGCGGCAGCCCGGCACCCTTTCGCGGAGCCAAAATGACCACTTGGGAGGGCGGTTGGCGTGTCCCCGGCATCGTGCGCTGGCCCGGCAAAGTCCGCGCCGGTGAAACCAGCGACGGCATCGCCGCCACTATCGACCTGCTGCCCACCTTCGCCGCCCTTTCCGGAACGAAACTCCCGGGCGCTAAGCTCGACGGCTTCGACCTCACCGATTTCCTCACCCAACCCAACGCTCCCAGCCCGCGAGAAACCTTCCTCTACCACAACGGCGCACGCCTCACCGCCTTGCGGCACAAGGACTTCAAACTCGTCTTCGCCCGCCCCGCCGGCGGCGAGATGCCCTACATGCCAAATTTTGTGACCAGCCACATCGAATTCTTGCCCAAGACCCAACTCTACCAACTCTCCACCGACCCGACTGAATCCACCAACCTCGCCGCAAAACAGCCTGCCGTCGTGAAGCTCCTCACCCAACTCGCCGACGAATCCCGCGCCGACCTCGGCGACTTCACCGGCCCCGGCACTGGTGCGCACTTCTTTGACGATGGCCCCTGCTGGCCCAATGCCGCCGAACCAAAACCCGAGCATCCCAAAAGGCGTCAGCAAGCCAAGTAAATCGAAGGCAACCACGCCATGAAAGCTCTCGCCATCTTCATCGCCCTCACCCTGTCTGTCAGTGCTCAGGACAAGGCAGTCACCGTCAAGCAAGAAAACGGCGTGTGGTGGTTTCGCTCGCCCACAGGCGCAAACTTTCTCTCCATCGGCGCGAATCATGTGGAGCCGCTTTATTGGCAGAGTCCGCGCAATACCGAGTTTGTGCGCGAGACCTATGGCGGCGAGATCTTTGCCAAAGATGGCTCTTTTAATGAAGAATCGGCGGCGGTGAAAAAGTGGTCGGCGAATGTGGCGGCGAACTTCAAGGACTGGGGCTTCAACACGCTTGGGTTTCACAATCCGCTCTCGCGCAGCCTGCAGGAGGCCGTTGGCGGCTACTATGTTTGCCAGTTGGCGATTCCGGTGTCGTGGGGCTGGAACATGAAGCGGTCGGAACTCGTCGCCAGCTTTGCGAAACGGCCCATGGATGTTTTTAGCGAGGCATTTCGAGTTCAGCTCGATGAGGTGGCGGATCAGCTCGTGAAGCCGCGTGCGCAGGACTCGCGATTGCTCGGCTACGCCTACACCGACGGCCCGCCGTGGACGGTGGAGGATGATGCGAGCAGTGCGGCATTTGCCAAACTCTCGCCTGCGCAGTGGCAGCTTCATCCGTGGGTTCATGCGCTGATGTCGCTGCCTGCCACAGCGGCGGGAAAGCAGGCGTGGATCGAGCTTTTGCAGAAGCGCCATGCCGATCCGGCCAAGGCGGCGGCGGTTTATGCGGTGAAAGCGGCGACGTGGGAGGAACTCGCGGCCTGCACGCAGTGGCGTGAGCTGGGCGATGCCAAAGCAGCCGGCGCCGACAGTCGCGCCTTCCTTTCCATCCTCATTCGCCGCTGGTATGCGGAGCGGCATCACAGCATCCGACAGCACGACACCACGCATCTCATCCTCGGCGATAAACTGAACATGAATCGCGACCGCAAGTTCCCCGTGCAGCTCGCGAACAGTCTCAAGGCCATGCGCGGCTTTGTGGATGTCATCAGCGTGCAATACTACGGCCCCGCCGATGAGCAGGTGGCCACGCTCACCACCGTGCATCGCGAGAGCGGCCTGCCGATCATCAATGGCGACACCACCTGCAAGCCCTTCTGGCCCGACAACTCCCTGCGCGGCGAGAACCCCGCGTTTTTTCAATCGCTCGGCCAAACCTACGACGAGACGCTGAAGAAGCTCTTCGCCCAACCCTGGTTCATCGGCTGGCATCACTGCGGCTACATGCGCGGCCTCCGCAAGCCCTACATCGACGCCGTGAAGAAAGGCAACGCCAAAGAAATCGCCAGCTACGAGCAACGCGGCGTGCTCTACCGCGAAGGTTTTATTGATGATCACGAGCGCCCCATCCAGCCCATCCTCACGCCCCTAAAAGCCGCCATCGCGAAGTGCGAGGGGCTGCATCGGTCAAGTGGCGAACCAAAGCAGTAAGTCATCATGACACGCCTCCTTTTCACCCTCCTCACTCTTGGCTCCACGCTCTTCGCCGCGCCGCCTCCCGACATCGTCTTCCTCCTCGCCGATGATCTTGGCAATGCCGATGTCGGCTGGCATGGCAGTGACATCAAGACGCCGCACCTCGACAAACTCGCGGCGAGTGGTGCGAAGCTGGAGCACTTCTATGTGATGCCGGTTTGCACACCGACGCGCGTGGCGTTTCTCACCGGGCGCTATCCGATTCGCTCGGGCATGCAGTTGAACGTGCTCCGGCAGCAATCGAAATACGGCATGCCGCTAGAGGAGCGCACCATCGCCAATGCGCTGCACGACGCGGGCTACACCACCGCGATCTGCGGCAAATGGCACGTCGGGCACTTCGACAAAGCGTATTGGCCGAAGGCACGCGGCTTTGATCACTCGCTCGGCCATCTCGAAGGTATAGACTACTTCACGCATCACAACTACTTCAAAAACGGCGAGCTGGACTGGCGTCGGAATGGCGAACTCGTCGTTGAGGAAGGTTATGCGACCACATTGGAGGCCGACGAAGCCGCTGCAATCATCCGTCGACAGCCAAAGGACAAGCCGCTCTTCCTCTATGTGCCCTTCACCGGGGTGCATGGGCCGCTGCAAGCCCCGAGCAAGGAAGCTGTCGCCTCCTATCAACCCGCGATGAACGAGCAACGCGCCACACTCGCCGCTGCGCTAACCGCAGTCGATGACGGTTGCGGCACAATCTTCACCGCTCTGGAAGAAACGGGGCGCCGGGAGAACACGCTCATCGTTTTCTCCAGTGATAACGGCGGCATGCCACCAGGTCGTAATCTGCCTTACCGGGCCTTCAAATCCTCGCTCTACGAAGGCGGCATCCGCTCGCCCGCGCTCGCCGCATGGCCCGGTCACATCCCGCCGGGCACCGTCATCACCGAGCCACTGCACATCGTCGATCTCTTCCCCACCTTCGTGAACACCGCTGGCGGCAGCTTAGAGCAAAAACTCCCGCTCGATGGTCGCGACATCCTGCCCGTGCTCACCGAGGGAAAACCCTCACCGCACGAGGACATCCTGCTCAATGCCATCACCTCCAACGACGGAGCGATTCGCATGGGCGACTGGAAACTCATCCTCAACGGCAACGACGGCGTTACGCCGAGCGTCGATCTCGAAACCGGCGAGCGAAAGCAGGGCGACAAGAAGTCGAAAAAGGAGAACCGCACAGCCCCAAAAACCGAACTCTTCAACCTCCGCGATGACCCCAGCGAAACCCAAGACCTCGCCGTCGCGCACCCCGAGAAGGTCAAAGAACTCCGCCAGCGCTACGCCACCTACCTGAAAGCCGCCGTGACGCCTTTGCAGCAGCAATTGAAGAAGTAGCTCTCATCCGCCAAGAAACCTCCAACCAAATCAAGCAGACAGAGCCAACTCCCCTTGCCCTACCGCCCAACGCAAGTAAATCAACCACAGCGGATGCCAATACTACCACCAAGAACAATCGGTGAATACGAGCCAACCTTGATCCAGTAACCCATATGAAATACACGTTTATCATCCTGTCTCTCCTCACCTGTAATCCTCTGTCACACGCTGCCGAATTGACGGAGGCGACCCAAAGCGTGGAGCAGGCGCACTCGGAGATGTGGCGGAGGTTTGTCGACAAGCATGGAGTGATTCTGGACTTCACTGACCTCGATGGTTCGGTAAGCTTGCCCACACCTGAGGAGTGTCGCGAAGGTAAGCCAAACGCACTCGGTTGGTGGGCACCCATCGAGAACGGTGCGATGTTCAACGGCCTCTACATGGATGCTACGGTGAACCGCTGGCGGCACACAAAGTCTCCCGCCGACGCGGCCGAGGCGAGGCGATTGATGGAGGGGCTGCTTTTTCTCAATTCCATCAGCGAAGTGAAGGGCTTCGTCGGGCGTGGCGTCAGCACCGATGGGAAATCGCACTACGCGATGGGATCGAACGACCAGACCTTGCCATGGTTTCTTGGGCTCTGGCGCTATTTGAATGCGGGTCTCGCGACGAAAGAAGAGCGCGAACGCATCGTGGAGAAACTCGTTGAGACCGCCGATGTGATCGTGGACCTGAAGTGGGCGATGCCTGCGGAACCGCCGTTCGAGAAGCGTGGCAGCTTCGCCGGCTTCTCCTTCGAAGGTGCACCGCGTCTGCTCTTCGTGGCAAAGATGATGCATCAGGTCACCGGCGATGCGAAGTGGGACACTCTCTATCGCGCGGCGTTGATCGAGCGCGGTGGCAAGGACAAGCTCACTCGCCTCGAAGTATGTGAGAGGGGCATGGTTTTCGAGGATGGGAAGCCTCACTCGTGGACATCAGGCGTCTCCGTCGCGTCGATGCGCGCTTTGTGGGAGATGGAGAAGGAAGAATCCGTGCGTATCGCATTAGGCCGAGGTCTCCAGGCGAGCGCGGATCTCGCCGCAAAGAGCCTGCCTCTGGCGGAGAAGTTTGATCCCAACGATCCGAGCACCTTCAACATGGACTGGCGAGCTACGATGATGCCGCTCTGGAGGCCGCAAAAGACCGAGACCGAAGCGCAGGAACTCTCGATGCAGCAGTTGAGCGTCTTTCAGAAAGCATCGCCGCGTCGCGGAATGGAAAGCCGCTTTGTGCGCGAGCCCGCCGCTGCCGCGTGGATCGTAACGCTCGCGCCGGATGCCGCCATCTTACGGCAACGTGCCGCCGATGTGGAACGGGTCATCGTGCGCTACGACTATGCCAAGCTCTACTACTCGCAGTTTTTCTGGGTCGAGGCGGCGTGGTGGCGGCTCAAGGAACTGCCGCTCTAAAAGGTCCGCCTTCAATCCAGCACCTAAACAATTTGTGAACATTAGATCAATCCTCCTCTGTTTCCTCGTTGCCGCGGGCTTACTCCGCGCCGATGAATCGCCCGGCGTGAAATGGCACCCTGGCCACTACATCTTCATCGGGAAATCAGAACTGACCGAAGAACTGCTCACACTGCCGCACTTTCGCGGAGTTCAGAAGGTCTATACTTGGCGGGACTTTGAATCGGCCAAAGACGTCTACGATTTCTCCACACTGAAGACCGATCTCGCCTTGGCAAAGAAGCATGGCCGACAGCTCGTCGTGCAGTTTTCATACAAGAAGTTTTTCGTCAAAGGCCGCAGCGTGCCCGACTACCTAACCGGCGATGAATACGGCGGTGGCGTCTATGGCGAATCCGAACTGGTCATCTGGAACAGCAATGTGATCGCACGTTTTGAGGCAATGCTCGCCGCGTTTGGCAAGGCGTTTGATCACGACCCGAACCTGGAGGCCGTCAATCTGCCGGAGACCGCGCTCGGCCCACCTGGGCAATTGGCCAAGTTGGCGGAGTCGCCACCGAAGGGCATCGAACCTTACAACGAGAAAGCCTACCTCGCGGCGCTCAAACGGCAGGTATTCGCGCTGCGTCACGCGTTTCCAAACACAGTCGTCATCCAATACATGAACTTCCCGGAGACGCTCATCGATGAGTTGAGTGACTATGCCAAAGAGATCGGTGTCGGCATGGGCGGCCCTGATGTGTATCCGCGCGAAGGAAGTCGTCTGAGCGATCCGAAGACGGGTGTGTATCGCCTGTATCTGAAGCTCGCCGGAACCGTGCCGATGGGCGCAGCGGTGCAGAAGGAAAACTATTCTTTGGCCGCCAAGAAACAGTCCGGCTGGGGGCGCGTGCATCTCGGCAAGGTCGTGCCTGGCGATGAAATCCCATTCCCTGTCCGCGATCACCTGCAAATGGCTCAAACCCAACTCAAGCTCAACTACGTCTTCTGGTTCATGGATCCCACACGCCTGAACCCAGACGTGATCAAGCTGCTCGCTGAGCCCGATCTGGCAGGTGACCCCGCTGGCGGCCTTGAAACGAAGCTCCCACCGAAGGCCTTCCTGCGCTGACTTCTAACTCCAAACAAAACGATACCCCTCATGAACCTCAGATTACTCGCCTCCACACTTCTCTTCGCTTCGTCACTCACCCCGCTCCACGCCGCCGACACGCCCGCGTTTCCAAAGCCGTGGAAGCATCAAGACATCGGCAGCGGGCAAGTCGGCAAAGCAGTGCCGCCTGTGCCTGTGGAGAAGTTTGGAAAAAACGCACTTTTCGGGAAGGGCGGAACGCTCGCAGGCTCGGCGAAGCACGCGGATGGCGTGTTCACGCTGGAAGGCACGATGGACATCTGGGGGCCGATGGACGGAGGGCATTTCGTCTGGCAGCCGATGCAAGGTGACTTCGTCTTCGTCGCACGAGTGGCGAGCATGGGAAACCCAGGCAACAACAAGCATGCGAAGGCCAGCCTTTGCATTCGTGAATCGCTCGAAGGTGGATCCCGTCGGGTCGCGCAGACCATCACGCCTGTGGACGGCACGCAGTTTTTGTATCGCGAAGCGACGGACAACAAGACGGTGCGCGTGATGCCCAATGCCGCCGCGCCACCACCCAGCGTGCCCAAAGAAAAGTTTCCCTGCTGGCTCAAGCTGGTGCGCCGAGGCCATGAGTTCACCGGCTACGAATCCCTCGATGGCGAAACGTGGTGGCTCACCGGCACGATTAAGATAGACCTGAAAGCCGATGCCCTGATCGGCCTCGCATCCACCTCCCACACGACGGACTCGCTGACGACGTCGGTGTTTGATCACGTCACGCTCACCAAGACTTCCAAATAAGACCGCTCATGCACCGCACTTTCTTTGTTAGCCTTTTCACCACATCAGCGCTGCTGAGTGGCAGCTTCATTCCTGCGCAAGCACAGGACAAAGCTCAGCCTCAGCACATCGCTCGGCTCATGACCATCGGCATTGATGGCTCCGATCCGCGTGTGCTCTTCGAAACCGCTGACATCCAGGCACCCAATTGGACACCCGATGGCAATTGGCTCGTTTGCAACGGCACGCTTGCAGGTGAGAAAGCGCTGGTGCGCATCGCCGCTGATGGCAGCACGCAGCCGGAAAAGATTCCCACGGGCGACATCAAGGTCACGAGCAACGACCACATCCTCTCTCCCGATGGCAAGACGATCTACATCACCGCGAAGAGTCATCTTTATGCTTTGCCCTTCGAAGGCGGCACGCCAAAGCGACTCACCAACGAGCATCCGGCAGACATGGGATTCAAATACTTCCTCCACGGTATCACGCCTGATGGCAAAACGCTGGCTTACGTCGGCGTAAGCAAAGTGGGTGATGATCCCTGGGGACGCTCCGATCTCTACACCATCCCCGCCACCGGAGGTCCCGACACACGTCTGACCGATACACCCGCGCCCGACGACGGCCCCGAGTATTCGCCCGATGGAAAGTGGCTCTACTTCAACTCCGAACTCAACGCCAAAATTCCCGGCCACGCCCAGTGTTACCGCATGAAACCCGACGGCACCGGCATCGAGCAACTCACCCATGACGAGCGCGTGAATTGGTTTCCACACATCTCGCCCGATGGAAAATGGATCGTCTATCTCAGCTTTCCACCCGGCACCGTGAAGCATCCCGCCGACAAAGCAGTCATCCTCCGCCGCATGCGGCCTGATGGCAGCGAACAAGCCGACATCATCCCCTTCAACGGCGGCCAAGGCACCATCAACGTCAACAGTTGGTCCCCCGACAGCAAACGCTTCGCTTTCGTGATGTATCCGCTGATCGAAGAAGCGAAGAGCAAGCCTTGATGATTTCGCCAAATAAAATGGCGCCCACCAGATGCAGTGCAATGGAAATGTATCCGGCCATCTCTTTCCAAACCAAGATAGTGCGATGCTGCATGGTCATGTGTTGCGGGATCAGTCTTCAAGCTGCCGAGCCGGAGCAATACATCGTCTTCAATCGTGCCCCAGGCCAGGGCATGTATCAGGGGCAACCGGAATCGCTGGGGCGGAAGGCATTCGACGAAGTGCTGGCGCAGTTTCCGAATGCGCCGGGCAAACGGGTGCAGACGGCGGTGAGTCACATTTTCTCGGTCTTTCGCACGCCGCCGGAGACCACGGTGCAGGCGTTGCGGGTGTTTCTTGATGCCGCGGAGCAGACGAACACTCCCATCGTGGTGCAGATCGACACGGAGCAATGGTGGGAGGCGCGGCCGGATCTTTGGAACTGGTGGGACGCGACAAAGCTCGGCTACGATCCAGCGAATCGCGAGAACGTCGAGTGGACCGGCTGGTCGCCCGAGCAGGCGATCAAGATCGCGTGGCGTGACTGGGGGAAGCAGGTGCGTGTGCTGCCACAGCCGAATCTGGCGAGTCCGCGTTATGTTGAGGCGTGCAAAGCGGAGTTGCAGCGACTGGTGCCCATTGTCCTGGAGTGGCACGGCAAGCTCCCAGTAAAGAAGAAGCATCTGCTCATCGGCATCAAGCTCGGGCACGAGACCTCCATCGGCGGCAGTGCGTATCATTATGAACGCGGTAACGACTTGCTCGCCAACCCTGCGGCGGATGATCCGGTGCTGCCCTTCGATGCGGAGAAGGTTCTCTCGCGTGGCCGGGCGCAGATCGGCTATGCAGCGGTGAAGACCTCCGGCATTCGCAGCAGCGGCAGTCTCGTCGAAAGCGACCTGCGCGATGTCTGCCAGCGCTATCTCGCCACGCTCTGCCGCGAGGCTGCGCAGCTCGGTGTCCCGCGTGACAAACTCTTCGCCCACGGCGTCGGCTGGAAGGATGGCGAGCTGCTTTACGATGCGCCCATGAATCCCGACGCCTGTCCGGCGTGGAGCTTTTACAAGCACGCCGCCGATCCACGTAACGACACCGGCGTGCAGCGCAATCTCGCCCGTTCCGACGCCCCGCACTGGGCCGCCTGCGAGTATTGGCTTCCCTCCGGCGATGCGAAGGCCTGGCGCGATGCCTTGACGAACACGCTCTCCGATCCGCGCTGCCGCTATGTCTGCGTCTTCAACTGGGAAAGCATGGCCGCGTTCCCTGGCATCGCAAAAGCCATTCATGATTTCCTTGGAGCGAGCAGTCCCGCGCAACGCCGGATGAGCCAATGAAGCATCAAAAGCCGAGGCCGGTTTTCAAGCTCGCGGACACTGGACATCGGCGACTCGTGAGCTACTGATTCGGCCCTTCCATTCCACGCATGGCATCACAGCGAGTTCTCATCATCGGCGCAGGCGTTATAGGTCTAACTCATGCCGTCACCGCGAGAGAGGCCGGGCATAGCGTCACGATCCTGGAGCGCGATGGCCGTGCGCTGGGGGCTTCGATTCGGAACTTCGGCACGCTGTGGCCGATTGGCTGTGCGTTCGGGCCGGAGCGTGATCAGGCGCTGTTTGGGGTGACGCGGTGGAAGCAGATCGCGGCAGCCGCGGGCATCTGGCACAGTGACAAAGGTTCGCTAAGTCTCGCCTATCGCGAAGAGGCGTGGAGTGTGCTGAATGAGTTCAGCACGGCGAATGGCGACTTTGAATTACTGGAGGCAGAGGAAGTCACGCGACGCTTTCCGGCAGCGAATCCGCAGGGGCTGCGCGGGGCTTTGTTCAGCCGCGAGGAAACAGTCATCCACACGCCAACGGCCATCCCGGCGCTGACGGATTACGCGAGGCAGCTCGGGGTGACGATTCACTTCGGCACGCCTGCGGTGAAGATCCATGCGGACAGCGTGGACACGGCGGATGGTCAGACGTTTGCCTTCGATCAGCTCGTCATCGCTGCGGGTGAGGAGATGCGGCTTTTTTTCCCAGAGGAACTGACTTCGGCGCAAATTCAACCATGCCGTCTGCAAATGATGCGCACGGTGCCGCAGCCAGCAAGCTTTGACCTCGGGGCTATTTTTGTCAGCGACCTGACACTGTGCCACTACCCAGCCTTCCGGGAATGTCCGAGCACGTCCAAGTTACGCACACGTCTGGAGTCAGAGTTGCCGGAGCATCATCGCTGGGGCGTACATGTCATCGCGGCACAGCATCACGATGGCACACTCACGCTGGGCGACTCGCACGAGTATGGCCTGGACCTGCCGCCTGGCAGCCAACCGGAGGTGGATGAACTCATCCTCGGTGCGCTGCGAGACTTTGCGATCATCCCTGACCTGCGCATCGCCTCTCGTTGGCAGGGCATCTACTTGAAGAGCAAAATCGGCCAAACGCAGGTGGTGCTGCATCCGCGTGAGCGTGTGACCATGGTCACCGCGATGGGAGGTCTCGGCATGACGCTGAGCTGGGGTCTGGCCCAACGAACGATTCAATCCTGGAACTCATGAACCTGCTTGGCCTCATCATCTTCGACTGGGCTGGAACCCTGGTGGACTTCGGCTGCTGTGCGCCGCTCGCGGCATTTCATCGTGCGTTTGAAAACGCGGGCCTGCCGATTAGCGACGAAACCGCTCGTAAGCCGATGGGGGCGCACAAACGCGATCATGTTCGCGAAATCCTTCACTACCCCGAGATCGCTACGCGCGTGCGATCAGAGCTGAAGGGCGAGCCCGACGAAACACTCGTGCAGGCCATCTATGACGACTTTGCGCGACTGCTGCCCGCCGAGTTGCTCGTTCATGCGGCACCGATTCCGGGTGCTGTTGAAGCATTGCATTGGCTGCGCGAGCGTGGCATCCGCATCGGCAGCACGACGGGCTACATTCGCGCGATGATGGATGTGCTTGAGCCAGTCGCCCGCGCATCGGGCATTGACGCTGAAGTGGTGATCTGTGCTGATGAAGTGCCGCAAGGCCGTCCTGCCCCGTGGGCATGCTTCCGCATCGCGGAACAATGCGGCGTGTATCCGCTGTCGCGTTGCATCAAAGTCGGCGACACACCCGCCGACATGGCCGAAGGGCGCAACGCGGGCATGATCTGCATCGGTCTGAGCGAGTGCGGCAACGAAGTGGGACTGAGCTTGGAAGCGCTGCAATCGCTCTCAACCGAGGAACGGCAGGAAAGAGTCGATTTGGCTGAAAAGCGTCTCAAAGAAGCCGGAGCGGATGCGGTGCTAAAGAGCATCGCGGAACTGCCTGCTTGGATTGAAGCCCAAGGTGCATGAACGCCCACGCCGCCATCTTCGACCAAGCAGGAGCACCCTTCCGCATCGCTGAGCTGCCTTTGCCATCGGCGCTTAATGCAGGTGAGCTGATAGTGAAGATCGCGCTGGCGACGATTTGCGGTTCTGACCTGCACACACACTCCGGTAGGCGCATGGAGCCAACGCCTTGCGTGCTCGGGCATGAAGGCGTGGGGCGTGTGATCGCGGCAGGTGCCGGGCGCGAGCGATGGATGGGCAGACGTGTTACCTGGAGCTCGGCGGATGGTTGCGGGCAGTGCGCGGCCTGCACGCAGTGGGATCTGCCGCAGAAGTGCGAGCGTGTTTTCAAATATGGTCACACCACGCTGCATGAGGCCAGCGGGCTGCATGGCACCTATGCCACGCACATTGTTCTGCGAGCCGGGACGCATCTCGTGGAGGTGCCAGAGAATGTAGCCGATGCCGTGGCGGCAGCGGCGAACTGCTCGCTCGCGACAATGGCCAATGTCACCGAGCATCTGCCATTGCCGTGCCATGTCGCGGTGGTGCAGGGTGCCGGTTTGCTGGGGCTGCACGGATGTGCGTTGCTGCGGGCTGCGGGTGTCGAGCGTGTGATCGTTGTGGATACGGATGAAGCGCGGCTCGAGCGTGTCGCGGAGTTTGGCGGCGAGGCGATGCTAAGTGCGGATGTGCCGGCCAAGTGCTCGGACGTGGTGATCGAGGCGGCGGGCGTACCTTCCATCGTGAACGAAGGTCTGCGGATGTTGCGCCCCGGCGGGCACTACCTTTTTGTCGGCATGGTGCATCCCGATTCTGCGTTGAACATAACAGGCGAGGCCATCATTCGCGGCTGCGTGAGTGTGCGTGGCTTTCACAACTACGCGCCGCGTCATCTCGACAAGGCCGTGGCTTTTCTCACGCAATCGACGCTGCCCTTGGCTTCGCTCGTCAGTCCGCCGCTGTCACTGGCGGAGTTAGACGAAGGCTTTGCGTTGTCAGCGACTCGTCGCTGGGCGCGGGTCGCCATCTCAATGTAAGCGCATCACGAAGCTGCCTTGAGCTTCGCGAGAGATGGCGCGTTCGCTTCAAACACGCCGTGCTCAGTGATCACGGCGGTGACGAGAGCCGCAGGCGTCACATCGAAGCCATCGTTGCGTGCCTGAGTGCCGGCGGGAGTGATGAGCACCTCTTCGCGCAGGCCTTCGGCATTCAATCCCGGCATGTGGGTGACCTCACGGGCGCTGCGTTGCTCGATGGGGATGTCGCGGATGCCATCGGTGATGGTCCAGTCGATGGTGCTCACGGGTAGAGCGACGTAAAAGGGCACATCATGCGCTTTGGCGGCGAGTGCTTTGAGGTAAGTGCCGATCTTGTTCGCCACATCGCCCTGTGCGGTGACACGATCTGCACCCACGATGACGAGATCGACAAGGCCACGCTGAAGCAGATGCCCCGCGTTGTTATCGACGATCAAGGTGTGCGGCACGCCATGCTCACGAAGCTCCCAGGCCGTGAGCGAGGCTCCCTGGCCGCGGGGTCGGGTCTCGCTAACCCAGACGTGGACGTTTAGGCCCGCATCATGCGCCTGATAGATGGGCGAGATGGCGGTGCCCCAATCCACGCAGGCGATCCAGCCCGCGTTGCAATGCGTCATGACATTCAGCGGCGCGGTGGGATCAGCCTTCTTCGCCTGAATGGCTTTGAACAGCTCCAGCGCATGCTTGCCAATGGCGTGGTTGGTTTGCACATCTTCATCGCAGATGCTCAAAGCCTCGTTCCAAGCCGCTTCGGCCCGTTTTTCGACGGCGAGAGGCAAAACGACCCGCCTCACCCGATCCAGCGCCCAGCGCAGATTGATCGCCGTGGGCCGCGTGGCATGCAGCGTCTCGTAAGCGTGCTGCAAAGCCGCGTCCGAGGCTTCATCTCGCAGTGCAAAGAACAGCCCAAACGCCGCCGTCGCCCCGATCAGCGGCGCACCACGCACGCGCATGACTTTGATCGCCTCCACCGCATCCTCCATCGTCTCCAGTTCCCGCCATGCGACCTGATGCGGCAGAAAGGTCTGATCGACGATGCGTGCGATGCGCCGAGTGTGATCGGCTTCGATGGAGCGGTGCGGCTGACCGTGGATATTCATGCGAGGATGATTTCTGAAAAGGAAGTGATGTCTGGATGCCCGCTCTCCGGCTGCGGTTTGTTTCCGGGGCGGAGGGCGAGGGCAGTCATCATGCCGGCGGATTGGGCTGCGTTCAATTCATCAACGAGGTCGCTGATGAAAAGAATGTCATTTGGCGGCAGGGCGCAATCGGCGGCGATGGCGGTATAGCTGGCGGGTTCGCGTTTGGAGCCGGTGGTGGTGTCGTAGTAGCCGGAGAGGCGCGGAGTGAGGTCGCCTGCGGTGGTGTGGGCGAAGAAGAGCTGCTGCGCGTGGATGCTGCCGGAGGAGTAGATGCGGACTTCGCGGTCGTTTTCACGCCAGTGGTCGAGCGCGGGCACGACGTCGTCGAAGAGGGTGCTGCGCAGGTCGCCGGTGCGGAAGCCTTGCTCCCAGATGAGGCCCTGGAGCTGCTTCAGGCCGGTGACTTTCGCATCGGCATCCATGAGGCGATGCACGGCGGCTTCGGCATCGAGCGCATTGAGAAAGGAGGTCACGCCAGCATCGCGGACAAGCTGGGCGATGACCTCATGGCCCCAATGCGCCCCGAGCCAGGCGGCGACGTGCTTTCGTGCATACGGAAACATCACGTCATGCACAAAGGCGAGCGGCGAGACGGTGCCTTCGATGTCGAGCAGGATGAGTTTGCCGTGAAACTCGATCATGCGGTGAGGGTGACGGCTTGCTCGATGTGGATGCCTTTGGCGGCGAGGTAGTTCGGCCCAAAGCAAAGCGGCTGATAGCTGCTGGCGATGCCGTCGCCCGTGTAGAGCGGCGTCCACCCGGCTTTCTCTTTGAAGAGGCGGATGGCGCGGATGCAGCGGTCGGCGCAGAGGTCAAACCAGTGCTTCGTGCCAGCGGGTACGTTGATGAGATCGCCCTCCTGCACCTCGATGGAATAGACGGGATCACCGTTTTCAGGATTGATGTAGAAGATACCGCTGCCTTTGACGATGAACCGCACCTCGTCCTCTGCGTGGCGGTGCTCTTGGTTGAATTTGTCGAGCATCTCCTGAAGGTTCGGCACGTCGGGTGTGACGTTGACGACATCGGCGGTGATGTAGCCGCCGCGTTCCTTCAGCGCCGTGACTTCGGGTTCATACGCGGCGAGGATTTCCTCTTGCGAGGCATCGCGGTCGATGCGGCCTGCGACCGGCCAGCGGTCGTAGTGAATGCCATGCGGCAGGAGGAAGCTGCGGATCGCGTCCACGTCATCAATGACGCGGTCTTTGGATGGGATGCGGAGGATGGCCATGAGGGTAAGTGCGGTTTAAAACGAGCCCGTGAGCAGGCGCTTCTGTGTGACGACTTCGAAGAGAAACTCCAGCACCTCAATCTGCCTGCGTGCGGCGGCGAGGTTCTCGCCCCAGGTGTAAAGGCCGTGCCCAGCCATGAGGAAGCCGTGGCGCAGCGGGTTCGCGGCATCGTCGAGGCGGGATTCGATCACGCGGGCGAGGCTGGCGATGTCTTGCGTGTTTGGATAAATCTCGATCACGGCCTCCGCTTCGTGCGTGGTAATGCCGGCGAGGCCCTTGAGCATCTCGTAGCCTGCGATGCGTAAAGCGCCGTCCTTCAAAAAATGCTCGCTGAGCACGGTGGCGGCCACGGAGTGGGTGTGGAGCACGGCCCCGGCTACGTGCTTGGCCAGTGCGGTGTGCAGCAGAGCCTCAGCACTGGGTTTGAGCGTCGTTTCGCCCACGGCGGCGGCGTTTTCATCGACAAGGAGGAACTGCTCGGGCTGGAGCCTGCCTTTGTCGAATCCGCTGCCGGTCATGAGCAGCGTTAGCGGCTCGCGACTGACGACGACGCTGTAGTTGCTGCTCGTGCCGAGCGACCAGCCCCGGCGATGGAGATCTCGACCGGTCTCGATGAGATCGTGGATTTGATCAGTGTGAGCTGAGAGTTCGGACACGGCAATAAAATGATATGACTTTATCTTTGGCTGAGGTTTGCTTTTTGGGGAGCTGCTGAATGTGACGAAACCGTTGCCTCTAAACCAGCGGAGGCTAAGGAAGTGTTGCTCCATTCAACTTGCTAGAGCAGGATGACACGACCGCAGAACACCATGAATCCAACCAACCTCGACGACGTGCTGCGAACGTATCGTGAGCACGGTCATCGTCATTATGGTGAAAACGTGACCGAACTTCAGCACGCGCTACAATGCGCGACCTTCGCTCAGGAAGCGGGCGAGCCGCCGGTCGTCGTCGCTGCTGCGTTATTGCATGACTACGGGCACCTTTGTCATCAGTTCGGTGAAGACATCGCGAATCATGGCGTGGATGCCCGGCATGAGCACATCGGCTACAACAAATTGAAGGACTTGTTCACTGATGAAATCGTCGATGCATGCCAACTGCACGTCGCGGCGAAGCGTTATCTCTGCCGGAGGGAGCCCGGCTACCTCGACGGACTCTCCGATGCCTCACAATACAGCCTTCATTTGCAAGGTGGCCCGATGAACGCGGACGAGGCGCGCGAGTTCGAAAGCGAACCGCACTTTGACCTCGCCGTGCGCGTGCGACGCTACGATGACATGGGTAAAGTGCCCGACATGGCGACGCCGGAACTCGACTCATTCATCCCGCTGCTGCAAACCTTTGTCCGCTCCGCCTCATGAGTCATCAGCCGTTGCTCATGCGCTGGATGGCGCGGCCCTGGTTCCTCACGCTGTGGTGCGTGCTGGCCGCTTTCGGCGCGTATGCGTGCATGTATGGCTTTCGCAAGCCTTTCACCGCCGCTGGATTCGATGGCGCTGAGACCAAGGCATGGCTCGTGACGGCGCAGGTGATCGGCTACATGCTATCGAAGTTCATCGGCATCAAAGTCATCGCCGAAATGACAGCCACTGGCCGCGCTCGCGCCTTTCTCGTACTTATCGCCGTCGCGCATCTCGTGCTGCTGATCTTTGCCATTGTACCTGCACCGCTTGATGCCGCCTGCCTATTCATCAACGGCCTCGCCCTCGGCATGGTCTTCGGGCTGGTGCTCGGTTTTGTGGAAGGCCGGTGCATGACCGAGGTATTCGTCGCCGGATTGTGCGCCAGCTTCATCCTTGCCGACGGCGTGTCGAAGTCAGCCGGTGCGCTGCTTTTGCAAAGCGGCATCACCGAGCGCTGGATGCCATTCACCGCCGGACTGCTGTTTCTGGCACCGCTCTTGGTGTTTGTGTGGATGCTCAAGCAAATCCCTCCGCCCACTCAGGACGATGAAACCGCACGCTCCCGCCGCACTCCCATGACCTCAGCCGAGCGCATCACCCTGCTGAGGCGTCATGGTCTCGGATTGTTGGGCATCGTGCTGGCCTATCTCCTCATCACCATCCTGCGCAGCCTGCGTGCCGACTTCGCTCCTGAGATCTGGGGCGGTCTCGGTCATGCATCGCAACCCGCTGTCTTCACTCAATCCGAGCTGTGGGTCACGCTCGTCGTCGTCATCTCCAATGGGGCGCTCGTGCTCGTGAAGGACAATCGCCGCGCCTTCTTCACCGGGCTGATGCTTTCCATCGCCGGGCTCGGCCTCGGGCTGCTGGCGCTGTGGGCGCATCACCGGAGCATCCTTCCGCCATTCGCTTTCATGGTGCTCCTCGGCGTGGGGATGTATGTGCCCTACGTCGCCGTGCACACCACCATCTTTGAGCGGTTCATCGCCCTGACGCGCGAACGCGGAAACCTTGGCTTCCTCATGTATCTCGCCGATGCCATTGGTTACCTCGGCTACGTCGGTGTAATGCTCGGTCGCGGTCTGTTTCCTGGGCGCGAGCACTTCCTCGGCTTCTTCGTGACGACAGCTTCCGGGCTGCTGCTCTCCACTCTGGTGCTGTTGCTCCTATCGTTTGCGTTTTGCTTCAAGCACCTGCCAAAGGTCTCAAATGATCCTGCACCTGCTGCGACGAATCCGTGACCGACGCTCCATCGACATCTCATGCAAAACCTTCGTCTTCTCATCTTCGCCTGGATGGCTGCGAGCAACCTTGCTGCCAAGTCGTCTGACACACGCGTCATCGAGACGGTCTTCCGTCAACCGGACATCACCGCGAAGGAAGTGGACGCCCGCGTGATCGGCGAGTTGCATCCGCAGAGCGAGCGCTTCTATGTGTGCCTCGGCAACTACGGCAAAACGACTCCCATCGTGTCGCAGGCATGGGACGCGAGCACCTTCACCGGCTTCAAAACACCGCCCGGCTTTCAGTTTGGCCTTTCACCCCATGCGATCACGACCGCCGTGCAGTTGCATGATCACGAGATCGGCATCTGGATTGATTCCGATCACCCACGGCCCGCGCTCGGTTCACTGCTGCCCATCACGCCCGCCTACTGGTGGGGGGATCTGAGTCGTGCGCCGATGCCTTTTGCGAAAGAAGGTGCGGAACTGGCCATGTCCTTCGATCTCAAAGTGCCCACCGCCACGCAAACCGGCAAAGCCGTCCCCTACATCACGCTGAACTTCCTCTTCCGCGACTCACGCTCGCAGCAGCAGCTCTGGCTGGCCGCCTCACTCTTCGATCCACGCGGCGAGGCCACGCTGCCGAACACCGTGCATGTGGACGGCTGGGAAGGCGGCTCGCAATTGCCCATCCTTTACTCAGCGCTCAATCGCCAAAGCCAGTGGCTGAATCCCGGTCCCAGCTCCGCCTTGTTCACCGACAAACCCTTCGCCGACTATCGCCACATCGAAGTTCGCGTCACTGCCCCCCAACTCCGCGCCGCCCTCCTCGCGATGAAAAAAGCCATGCCCTAACTCGCCACAGCCTCCGAAGACCCGCAAGACTACCATCTCATCCATTTCAATATCAACCCCAAGGTCTTTGCACCGCAGGGAAGCCGGGGACAACTTGGTTTGGCGTTGCGGGATGTGCGGGTGGAAGTGCTACACCGGTGATCAAGAAACCATTCCCTTGTCCCCCTTCTTTTGTCGATCCGTCCGGGCGCATTCCTCCGGTGCTGCGCTGATGAACCAAGAACAGGGAACCTAACCAGCAAACCGTCCGAGGTCCATCCAGTTGCCGTGCTTCTTGAGCATCCCGTGCAGATCCTCAATGCACCGCGCATCGTAGTGCAACACCGTCTTTCCCACCGTGCAGACAAGCAAGGCCACACCTTCCTCGTTCGTGTCCGTGTGCATGGTCAGCTCAGCCGTTACAGGAGCCGTATTGAGCTGCCAGGGATCCTCTTTGGAGCGAGTGGGGAGTAACTTAGCCGTCATGCTGACGGAGCCTCAACGGCCTGCAATCGGTTTTTGGTCACGTTGTCTCGTTGTCCCATAGTATCCGCAGAAACCCAGCCCCCCAGTGCCTTCGGGTTCGATTCGCGGCTCCACACCAGCCAAATCATCACCCCCACACCTACCCCGCCTCCCGAGGCGATAGCTGAAACTCCGGGAAACGATGAGTTGGACCAACGTCCAGCCTGGCTCGTGAAAGTGGCAGCAGCCGGGAATCCATCGGCAGGAACAAAGCGAACCGAATTGCCTGGTGAGGATCTCGCGAGCGGACAAAAAATCGAGAGATTAGAAAAAAATCGGCAGGTTCGGGCGGGTCAGCGAATAAGTTCATGCATGAGACCTTCTGAACCATCTCCGAACCCACCGCCCGCTCTGACGCAGGGCGATTTTGTGCGGCTGCTGATGAGGAACGAGCCTGCCCTGCGTGCCTATTCGCGGTCGTTGCTGCCGGATTGGCATCTGATGGACGAAGTGATCCAGGAGGCGAGCGTGACGCTGTGGGAGAAGTTTGATCAACTCCGCGACGAGGCGGGCTTTCTGCCGTGGGCGAAGGTGGTGGTTCGCTTCAAGTGTCTTTCGGTCATCGACCGGCTTCGGCGTGACCGGCATGTCTTTAGCGACGGGATGCTGGCATTGCTGGCGGAGGAGGCGGAAGTGTTTGATGCGGAAGAGCGGGAGCGGTCCATGCAGGCGCTGCGCTCATGCCTGGAGGGTTTTTCGCCGCCGCATCAGGAACTGCTGCTGGCCCCCTACTCAGGTGAAGGCCGCATGACGAAGCTGGCGGAGCAGGCGGGCAAATCGGCCAACGCGCTCTACAAGCTGCTGGGGCGGCTGCGGAAGAAACTGGAGGCGTGCATTGAAACCCGTCTGCAAAAGGAGGCTCTTTGAGATGAACCCGAACGAACTCATCCAACGCTATCTGCATGGCGAGGCGACTGATGCCGACGTGACGGAGCTGGAGCGTCTGCTGGCGAGTGACCCGGCGCTGCGGCGGAAGCTGATCGTCGAGACAGGTATCGATTCTGGCCTGTGCGAGATCGCGCGGGAGCGGGCATCGCTGCCCTCGGTGGTGACTCCACGACGCTCCGTCTGGCTCTCCTGGCGTCCGCTCACGGCGGCGGCGGCGGGATTGGTTATCGGGTTGTTCAGTGCGTCGGTGGTTTGGGGCTATGTGGTGCCTCGCATAACTCAAGCGTCGAGCATTTGGCTGCCAGTCATGAAAGGGAGTTTTGAGAAGCCGATGGAGCCGCTGAAGGGTGGAGCATCACCGTCTTTGGCGACTTGGAGTGGGGATAAATGCGCGGTGGTTTCGGCGGAGCATGGGATCGAACCGCTTCATCGGATGCACATGCTTCGTGTGCTCGGCAGCGTGGGCAAGAATGCCAATGGCAGAGCGACACTGTCCGGGGAGTTCATTCAGTTGGTGGACATGCGTCCTTTCAAAGAGCAGTTCGCGGATGGATGCGCAGATTTGAAGTGCTCGGCTTGGTTCAATGCGGTTGCGGATACGGCGGGCCAGGACTACACGGCAACCTTCGAGCTATATGCACTGTGCGGTGATCCATCCGCAGTTCCGGCGGATGAGACAAGGAGTTGGCTGGCGCGGGAGAACATCGTCCGCACGATGAAGCGGATAGTTTTCGATGACGATCCCGCGAAGTGGCAAGCCAGCGGAGTGCGCGTGGAGTTGCCACCGGAGACAGATTTCGTCGCAGTAACCTTTCGCCTCGCCTCAGCGCCGCCACTTTTGAAGACCGTGCCTGCGGCGTTTCCAGGGCACTATGTGGACTTTGTGCGCTTAGCACTGGTGAGCAGTGCGCGTGAAACCAGCAACGAACCGATGCCGACGGACTCGGATTGAAAATGGAATGTCACCCTCAAAACCTGAAGCTCACAATGCTCCACCATCCTCGTTTCATCTGTCTTTTTCTCCTGCTCACCAGCGCGCTTCATGCAGCGTATCCTGACTTCGCGGGAGTCGTTCCGAGGGGCCTGCAGCGTGGCACGGAAACGAAGGTCACTGTGTATGGCACACGGCTGGCGGACTTCGAGGGTCTCATTTTTTACTCGCCAGGGTTCACGCTGAAGAGCATCGAGAAGAAAGAGGCGGCAGCAGTGATCGTCACCGTGGCGGTGGCGGCGGATGTGCCGCTGGGGTGTCATTCGTTGCGTGTGCGGACGGCATCGGGCATTTCGCATCTGCGGCAGGTGATGGTGGGGACGTATCCGATCGTCATTGAAGCGGAGCCGAATACCGACTTCGCCACACCACAGATCGTAGCTTTGAATCAAACCATTGAGGGCGTGGTAACCAACGAGGACGTGGACCACTACCGTGTCGCACTGAAAAAAGGCCAAACACTCACCGTGGAACTCGAAGGCCAGCGGCTCGGCTACACCGCGTTTGATCCATTCATCGCCATCATGAATAGCCAGCACTTCGAGTTGGCGACCTGCGATGACACACCTCTCCTCGGCAAGGATCCGTTCGCCTCCATCATCGCACCTGCGGACGGCGACTACACCATTCTGGTGCGTGAGTCTTCGTATTTGGGCCACGACGGTTGTGTGTATCGGCTGCACATCGGCGATTTCCGTCGGCCTGCTGTCGTCTTTCCTGCGGGTGGCAAGGTGGGCAGCACGCTCAAGGCACGCTACCTCAGCATCAATGGCGAATCGTTTGAAGAAGACGTCGTGCTCCCAGCGCAGCCCGCGTGGCCCTTTGTATTGATGCCAAAGCTGCAATCAGCCCCTTCGGGCAACCCTTTCCGTCTCGTGGACTTCGACAACGCCATAGAGACAGAGCCGAATGATGAGAGCGCTAAAGCCACCGTGTGCGCATTGCCGCTACCATTTGCTCTGAATGGCATCATCGAGAAGTCCGGCGATCAGGATTTCTTCAAGTTCCTGCTCAAGAAGGATCAACAAATCGAGATCGCTACTTACGCGCAGTCCATCGGCTCGCCGCTGGATGTGACTTTGCTGCTATTCAATCCCCAAGGCGTTGGCATTGCCGAAAACGATGACGTGGCTGATGCGCCACGGTTGGACAGCAAAATCAAAGTCACCGCACCTGCTGATGGTGAATACTTCCTCCGTGTGACAGACCATCTAGAACGCGGCGGCCCCGCCTTTGTGTATCGCATCGAAGTCACCAGCACTCGACCCGAGGTCGTGCTCTCCACGCCGAACTTTGACATCAACGACACCCAAGGCCGCCAATTCATCCCCGTACCCCGCGGTGGACGTTTCGCCCAGCTCTTCAACATCACACGCACTGGCACCAGCGGTGATGCGACACTCGTCTGTGATGCTTTGCCACCCGGAGTCGGCCTGGTGGATGCCACTGTGCCAGCCGGCAACAACAGTGTGGTCGCCCTTTTCGAAGCCGCACCCGACGCACCGCTCTCAGGCCACGCGATGACGATCACGATGAAGCACAACGATCCCGCGAACACGACCGTGGGCCGCGTGCGGCAAGTCTTTGACCTCGTGCGTGAAGGCAATAACATCCCGCTCCTCCGCAGCATCGAAACGAAGCTCCCTATCGCCGCAGTCGAACAGGCTCCGTTCGCCCTCGAAATCGTCAAGCCCACTGTCCCCCTTGTGCAAGCGGGAGCGCTCGACCTGAAAGTGGTGGCTAAACGCAAAGAGGGCTACAATGCGGCCATCATTGTGCGCCTGCTCTGGAAACCGCCTGGAATGGAAGTCCTGGCAGAGCAAACCATCCCTGAGAGTCAAAACGAATGCACCTTCCCGCTGCTAAGCGTTGGCGATGCTGCCGTCGGCACCTGGAAGCTCGCTGTGCTCGGCCAGTCAGACACCGGCGACGGCGTCGCCTACAATGCCTCCCCATTCGCGGAAGTCGTCATCGCGCCGATCATGGTCCTCAGCCCGACGCCCGCGCTCACCGTCGTCGAGCAAGGCCAGACCGCGCCCTACATCTGCAAGCTCGACCACCGCGTGCCCTTTGAGGGTGAGGCCACCGCCATGCTTTACGGCCTGCCGCCAGACTTCGTCATCGCCCCCGTGAACTTCACCAAAAACACCACCGATCTCATCTTCCAAATCCCCGCCAAACCCGAAACCGCCGTCACCAAGCACAGTAACCTCTTCGTGCAATCCAGCATGCCAACGCCCACCGGCCCGCTGCTGCAACGGCTCGCCTTTGCAGGCGTCCTACGCGTGGATGCACCACCCAAAGCTGCCCCACCTCCAGCCGCAGCGCCCGCGCCAGTTGTTGCTGCTACACCCACAGCCCCAGCTTCCGCCGCACCACCGCCACCAAAGGTGCTCACTCGATTGGAGCAGCTCCGTGCAAAGCAAATCGCACCCAAATGAAGACGCTCTACCGGCAAAACGCGCTGATTCCTTTGGGCCACCTCAACCAAAGCTTCATTCAGTGTCACGCTGTGCACACTGAAGCCGTAAACATCGAGTTGCAGGCAAACTCAACCAAGTCCTCGATTTTCTAACCATGAAATGCGCTTCCCCTATCACCCGCCGCACTGCCTTCACCACCGCTGGACTCGCCATGCTCGGCACGTCACTCGCGGCGGAATCAAAGATTTCATCAAGCGATGAACACCGGCTCAATGTCCGGGCGTTTGGGGCGAAAGCGGATCAGACGACCGATGACACCGCAGCGTTTCAGGCAGCGATGGATGCGGCTTCGGCGAGCGGTGGCGGTATCGTGTTTGTGCCTGCGGGGACGTATCGGCTCAATGGCACGCTGATCCTCAGGCGCAACGTCACGCTGGAGGGCATCTTCACCGCGCCGCCGACGATTCCTTGGACGGCGGAGTCACTTGGTAAAAGCGCTCCGAATGGCTCGGTGTTGCTCGCCTTCAGTGGCAAGGGCGACGCGGGCGGCACTCCGTTCATCCAGCTCGATTACAACGCGACGCTCAAAGGCATCTCCGTGTTTTATCCCGATCAAACGGACACGAATCCTCCCATCGCCTATCCTTGGACGATCAGCTCGCTGCTCACTGGCTCGGACAACTGCTCCATCATCGACGTGCTGCTCGTGAATCCCTATCAGGCGGTCGATTTCGGCGGGCGGCACACTGGCAGGCACTTCATCCGCAATCTCAATGGCGCACCGCTGTATCGCGGACTTTTCATCGACCACTGTATCGACGTGGGGCGTGTGGAAAACGTCCACTTCTGGCCCTTCTGGGGAGCCACGGGAGCGGCGGCGGAGTTTCGGCGAAAGGAGGGCAAAGCCTTCATCATCGGCCGCTCCGACTGGCAACATTTGACGAACTGTTTCTGCATTGATTACGAGACCGGATTCCAATTCATCGCCTGCACCAGCGCCGCCCCTGCTTATCAGGGTGGCGGCAACGCACAGATCACCGGCGGCGGAGCGGATGGCTGCAATCGGGCCGTGCATGTCGTGGAGATGCTCGGCCATGCGGGCACCCGCTTTGTGAACTCGCAGATCTACGGCGACATCATCGTCGAGGCCACCAACAACGCTCCACTCACCTTCACCGCCTGCGCCATGTTCGGCAGCATGTGGGCCGCGAACGGCATCGCCCTCGCCCGCATCGAAGGCGGCGGCAAAGTCAGCTTCACCGACTGCCACATCCACTGCATCGACCCACGCAACACCCTCCGCACTCTCATCCACGCCAAGTCCGGTCGCCTCCAAGTGCGCGGCTGCGACTTCATCGACGGCCACGCCGCCCGCGATCATGTGCTGCTCGACGAATCCGTCCTCTCCGCCAACATCAGCGACAACACCTCACGCTCCGCCTTTATGGTGATCAACAAGGCAAAGGGCAAGACCGTGGTGCGGGATAATCTCAGCGAATCATGAAACTCATCCTTGCCATCACTCTCCTGATGCTTCTTACCGGCCAGGCATTAGCCGCCGAACTGAAAACCCGCCTCGTTTTCTCCATCGACCAAGGTTTCGGCAACGGCATCGCATCAAATGGCAATGTGGAAGCACTGAACCGAATGGTGGCCGCTCTGGAGCCGTTGCGGGCGCAGTATGAAGTCAGCGTGCTGCTGAACCCGATGATCAGAGACAAGCAACACTTGAAGCTCATGCTGGATGCATTGGTGGCGCAGAAGATGCCGTTTGTGCTCGATGTGTATTCCTCAGACAGCTTCACGCTTGGTGCGAATGGCCCGGCGAATGCGCCGTTTGATTCGAGTCATGGGCAATCCATCTCCGTGGAGCAACTCGCGGCCTTCAAGGAGTCGTATGGCGCGTCGCTGGTAGGTTTGCGATTCATGGAGATCTTCGGTCAGGACTACGGCATCCGGGCGATGAAGACGACGAACCCGGAACTGAAGCGCCCGGGCGACATCCTGCCTGCCGACACCTTCTTCCGCCCTGACCTCGCGGAGGGTTTTATCCGTTTCGCCAAAGAGCACGAGATGTTCGTGCAGTGGGCCGACTTCGGCTGGATGCCATTTTCGCCGTGGGACAAGGAGATGCCGAACTACACCGATCAGGTCAAAGCCCTGCTGCGGAAGTATCCCGGCGTCGTCACCGTGACCTACAATAACAACGAGCCCAACGAAGCCTCCATCCCACGCCTCAGCACCTGGCACACCGCCGTCGAATCCTTCCCAAAAGACGGAGCCTCAGGCTACGGCCTCTCGAACCAAAGCTGGCTGCACAATTTTACTTACATGGACACGAAGCCTGAGGAGATCATCGCCTGGACACAGAGCGCCCTGTCTAAAAACTGCCGCCTGATCCAGTTCGAACCTGCGTGGTATTTCTTCAACCTCCCGACTGGCACCTTTGCACTCGGCGATTCAAACCAAGTCCCTGCTGGCACCCAGACCGGCGAGGCAAAAGAGAGCTTGAAGCAGTTGAGCGCCTTCTTGCAGTCAGCGCTGTCACCGACAAACAAGCCATAAGCCTCAATTCCTGCGTTAACCCGACTCATTTGCCCAATGCAAACCAAGCCTATCCTCCTCCTCGCCTACCTTCTCACCACCAGCGCTTTTTCACAAACCACGCCCACAAGCCGGGATGTCATCACCGCTGGCGCAAAGCCAGACGGCGCCACAGACAACACCGCCATTTTTCAGCGCTTGCTCGATGAAACGGGCAAGGCCGGCGGCGGCGTGGTGACGGTGCCTGCGGGATCGTTTCGGATCGCGGGAAACTTGAACATTCCGGCGAACGTGACGCTGCAAGGCATCTATCGTGTGCCGCCGACGGTGAAGTCGCCGAGGACTGCGCCGTTGACGGGATCGGTATTGGAAGCAATGGCGGGCCGTGGCTCGGCGGAAGGGCTGCCGTTTATCAATCTCGCGGGCGACAATGCTGCCATCGCTGGCTTCATCATCACTTACCCGGAATGGAAGCAGACGGACGTGCCGCCAGTGCCGTATCCACCGTGTGTGGATGCGGTGGGCACGATCAATGTCGGCGTCAGCGAGTGCCTGCTGCTCAATCCGTATGTGGGCATCCGCCTCATCAATGCGCCACGGCACATCGTGCGCAATGTCACCGGCTATCCATCCTCGCGCGGCATCTATGTGGATTACTGCCTCGACATTGGCCACATCGAGAACGTCCACTTCTGGCCCTTCGGCATCGCCTACAACCCAAATGATCCGTATTGCAAGTGGGTGAACTTAAACGGCATCGCCTTTGATTTTGCCCGCACCGACTGGCACTACGTTTTGAACACGTTCTGCTTCGGTTACGGCATCGGCTACAAGTTCTCCGAATCGAAGGAAGGCAGCGCAAATGGCAACTTCAGCGGCCTCGGCGCGGACTCATGCCAGCGCGCGGTCGTCGTCGAGCAGGCGCAGCCAGCGGGCTTGCTTATCACCAATGGCGAGTTCGTCGGGCGCTGGGGTAGCACGGATTCTGTGTGCTTAGAAATCGCACCGCAAGTGATGGGCAAGGTGAGCCTCGCTAACTGCGCGTTCTGGGGGCCAATCGACCGTTGCGTGTGGATGCGTAGCACCGCCGGACAATTCACTGCCAGCGCTTGCAACTTCGTGAACTGGGACATTGGCAATCTCGGCTCGCCCGCCATTCAACTCGATGCGGGCAAGGCCATCGTGCAGGGTTGCACTTTCGTTGACGGCAGCACGAACGTGAAAATCGGCGGCAAGGTTGTGTCAGCCATCCTCAATGGGAACCAAGCGTCGGGCGGCTTTCGCATCGAAAACCAAGCCGGTCGGCGCACACAGAGCGCGCTGAACGAGGAGCCGCCCGTGATCGAGTGGACGAACGCAGCACTCGCACATTACCGCATCCACGTCGGCCAGCCCGGCGACCGCAGCTATCTATTGGGTGCATGGCAAATCTCCGAGCTGACAGCACGCTGGACCGGCGTGAGTGCACGTCTGCGCCTGCCTGTTATCCCTGGCAAACCTTGCACGATCACCATCAAGGGTAACTTTCTTCCCCAAACGATCGACCCCACCGCGGGCCTGTATCTTGAGGCAACGCAAATGGCTCCGCTCACGGCTGGCGACACGCTGACTGCGGCGCTACCCGCAACGACGCAGGATCACATTGAACTCGAACTCCGCAGCCACGGCTGGGTGCCCCAACAGCTCGACCCCAAGTCCAGCGACCTGCGCACGCTCGGCGTCCAGGTCAGCAGCGTGGAAGTGCGGGCAGCGGATGCGGGGGAGAAGATTTTCAACGCAAATACAGGCGAGTGGTTAGCCAACACCCCACCCGCCAAGTAGATTTCGCCATGATCGTCCTCGTGCTGTCTCTGCTGCTCCTCGCCCTAGCGGTTTTCCCGAAAGCCTGATGCTTTCAAAGCGGCCAACTCCCATCCCCTCACCCAATTTTGAAACTCATTCTGCTGTTCCTCTCGCAAGGCATCCTCATCGCGTCATTCGCCTGTGAGCCAAGCTCGATCACGATCTTCAACCAGCCCGAACTCACCGACGCCAAGGCCGCCGCCGCGTGCGTGATCGGTGAGGTGCATCCAGACAGCGATACGTTTTATGTGCGCATTGGGAACTACGGCAAGACCACGCCCATCGTGTCGCAGGCGTGGGATGCAGGTGCATTCACAGGTGTGAATGCGCCCGCAGTCTTTCAATTCGGACCGATGGCAGCAGAAAACAGCACCGCCGTGCAGGTGCATGGACGGGAGATCGGCATCTGGATTGATTCGGATCATCCACGGCCTGCACTCGGCTCGCTACTGCCGATCACACCAGCGTATTGGTGGTGGGACTTCGCGAAAGCGCCGATGCCGTTTGCCAAAGTAAGCGCGGAGCTGGTGATGAGCTTCGACATGAAAGTGCCCACGGCTTCTCGCGAGGGAGAGGCGCAGCCTTACATCACCGCGAACTTCCTCTTCCTCGACACACGCTCGCAAAAGCAGTTCTGGCTCGCCGCCAATCTCTTTGATCTGCGTCCGGAGAGCCAGTTCCCCGATACGGTGCATTTCGATGGCTGGGAGGGTGGCACGCAGATTCCCATTCTCTACTCGGCGCTGAACAAGAAGAGCCAGTGGATTCATCCAGGCAAAGATTCGGCTCTTTTCACCTCGCAGCCGTTTGCAGAGTATCGGCACTATGACGTCCGCGTAACGGCCGCTGAACTGAGAAACGCCATTCAAGCCATGCGAGTAAAGTTTCCGGACACAGCCGCCGTCTCCGACAACGTCGCCGATCTCCGTCTCATCCATTTCAACATCAACCCCGAGGTCTATGCGCCAGCCGGAAGTCGTGGAAAGCTCGGCCTGGTGTTGCGCGACATTCGCGTGGAAGTGCAAAGCCGCTGATGGCTGCTTTTGATGAAATACCGTTTTGTCACATGATCAGGCGTTAAAACTCTGCATCGAGCGGCTTATAAATACACCGCACTCATGAAATCTCTTCTTACCATCACCCTGATTGGAATCGCATCGACAAGCGTCGGGGCGCAGGAGGTGGTGTTCAGCCCGGAGCAGGTTGTGTTTTTTGAGAAGCATGTGCGGCCGGTGCTCGCGGAGCATTGCTACTCATGCCATGGCGCTGAGAAGGCGAGGAGTGGGCTGCGGCTGGATTCGAGGGAGGCGGTGCTGCGTGGCACGGATGCGGGCAAGGTCGTCATCGCGGGTGATCCTGGGGGGAGTTCTTTGATCAAATCCGTGCGTCATGCGCCGGGTGTGGAGCCGATGCCAACGAAAAAACCGCAGCTCGCAGCGGCGCAGATCGAGGCGCTGGTGCAGTGGGTGAAGATGGGGCTGCCGTGGCCGAAGGAAGCGGTGGTGACTCAGAGCAAGCCCAAGTGGCAGGAGCATTGGGCCTTCAAGCCCATCGCCAAACCTGCAACGCCGACTTCGGTGGATGCGCTGGTCGCTGTGAAGCTGGCAAAGGCGGGCCTCGATTTCGCGCCACCGGCGGATGCGGCGGTGCTGTGCCGGAGGCTGCATTTGAGCCTCACGGGGCTGCCACCGAGTTATGAGGAGGTGGAGCAGTTTAAACTAGCGGCAGCGGCTGGCCTGCCGAATGCGGCGGCGGCATTGATCGACAAGCTGCTGGCTTCTCCGCGCTATGGTGAGCGCATCGGACGCATGTGGCTGGATGTGGCTCGCTACGCGGATACTTGGGGCTACGCGGGTCCAGGCGCGGACAATCGTCTCCCGAATGCGCACACCTACCGCGACTGGGTGGTGAAGGCGCTCAACGATGATCTGCCCTATGACCAGTTCATCACGGAGCAGATCGCGGCGGATCATTTGCAGGCTCCCGGCAAACCGGTGGGTTCGCTGGCGGCGCTTGGTTTTCTCACCGTGAATGACAGCTTCGTGGGCGATGGCACCTTGCAGATTGATGACCGCATTGATGTGATCTCACGCGGCTTGATGGGCCTCACCGTGTCCTGCGCACGCTGCCATGATCACAAATATGATCCGGTGCCGACGGCAGACTACTATGCGCTCTACAGCGTAATGAATAGTTGCGTCGTGCCGCCGGAGTTTCCGATCATCGGCGAAGCACCAGATGCTGCGGCAGCGGCGGCGTTTAAGCAGAAGGTGGCGGCGGTAGAGGTGAAAAAGAAGGCGTTCCGCGAGGAGGTTTTCAGCGAGCTGCGCAAGCCGGACAAATTGCGCGACTACCTGCTCTTTGCCCAGCGTGCGACTGCGATGACGCCGGACGCATTCAAGGCAACTGCAGCCACGGAGATGTTTCGCGAGAGCGTAGCGACGAAGTGGCGCGACTTCCTCACGACCTACGCGCTGGTGCCGAAACCGCACCCTGTGATGCTCGCGTGGACAGAGTTTGCCAAGCTATTGGAGCCCGAATTCGCAGCGAAGGCACCGGAACTGGCCCAGCGTCTCGCCAAACCCGAGAGCGGTGCCAATGAAGTGCTGCGCAATGAGCTCGCCAAGCGGCCACCAATGAAAAGCTTTGGTGAAGTGGCCGCGCTCTATCAGGAGGTGTTCCTCGCCTGCGTCAGCGGTCTCGTGCCGGAGAATCCGCCGTGGCTGGAAATGCGCGGACTACTGCAAACTCCCACGTCGCCGATGTCGGTGCCTGCGGATGTCATCGACCAGTTTTTCAACGTGAAGGACAGCCTGCGCATGCAGGAGATTGATAATGAGATCAAGAAGCTCGCTGTCGAAGATCCCGGCGCACCTCTTCGCGCCATGACCATGCAGGATCGGCCGCAGCCAGCGGACGTGAACATCTTCATCCGTGGCAATCCGGCACGTCAGGGAGCACTCGCACCGCGCGGCTTCCTGACGATGTTTGGTGGGCAGAAGTTCTCGAAGGGCAGCGGCAGGCTGGAGCTGGCCCAGAGCATTACCAGCAAGGAGAATCCTCTCACTGCCCGCGTGATGGTGAACCGCGTGTGGATGCTGCACTTTGGCAAGCCCCTGGTGAGCCTGCCAAGCGACTTTGGCATGCAGACACCGAGGCCGGAACAGGCGGAGCTGCTCGATTACCTCGCCGCCACCTTCATGCAGGAAGGCTGGAGCTTGAAGAAGCTGCAACGCCTCATCCTGAGCTCACGCACCTATCAGCAGAGTTGCGCCAGCACACCGGACAAAGACGTGAAGGACGCGGAAAACGCCCTGCTCTCGCGCTTCAACCGCCTGCGGCTCGACTACGAGCAGATGCGCGACTCCACACTCGCCGTCTGCGGCTCGCTGAATGTCGCAAATGCAGGTGGTCGCGCCACACCACTCGCCGCGCCGGAGGTGGACACCCGCCGCAGCCTCTACCTCTTCATTGACCGCGAAGTGCAGGCCAGCGTGCCCGCCATGTTTGACTTTGCGAACCCTGACATTCACAGCCCTCAGCGCTCCGTCACGACCGTGCCGCAGCAGGCCTTGTTCCTCATCAACTCGCCCTTCATTCAGGCGCAGTCGGGCAAGCTCGCTGCCACGCTCCAGTCCAGCACGGGAGGTAGCGTGGACGCACGCACCATTCAGGCACTTTATCAACGTGTGCTGCTGCGCGGGCCAAAGCCGGACGAGGCCGAGATGGCGCTGCGCTTCGTGAACAGCGCCCCTGCCACGCCAGCGCCAGCACCTCAGAGCCCGCTCGCCCAACTCGCGCAGGTGCTCCTCATCGGCAATGAGTTCCAGTTTGCTGACTAACTCTTCTCCAACACGTCGCGCTTTTATGTTGCCACCGTCCTTCCTCACTCGCCGCGAAATGCTCGGCCGCATCGGCATGGGCTTTGGTGCCATGGGCCTTGGAGATCTGCTCGCGGACACATCTTCCATTTCACTGAACCCGCTCGCCGCACGCCAGCCGCCACTGCCTGCCAGGGCGAAACGTGTGGTGCATCTGTTCATGAACGGTGGTCCATCGCATCTGGACACCTTCGACCCGAAGCCCTCTCTCGATCAATATGACGGCAAGGCCATTCCCTCGCCGTTGAAGACCGAGCGTCCCACTGGTGCGGGCTTGAAGTCGCCGTATGCGTTTCAAAAATACGGCAAAAGCGGCATCGAAATCAGCGAGCTGTTCGCCAAGACCGCGCAGCACGCGGACGATCTCTGCATCATCCGCTCCATGCACACGGACCTGCCAAACCACGAGCCATCGCTCGGTTTGCTCAACTGTGGCGAGGCGCGGCTCAATCGTCCCAGCCTCGGCTCCTGGATCACCTACGGCCTCGGCTCCATGAATCAAAACCTGCCCGGCTACATCGCCATGTGCCCAGGCGGCATGCCCATCCGCCGCACCAAGAACTGGCAGGCAGGCTTTCTCCCCAGCGCCTACCAAGGTGCCTACGTCAACACCGACCACGAGAGCGTGGACAAGCTGGTCGAGTTCATCCGCAACGGCTCACTCGATAGCAAACGGCAGCGTGAGCAGCTCGACTTGCTGCTGGCCTTCAACCAGCGCCACCTCGCCGAGCGGCAAAAGGACACCCAGCTCGAAGCCCGCATCCAGAGCTTCGAACTCGCCTACCGCATGCAGATGGAGGCCAGCGATGCCTTTGACATCATGAAGGAGCCGGAGGCCGTTCGTCAGATGTATGGCGTGAAGCCTGGCCCCGAGGGTTCCTTCGCCCGTCAGTGCCTCATCGCGCGTCGATTGCTTGAGCGCGGCGTGCGCTTCCTTCAGCTCTGGACGGGCGATGGCCAACCCTGGGACAACCACGACGATGTGCTCGATCACAAGCCACTCGCCGCCAAGGTGGACCAGCCCATCGCCGCCCTGCTCACTGATTTGAAGCAGCGAGGCTTGTTTGATGACACCCTAGTCATCTGGGGTGGAGAGTTTGGTCGCACGCCCGTCGTCGAGCTGCCGACTCCCGGCCTCAACGCTGGCAAGCAACGCGGGCGTGACCACAACCCCTACGGCTTCACCACCTGGCTCGCTGGAGGTGGCGTGAAGCGCGGTCACATCCACGGTGCGACTGATGAGTTCGGTTTCGCCGCCGCCGAAAAGCCCGTCCACATCCGCGATCTCCACGCCACCATCCTGCACCTGCTCGGCTTCGATCACCACAAGTTCACCTATCGCTACGCCGGCCTCGATTACCGCCTCACCGGCGTCGAAGAAGGACCGAAGGTCGTCACGGAGCTGCTGGCGTAGTTTTTGTTTACCTCATCACCTCCCACATGCGGCTAATTTTATCATTCATCATCTTCTTCGTCACCGCGGTCAAGCTCTCTGCCGCGCAGCCGAACGTCCTCTTCATCATCGTCGATGACCTCACGACGACGCTTGGCTGCTATGGCAATGCGCACGTTCGCACGCCGGGGATGGACGCGTTGGCGGCGCGTGGGGTGCGGTTTGATCACGCCTACACGCAGTTCGCGTTGTGCAATCCGTCGCGGTGCTCGTTTCTCACGGGCTGTTATCCAGAGAAGACGGGCGTGATGGATCTCAGCACGAGCTTGCGGAAGGCGCTGGCGGACGAGGTGACGCTGCCGCAGCACTTCAAGAACAAAGGCTATGCCACCGGACGCGTCGGCAAGGTCTTCCATGTGCCTGATCCGAAGACGAAGCTCGATGTCGAGCTCGGCTCCGCGCTGCACAAGGACAACGAAATTCTCGCCGAGGCCAAAACAGAGAACGATCCCGATGACAAACCGCGCTCCAAAGCCAAGGGCGAGAGCTACAATCGCACTTACGCGGCCTCATCGCGGCCAGCGGCGGATTTCACCGATTACGCGATCGCCGATGATGTCATAGCCACGCTGGAGCAGTTCAAAGCGAAGCCGTTTTTCCTTGCCGTGGGCTTCATCCGGCCTCACACGCCGTTTGTAGCTCCGAAAGCGTTCTTTGAGGCCATCGACAAGACCCAGCTCACGCTGCCGCCGTTTTATCGCGAGGGTGGCGAAGACCTCACGCAACTGCCCAAAGCCTCGCTGCGACCCAACAACAACGTTTTCCGCTACGCTGCACCGACTCGCGATGAGGCCCGCGATGCGCTGCAAGCCTACCTGGCCTCCACGAGCTTCGTGGACTCACAAATCGCCCGCGTGCTCGCCAAGCTCCGCGAACTGCATCTCGACGAAAACACCATCATCGTACTCACAGGCGATCACGGCTACCAACTCGGCGAACACGGCCTATGGGCCAAACAAACGCTCTTTGAAGGTGCGAACCATGTGCCGCTCATCATCGCCGCACCCGGTGTGAAGCCTGGAGCTCGCAGCGGCCTGGCCGAGCAGGTGGACATCTATCCCACGCTCTGCGATCTCGCCGGATTGCCCAAGCCGAAGCACCTCCAAGGTCGCAGCCTCAAGCCCATGCTCAATGATCCGACCGCAAAGGGAAAGCAGGTGGCCATCAGCACCATGATCGCCCCGCACACGAAACAACGCGGCCACAGCCTACGCACGGATGCCTTCCGCTACATCGCCTGGGAAGGCGGAGAAGAACTCCTCTACGACCTCCGCACCGATGCAGAAGAACTCCACAACCTCGCCAAGCAACCCGCTCAGGCCGAGCGCATGGCGAGAATGCGCGAGCGGCTCGCTGCCCACCTCGAGTCCACGACCTCACCATGAAGCACGTTCTCCTCGCTCTTATCGCCTCATCGCCACTGTTCGCTGAGCAAGCCCTTGAGGAATCGGAAACACCAGTGCGTAAAAGGGTGCCATTTTGGAATCAAAACGCTGTGCAGTTCCAGTTTGCACCCTCGTTTGATTTCCAAGAGATCAAAAATGCCAAATCGTATCGTTTCGAACTTATCACTGCGTCCGGTGACAAGCTAGTCTTCGAAGCAGAGACTCCGAGTGCAGATCTTTCACCGGTGTGGCTGAAGATCCCGACGGGCAAAACGACGCTGAGTATCGAAGCACTGAACGCGGCGGGCACGACGCTAGGAGCACAGATGACGCGGGAGTTTCATCGAGCAGCCGTGTTTAAGCCGGAAGCTGCCAATGCGGATCAACAATGGGGCGAAAGCGCCCGCATAGCCCTGGAGGCGCTGGTGCATTCGGCAGACTTGAAATGCTGGTTCACAACAGGCGAGATCGACGAGCAGTTCCATCTCTATCGTTATCCGTCGAAGATCATCGGAGCTGCTGCCTCGGCATTGGCTGTCTATGCCATGCAGAAACCTGAGCCTCCCGACGCGGCAGAGGCTTTACAGGCTGCTCGACGTGCGGCGGACACATTGCTGGCGATTTGCTTGCCCGCGGAGTCCGCATGGGCGTTTCATCCACCGACGTATCATCCAACGAAGTTCCGTGAGCGCATGACCGGACACATGAATTCAGCAAACTACATGACGAACTGCGGCGCTGAGGCCGGGCGTTATTTTCTGGTTGTCCATGCAGCGACAAAGGACCCAAAGTATCTCGACGCAGCCATTCGAATCGCTGAAACCTATGCAAAACAGCAACGCGACGATGGAAGCTGGCTGCTTTTTGTAACTCCGAAAGATGGCAAGGCAGCCACTGACAACGTGTTGGTTCCAACGTTGGTCATCGAGTTTCTCGATCAACTCACGAAAGTCACTCAGGAACAACGCTTTGACGCCATGCGCAACAAAGCAGTAGCGTGGATCATGCAAAACCCGGTGCGCACTTGGAACTGGCAGGGCCAGTTCGAGGACGTGAAACCACTGCCCCCATATGAGAACCTGACGAAGCACGAAGCCTGCGATTTCGCGATTCATTTGCTCAGCAGCGCCAAATCGACATCTGATGAGCAGAGGCTGGCGCTCGATCTGTTGCGCTTTGCAGAGGATCAGTTTGTCATCTGGGATCAGCCGCCAGAAAACCGCCCCGGCGGGCAGAACGAAGATGGACAAGCCAGCGCGAAGTCGAAGAATTGGCTCCTCCCCTGCGTGCTGGAGCAATACCGCTGCTACGCGCCAGTCTGCGCAAGCTCCGCGAAGCTCATTCGCACTTACATCGCCGCCTATCGCGTCACCGGCGATGCCCTGCACCTGCAAAAAGCTCAAGCGCTCGCCGGCACGTTGGTCCGCAGTCAGAATAACAAAAGAGCACCGGGCCGTTACCTGACTTGGCTCATGAAGTCGGGTGGGCCAACCATGTGGTTCAATTGCGAACTGCTGGCCGTACGCGCAATGCAGGAACTGTCAGAGATCGATTCAGTCACCGGGAAGTAACCTCGACCAGGATGCCACCCAACGGGCTCTCATCGGCTAGATTTGACACACTCTTTGCTGGAATGTGCGGCTAAAGTGACCGTTTCAAGTCACGTCATGCGTTATTTCCTTCCTCTCATCTTCTTCGCATTTTGCTCTTCACCCCTCGCAGCAAAGCCCAACATCCTCTTCATCTATGTCGAAGATCTCGGCTATTACACCAGCGAGCGCGCTGCCCGTGAGCCAAACTCCCACATCGCTGGACTAAAGACGCCAAACCTCGACAAACTCGCGGCGGAAAGCGTGAATTTCACACGTGCCTTTTGTGGCCAAAGCGTCTGCTCACCCAGCAAATCCGCCATCTATAGCGGACTCATCCCGCACACCAACGGCATCTGGCGCAACTGCCACAACCATCATCCCAAACTCGGCGGACCTGAGCAATGGATTCCTCTTCCAAATCCCATCACCAAGGCAAATGACCCCACCTTTTTGGCCGCAGGCGGAATGCATGAAGGCATCCCCAATTTCATCCAAGCCATGAAGGCAAACGGCATCTATTGCGCGCTCTCAGGCAAACTGCACCAGCAACCCGCACGCAACTTCCCTTACGATGCCTTCGTCGAAACCAGTGATCTGGACACCGTCATCAAAGCCGCAGGCGAAAAACCTTGGCTCTTCTGGTGCAATCCTGGGGACACCCACGCTCCATTTTGGAGGCACGTTCAAAAGAAACTGACCAATCCCAAAGACCGCAATTCCGCCCCCACGGATGTCGATCCCAGCGTCATTCGAATGCTCCCATGGCTGCCAGACACACCCGCCTCTCGCATCGACCTCGCCCAATACTATTCCTGCATTCTTAACATGGACGCTTTTGTCGGCACCATGCTGGAAAAACTCGAAGCCAGCGGCCAGGCAGACAACACGATCGTCGTCTTCACCGGTGATCACGGCATCCCAGTCGCCCGTGGCAAAACGAGCGTCTACCCCGCCGGCACTCATGTCCCCTGCTACATCAAAGGACCCGGCATCAAAACGGGGCGCACACTCGGCACCCCCATCTCACAGATGGACTTCAATCCCACCTTCCTCGAAGCTTTCGGCATCGCACCACAGCCAGTCTGCCACGGCAGATCCCTCTGGCCCATCCTCTCAGGCAACTCCGATACGCTGCCGGATCGCAGCACCATCCTGACTGAGACCAATCATGGCTCCTCCTCCGCACCGAAGGGACAAAAGCCCACCAAGGGCCGCGCCGTCTGCGATGGACGCTACTACTACATCGCCAACGTCTATCAAGACACCTTCAAAGGCCCGACCGAACAAGCCCTTTTAATCGGAAGCGGCAGCGGCGAATACGGCGATCCAGGCCCTCAATACGGCATCGACCTGCATGACGATGCCATCCGCCATCAATCCGACCAACCTCTACCGTATGAGCTCCTACGCCAGCTCTGTCTTGCCGACGCCCCAAAAGAAGAACTCTACGACCTCGACGCCGACCCCTGGGCCGTAAAGAACCTCATCGATGATGCCGCTCATGCCAAAATCGTCGCACGTCTTCGGCATCAGATGGCCCAATGGCGCGTCTTTACTCAGGACACCGACCTGCCATTCCAAACCACCGCACAAAAAAGGGCTCCCAACTAAGGCACCCCCGCATGCCACCCAGCCTCGAACCCTTCATTGTGTTTCCCACTAAATTCACCCAATAATTCAGCGCATGTCCGACGCCTTCAACTCTCAATACCCTTCCACCGAGCACCTGCGTGATCGCGCCCGCCAACGCACACCTCGCTTTGTCTTTGAATACCTAGAAGGCGGTTGCTTTTCGGAAGTCAATCTCCGTCGAAACACTGAGGAAATTCGGGAAATCCAACTCAAACCCTGGTACCTGAATGATTTCGCCGGTGCATCGACGACAACGGAACTCTTGGGCAAAACCTATGACGCTCCGTTTGGCATCGCCCCCATCGGCTTGCAAGGCCTCATCTGGCCGCGCGCAACCGAAATCCTGGCCAAAGCCGCTCGCCAGCACAACATCCCCTTCATCCTTAGCACGGTCGCCACGGCAAGCATCGAAACCGTTGCCGAACTCACCGAAGGCAACGCTTGGTTCCAGCTCTATCATCCCGCTGAAAAGGAATTGCGGGACAAATTGCTATCCCGCATCGAAGCCGCAGGCTTTCCAGTGCTCGTCATCCTTGCCGACACACCCACCTTCGCCTATCGCCCCAAGGAAATTCGCAATGGACTCTCGATTCCTCCTAAAATGTCGATGCGAAATATCACCCAGATGATGATGCACCCCACTTGGTCTTTCGGCCAACTCTTAGCCGGAGCACCCGAGTTCAAAACCATGAAGCCCTACATCCCCAAAGGCCTCACGATGAAACACCTCGGCCTGTTTATGAACAAGACCTTCTCCGGCCGCCTTAACACGGACAAAATCAAAGCCATCAGAGATCGCTGGCAAGGCAAGCTCGTGGTCAAGGGAATCGTCAACGCCGACGACGCCGAAAAAGCCATCCGCTTAGGCGCCGACGGTATCATCGTTTCAAATCACGGCGGCCGTCAACTCGACGCCGGCCAATCCACCATCAAACCACTTACCTCTCTCGCCAAAGAATTCGGCACCCGCACCACCCTCATGATCGATAGTGGCGTCCGCAGCGGACCGGACATCGCCTGCGCCCTTGCCAGTGGAGCCAAGTTCGCCTTCATGGGACGTGCCTTCATGTATGGTGTCGGCGCCCTCGGTGCCAGTGGCGGCGATCACACCATCATCATGCTCAAACGTCAGTTGCAGCAAGTCATGGAGCAGATCGCTTGTGAACGCGTTTCCGACTTTCCTAACCACCTGGTGAATGGATGATCGACTCGCCCTGACCAGGCATTCGCTGACATTGGGTTATCGAATCTGCGTATCAAAACTTTTTCCATGCGATCTTTCATCCTATTCATCTTGGCCCTCTCGGCTTCCCTCCTGGCGGAAACGAAACCTAACATTGTCTTGATCTATGCCGACGACTGGGGTTGGGGTGACCTTTCCTGCCATGGCAGCACCTGGCTAGAAACACCGAACCTGGATCGACTCGCCAGCGAGGGCACCGACTTTCAGCAGTTCAACGTTCTCAATCCTGTCTGCTCCCCGAGTCGCGCCGCCGTGATCACCGGAACCTACCCAGCGCGATTCTCTGTGCACCAGCATTTCGCCACGCCTGAGCAGAATCACGAACGTGGCATGCCCGACTGGCTGGACCCAAAGGCACCGTCCCTGCCTCGCTTTTTGAAACAAGCCGGATATCAAACCGCGCATTTCGGCAAGTGGCACCTGACCAACAGAGAGACCCGAGGCGCGCCAAAACCCGAAGCGTATGGCTATGATACCTCCGCCGTTTTTAACGGTGGCGCGGACTGGGAGTCAGCCGACTTGCATGCCACCGCATCAAACACCATCGCTTTCATCAAGGCCAATCGAGACAAGCCATTCTTTATCAACGCTTGGATTCACGAGAGCCACACGCCTCACATTCCAACATCTGAGTCCATGCAAAAATGGAAGCATCTCGATCCGCAAAAACAAGTCTATGCCGCCGCCATCACTGATGGCGACAATGCTGTTGGCCAAATCCTTGATGCTTTGAAATCAGAGGGATTAGAGGAAAAAACCATCGTGATGTTCTCAAGCGACAACGGACCAGAACACACCGCAGCGAAAGACTCGCCTCAAAAGGTTGACTTGGATGCCCAGGTCACCGGCTACGGCACCTATTACAGCGTTGGGGAAACGAGTGGCCTGCGAGGTCGCAAGCGCAGTTTGTTTGAAGGCGGTGTGCGTGTGCCTTTCATCGTCCGCTGGCCCGGCCACACACCCGCAGGCACCAAAAATGATGCCACCGTTCTTACTGCCGTTGATTTGCTGCCCACACTCTGCGCCGCCGCAGGCATATCTTTACCCGCCGACTACGCCTGCGATGGTGAGAACCTGATCGCCACCTTCAAGGGTCAAAACATTCCCCGCACCCGCCCCATTTTCTGGCAGTGGCTCGGCATGCGGGCCGAACCCGACTATTGGCCCCGGCTCGCCGTGCGTGATGGCGATTGGAAACTCGTCATGTCGGATGATGCCCAGCGCCTTGAATTGCATCAGCTCAAAAATGACCGCGCCGAGTCCATCGATATGTCTCAAACCCATCCCGACATCGTTGCCCGCCTGACCAAACTCGCGCTCGATTGGAAAGCAACATTACCCACGTCGCCCAGTCCCGACTGCATCACCAAGCATTCCGTCGAACAGACGCCTTCTCAAGCAAAGCCAAGTGCCAAAAAATCCAAAATTACTCCCGAGATAAGGGTAAAAGCCTTCCTCCGCTGGGACACGAACAAAGACGACACCCTTTCCCTCGAAGAATACGCTTCCGGACTCAAAGGTGAATCCAACCTAGAATCGCGCTACAAGAACTTTGATCGAGATGGAAACGGCAAACTGACTCGCAACGAATTCATCGTTCCATCTACCAAATAAGTTTTCCACTCGGTGCCCAACCCTTACCTGTTTCGGCAATGGAAAGCCCATGAACACGCATTTTGCTGAGATGTCTGAACAAAACCTGCGTTTCACCCACGCACCATGCGTTCCGGCCTGATCACTTTTCTTTTCTTGGCATTCGCCTCTCAGCTATCAGCTCAAGCCAAGCCCAACATCATCTTCGTGCTTTTCGACGATCTGGGTTACAGCCAGCCACAATGCTATCAACTCAATTCAGCACTGCGCACGCCAAACCTTGATAAACTCGCGACCGAGGGCATGCGGTTCACCGACGCGCACACCGCTGCTGCCGTTTGCACACCAACGCGCTACGGTGTGCTTACAGGTCGTTATCCCGCACGCCTGGGACAGTTTGGCGTTCTCACCACCTTTTCCAAACCCATCATCCCGCCGAACCGCATGACCGTGGCTTCAATGCTCAAACAGCAAGGTTATGCAACCGCCTGTGTGGGTAAGTGGCACCTCGGCATGGACTGGGGAAAGGAAAATCCCGGTAGTGAAAAAGAGGTGCCCATCGGTGCCCGCATGACGGGTGGCCCGAACACCCTCGGCTTTGATTACTTCTACGGCTTCACCCACGCCCGAAACATCGGCACGATCATCGAACAGGATCAGGTCGTCACCCATGTGAAGTCAGTCGAAAATCAACCGCTGATGCTCAAAAAAGCGATCGATTGGCTCGAACAGCGCAAGAGCGACGAACCATTCTTTCTCTACTTCCCCCTGGGAATCCCACATGAGCCGATTGATCCGGCAGCAGAGTTCGTCGGTAAAAGTGGTGCCCACGACCTTGTGAAAAGTGATCCCCAATACGGTGACTGGCTTTACCAAGGTGATGCGATGCTAGGAAAGCTTGTTGAAGCGCTGGATCGAAAGAACCTCGCCGAGAACACCCTCATCATCGCCACCAGTGACAACGGCGCCGAACATCGTTCCTACAAGCCGTTACGAGATTCCAAACGCAGCATTTACGAGGGCGGGCATCGCGTGCCTTTCATTGCTCGTTGGCCTGGCAAAGTAAAACCTGGTTCCATCAACCACCACACAGTCTGTCTAAACGACCTTATGGCCACCGCCGCTGAGATCTCAGGCGCCACCCTTCCCGACGAGGCAGGCGAAGATAGTGTGAGTCTGATCCCTGAACTCCTCGGCACGGCCACATCAGAAGTTCGTGAGGCAACCATCCATCAGTCGGCCTCCGCTGACCTCGCGATTCGACGGGGCCCTTGGAAACTCATCTTTATGAAGGACGGCAGCCGCAAACTTTACAACCTGACTACTGACTTGAGTGAGACCCAGGACGTTCTGGCCGCAAACAGCGAGATCGCTAAAGACCTCGAGATACTCATGCAGCGCTACATCAGCACCGGGCGCAGCACCCCTGGTGTTGCTCAGAAAAATGAATTCGACCTCTCGCTCACCCCCCGAGGCAAGCCAGCCAAAAAAGGCAAAAAGGTCAATTCCCAAGGCAAGACGAAGGCCGAACACGATCGGGAAATGGCGCTAGCCTCGGACGCTGCATTCGACTGATTCACAATTGGCTCCCTCAAATGATGAGAATACAACATCTGCTTACCCTTGCCTGCGCTCTGGCTCTGCCTCCCCTCTGCTCAGCCGACACCAAGCCCAACTTCCTGCTCATCATGGTCGATGACATGGGCTTCTCCGATCTCGGATGCTACGGCAGTGAGATCGACACGCCAAACCTCGATAAACTCGCTGCCAATGGCCTTCGCTTCACGCAATTCTATAACACCGCCAAGTGTCACTCTTCCCGTGTCAGCCTCCTCAGTGGTCGTTGGTGCCGACAAGCCGGTGACACCACCTTGAGTCGAGCCGTCATCCTCCCCGAAGTTCTTGCGCCCGCCGGATACTTCACTGCGATGACAGGCAAATGGCATCTCGATAAGGAACCCACTGACTTCGGCTTCCAACGCTACTTTGGCCACCTCTCCGGAGCCACCAATTACTTTACCGGCGACAAAAGCTTTCGCCTCAATGGTCAGCCATACACAGTTCCAGTCAAAGAATTCTACACCACGATCGTAAACGTGGATCGCGCCATCGAATTCATCAAAGAGGCACGAGCAGTGAAGAAGCCTTGGTTTCAGTACATCGCCTTCAACGCCCCCCACGCACCGCTGCAACCGCTGGAACAGGACTTCAAAAAATACCTCGGGCGGTACGATGTCGGCTGGGACGTCATCCGCGCCGCGCGGGTTGCGAAACAAAAACAAATCGGTCTCTTGCCTCAAGCCACCGTTGAATCTCCCCGCCCCCAGCATGTCCCCGAATGGTCGAAGCTCACAGAAGAGCAACGGAAGTCCGAGGCACGCCTCATGACCGCTTACGCGGGCCTCATTGATCGCATAGATCAGGAAATGGGTCGCCTCATCGATGACTTGGAAAAGTCAGGTGACCTCGTCAATACGGTGATTCTCTTCGTCTCTGACAATGGCGCCTGCCCCTTCCATCGTGGCGGTGCCACACCTCAGACTGAACCTTACCTCCCCACTACAACTTGGGGCGACAGCACCGGCTGGGCCTGGGCGCGCAACTCGCCCTTCCGCCTTTACAAGCAAAACCAGTTCGAAGGCGGCATCGCCTCGCCAGCCATCCTGCACTGGCCCGCTGGTTTGAAACAGAACCCCGGCACCATCGTCAGTAGTCCCGCCCATCTCGTCGACGTCTTGCCCACCTTTGCCGATATTGCCGGAGCCACCATACCCGCCACCTTTCCAGGTCGCGAGCCGTCACCGCTTGCTGGCATTTCACTCGCCCCCATCATTGCAGGTGGCGAAATCACAGCCCGCCCTCCCATTCATCTTCTCTTCGCCAGCGATCGAGGTTTGCGCGATGGCGACTGGAAGCTTGTCAGTTTCCAAAGTCAGCCATGGGAACTCTACCACATGCCAACCGACCGAACCGAAAATCATAACGTCGCCGCACAACATCCCGAAATGGTCGCTCGCATGAGCAACCAATGGCATGACATGGCCGCAAACATCCTCGTGACCAAAGGCAAAGAACTCACCCCGGTCGCTACTTCAGCCTCCCCAAAGCTCAATCCAAGTTGGACACAATACGACAAGACCGCGCCCACCAAACCCAATGGAAAAGGCAAAAAGAAGGCGAGTAAAGCCCCAACAGGAGAGGCCCTCCCCCGTGCCCGTAAAGACACCAAACTCACCGTCGAAGGCCCTCAACTTATTCTCACCAGCACGGGCGCCGACCCAGGACTCGCTTTTGAGCATCTCTCCATCGAATCACCCGGCCCCTACCTCTTGAAGTTTCGCCTGCAAAGCCATGCCACTGGCAAAGGCGAAGTCTATTGGACCCATGACGCCCAAACCATCCTACCCAAGGGCCTTCACCAAGTCTTCCAAGTCACCCACGATGGAGAATGGCGTGAGCTATCCATCAAACTCGATGATGCCAGGCTCATTCACGGCCTGCGACTTGATCCATGCGCTGGTCCAGGCAGCGTGCGCCTCGAGGGACTCCGCATCACAGACTCGAATGGAAAGACATTGCAGCAGTGGCCGTGAATGCCTCGAAAGCGCTGAATTCGGCAGAGCATCACTCCCTATGCCAATCTTGGCCCAGAAGGCAAATCCAACAATCACGCCATTCACCAAAGTGCGGCTGGAGCGTATCCGCAAGGGCAATAAGCACTCACCCGAAATGCCAAGACTCAGTCCTGCAAACGCCCTGCAAGCAAGCTGGGATGCCCCCCGTAAAGCCTCGAACGCATTGCCCTCCCAGAAACTCTTGGCACTGGAGATGCTGATGCTATCATAGCCTGAATCGCAGAAACCTATGGTTCCAACACTTCCTATATTCGAAAACTCCAATCCACGAAAGGTCGCCCAGTGAGTACAGGTCTCATCGCTCTGCTGGATGATTTGGTGGCCTTGACCAAGGTAGCCGCCGCCTCGTTGGATGATGCCGGAGCCCAGGCGGCCAAAGCAAGCAGTAAGGCAGCGGGTATCGTGATTGACGATGCGGCTGTCACACCGCGCTACGTGGTCGGACTCGCTGCGGACCGTGAACTACCCATCATCCGCAAGATCGCCATCGGTTCACTCAAGAACAAGCTACTGCTGCTTTTACCCGGAGCCTTGATTCTCAGCTTCTTTGCCCCCTGGGTCATCACTCCTCTCCTAATGGCAGGGGGCGCCTTCCTTTGTCTCGAGGGTTACCACAAAGTCATCGATTTGATCCACCCGGAACATCGAGCCAAGGATTCATCCGATTCCTCGCCCAGTCAGACAGCACAACAACTTGAGGACGAGCGCGTTGGAAGCGCCATCCAAACGGATTTTATTCTCTCTGCTGAGATCATGGCAATCACACTCGCCTCCGTTTCCTCTTCTCCTTTGTGGCTGCAGGCAGGTGTACTCGCGGTAGTCGGTGTCGGAATGACTTTGCTCGTCTATGGCGCTGTGGCTATCATCGTTAAAGCGGATGATGCGGGAGTGGCACTTGCCAAGTCAACTCAATCGGCTGTCAGCGCTCTCGGGTCTGGCATCGTCAAAGGCATGCCACTGTTTCTAAAGACACTCAGTTTTGTCGGCATGATTGCAATGCTTTGGGTGGGAGGAGGCATTCTAATCCACGGCCTGCATGAGTTAGGGATGCATGGACCGGAAGAGGCCATACACCACGCCGCCGAATCCATTGCCAATTTCATCCCTCCACTGCATGCTGCCCTAAACTGGGCCGTCAGCGCCAGCATCGCAGCCGTGCTAGGACTGGTAGTCGGTAGCGTCGTCAATCCATTGGCCCATCACGTCATCGGTCCCATGATTGCAAGGATCAAGAGGCGTTTCGCCAAGTAATGTTCAAACTTGTGCATGTAGGGTTAACCAGTAAAGGCGGCTCCGCGCCCAACTCACTCAATGAATTCTTAAAACAGCTGCATCCGACCCCATTTTCATTTCCTGAATGAAGCCTTATCTTGCTCAACTTCGGTTACCAATGGGAATGCTCCCAGGATCCTACCTCGATTTGAGTGGATTCTTTCAGTGGGTTCTAGCGCTTGCCTCTCTCCAGATCCTCGTTGGGTGTAGCACTTCAGGCTCTAAGGAAGTCAGTCCGTCACATTTCACGGCCGCCCATGAGGTTCTCGACGCTGTTGCAACAGGACCCCAACAAGTGGCGGGACTATCCCAGCAAATGTCGGAAATCCGGCAGAGTTTTCGAAAGTTCGACCAGGAAAGCGGGGACATTTGGCGGAGTCGGGGTTACATGAACGCTCAGGAAAGCAATCACATTGAGACCTTGCTGTTTCGCTTCATGACAGCGCAAGATGCTTTGGCAGACCTCGCAGGCGCCCTTGGTGGCCAACAACCCGATTCGCTCTTCCCCGATGAAAAAGTCAAGACAGCCGCGCATACCCTGGTTACCGCCGCACAGTTTTTATTAATCGCCCAACGCGCCGAAGTGGTTGCTGAACTTCGCGGGGACCCGGTAGTGGTGGCCAAGTTGAATGAGGCGTTTCCCAGATCCGAGATCCCGTCGGGCACCTTCAACAAACTTCGGCTGCACGTTACCTCAAAAGAAGTACCTCAAAGACTCCAAGCCTCCTGGGTCCTCTTCGAAGTGTCGCGCGAACAACCGGAGATGAAAACGCTCACAACCACAAGCCCGTCCTATGCAAAACTAACGGCGAGTATTCCCGGCTATTATCATCGAGCCAAAGCTGCCTTGGAGGTTCTTCAAGGAAAGGTTTTTGCAGTCTCCCTAACCCACTCCAAGGCCGCTGACCTCGTGCGCAAGGCGGAAGGACGCTGGGGAAACCTGAAGTACCAAGCCCGGTGTGGCCTCTTCAAGAACGTCAGTCGAATCAAAAATCCTCTGATTAAGGTGATCGACTTTTCCCATGACCAATTCGATGAAATCAAGAGCCTCTTGCAACCCGGAGACATCATCCTCACCTACACCGCAGGTTACATGAGCGACGTCTTCATTCCCGGTCGATTCAAACATGGAATCACCTACATCGGCTCGCCACAGCAGCGACTCGCCGCAGGCCTGGACGCCTCCCGCCTTCCGGGCTTGGCCAAGATGGAACAAATGGAAGTTACCCAGGCACTGCAACGTGCCGAATTAGACAATGGCAAAGAGGCTGACGTTATCGAAGCTGTCGCCGAAGGTGTCGTCTTCAACAGCCTCGAACACATCATGGATACCCATGTGAATCGTCTGACTGTTTTGAGACCTAAACTTAGCGCAACCGAGAGAGCTTCTTTCTTAGCCGAAATCTTTTCTTTTCACGGTGACCCTTATGATTTTCTTTTCGACTTTGCAGACGCGTCACGTCAAGTATGCACCGAAGTCATTTATCGCGGTTTGGATGGCAAAGGCGGGATCGAACTGCCGCTGGCGAAACGCGGCGGTCACCCAACCCTAAGTGCGGATGATCTCTTGAACTACCACTTCTCTCAGGACGGCAGGCATTTCGAAATCATCGCCTACGCAGAACAAGACTCAACGCGCACGGGTCGTCATGCCATACTCACAACAGGGATCAACGCCGAACAGAAGCTCAGTTCGTTGATGAAGGCCACTCCTTGAGTAGCAAGATATCACGCTCGAGGCGTACTCACCGTCGAATTCAACAATGAGATCGTCTTTCGAATCGTTTAGTTAGCATGCACACGAACGCTCGTTTTATCTGCCGAATCGGATTAATCGGCCTCACAGCCTTGCTTCTCACCCAATGCCAAATCATGGGCCCTCCCGCCACTCCACCCCATGTGATGGTTCTTCCAGTCACTCGATTCGCTGGAACTGAAAAGGCATTCGGGCGCGCTGCTCAAGTGGTTGTCCACCGCAATGTACCTGCTGCAAAGCTCGAAAAAGCATTTCCTCAGTCGGCAGCTTATGCCCACATTTTTTCCCTGGACGCAGTTCGACAAGTCGAAACAGCGCTAAAGCAGTCTTCTCTTTCAGCGAATCAACGAACACAACTCACCGCCACTCTTGGACAATTGAAATACTTTGAACGCAGGAGGCGACTGGCCATCCAGGCGTCCGTTCCCGCCGGACCATCTCGCTTCTGGATGCTCCAGCGAGCAACCTTCCGCTAAAGATCTCCTCCGAGGGTCATCCTGACTTTCCTCAATCCAGCGAATGATTTCTCGTGTCCAACGCGTTTGAATCCCTCTATGCCATCATCGCTCCCCAAACCTAATCTCGTCACCCTCCGATTTTTTGCTGCGCTCTCGCTCATGAGTTTGAGTTCCCTTTCGCACGGCTCTGAAAACCCTTTTCTGGGCCGCTGGGCATTGACCATCCCGGGAGGCGGTGCAGGCTGGCTTGGAGTTGAGGACTCCAATGGCACGCTTCGATCAAGC
>JAIYDW010000186.1 GCA_027487315.1 Verrucomicrobiaceae bacterium | reverse complement strand
CTCGGTGCCGGGATTTTATCAATGGCTGCATCGGATGAGGCGGATGCTGCTGGATTGCATTCGCCGCGCACTCGCACAGGAGGCATCATCATGAGCCCGGAACTCGAATCGCTCACTCACCGCTATCTGGATGGCAGCATCTCCAACGTGGAGATGTCACAGCTAAATCGCTTCCTCGATGCGAGCGCGGAGGCACGGCGTGAGTTCGTTGAACTGCTGAATCTCGATTCAGCGGTCGCGGCAAGTGCTGCGGGTTGGGAGCAGCAGCAAATGGAACCCTTGGTGAAAAGCCCTCCATCCGCTCAACTCATGGCGTTTCCACTCACCATGCGCTGGCTGGCTGCGGCGGCTTGTTTGACCTTGCTCGCTAGCGCGGGTTGGTGGTGGCAGGGTAGCCAGCGCGTGCTCGCCACCATCGTAAACGATGCAGGTGTGGAGGAACTCTCGAAGGGCACTAAGTTGCGAGGCGAGACGCATTCCCTCACAGGCGGAAGTGTGGAACTCGTGACCGCTCTCGGTGCACGAGTTGTCATTGAAGCACCGGCGGAGTTTCGGTTTGAGTCAGCGCAGCGTTTGCACATGCTGAGCGGTCGTCTTTCGGCGGAAGTGCCCCCAGCGGCGAAGGGTTTCACGGTGGTCACGCCTTCGGGTGATGCGGTGGATCTCGGCACGCGATTTGGTGTGGATGTGCCACGGACCGGTGCGGCAGAAATTCATGTGTTTCAGGGCGAGGTCATCGCGAAAGCATCGGGTGATGCGAACAAGCAAAGTCTGCGCGGCGGTGATGCGGTGACGATGAATGGCGGCTCGAGCACAGTCCGCGAGTTGCGTTCCTCGGCCTTCATTCAGGCCGAGGAAATGAACGGGCTGAGCGCAGGGCTAGCGGCAGGTCAGCGCGCGCGTTCCGAGGCAGCTCTCGCCGCTCTGCGGAATGATCCAGCACTGATCGCACTGCTAGACTTTGAGTCCACGAAGACGCATCCCGGGATCTTCCGCACGGTGCAGGGACGCTGGCCGGGATCGCGGGCTCCGGAATTTGTGAATGTGGGCGATCACTTGAAGCTCGATGTTGGCGGCGACCGCGAATGGCCGCAGCTCACATTGGCAACCTGGGTGCGTCTCGATCGTCTCGGCGCTCCCTATCAATCGTTGCTGCACACCGACGGATGGAACAAGAGCAACCCAGGCCAGGTTCACTGGATGGTCACAAAACTTACAACCATGCGCCTCGCTCTTTTTGCCAATACGCTCACCCAGGGGTCCGATGAAACCAACGGATTCCCTGATTCCCGCACCTCTGTGTTGCCGGAGCAAGGCCGCTGGGTGCATCTCGCTGCGGTTTATGATTCCGTCGCTAAGACAGTTCGCTTCTATCTCAACGGCCAGTTTGACAAAGAAACGCATCAAGCCATCGCCCATCCCGCTCGGTTAGGTCCTGCTCAAATCGGTAACTGGGATCAACAAGATCGCAAATTGAGCGGTCGCGTGGATGAACTGCTACTGCTCGGCCGCACAATGAATGATGAAGAGGTGCGTGCGCTCTATGAAGCTGGCAATCCCTATCGCTGAGACCTCACATGAAATTGACGAGCTTCCCAATCTACCTGCTTTTTGCCATGCCTGCCGCTGCCGCACCTGTGGACTTTGTCCGCGATGTGCGCCCGATCTTCGAAACGCACTGCTATGAGTGCCACGGCGAGAAGAAGCATAAGGGCGGCCTGCGTCTCGATGTGAAGGAGGCGGCGCTGAAGGGCGGTGACAACAACGGGCCGAACATCATTCCGGGAAAGGCGAAGGAGAGTTCGCTCATTCATTTCGTCACTTCGAGCGATGAGGACGAGGTGATGCCACCCAAAGGCGAGCACCTCTCCGCAGCGCAGATCACCATGCTGACGACATGGATCAATCAAGGTGCCGTCTGGCCAGATGGTGTCGATTTGGTGAAGCTGAAGGACAAGAGCGACCACTGGAGCTTCAAACCGGTGAAAACGTTCCCAGATCTCCGCACGATTGATGCGTTCATCGACGCTAAACTCGCCGAGCAAGAGCTCCACCGTTCACAGCCTGCTGATCCAGTCTCCTGGCTTCGGCGAGTGACCTTTGATCTTATCGGTCTACCACCCACTCCGGAGGAAATGGAGGCCTTCTTGAGAAAGCCCGACCACTCCGCCACCGTCGAGCGACTGCTCGCCTCTCCTCGCTATGGCGAGCGCTGGGCGCAGCATTGGCTGGACGTGGTACGCTATGCGGACACGCACGGTTTTGAGGTGAACACCGAGCGCCCAAACGCGTGGCCCTATCGCGACTACGTCATCCAGGCCTTCAACAACAACATGCCGTATGACCGCTTCATCAAAGAGCAGATCGTCGGCGATGCATTGGGCGCGGATGCAGCGACGGGATTCCTTGTCACAGCGTCGGTATTGCTACCGGGCCAGATCGGCAAGGATGAGGCATCTAAGCGGCTCGCGCGCCAGGATTCGCTCGATGAGATGGTGACGAATATCGGTCAAACCTTCCTCGGTCTCAGCGTCGGCTGTGCCCGTTGCCACGATCACAAATTTGATCCCATCAGCGCCAAGGACTACTACGCCATGCAGGCCTTAGTTGCCGGAGTCGAGTATCAGGATCGGGAACTGCACACGCCGGAGGCTGTCGCGGCTCGGGAGCGCATGGAGCAGATCATAACGCAGGTAGCTGCACTCGAAAAACAACTTTCACGCTTTGTGCCACTCGCAAAATCAGGCGTGAAGCGTCCGATGATCACCGCCCGTGAGAATGTGGATCGCTTTTCGCCGTCAATGGCCAAGCGGGTGCGCTTCACCATTCGCGAGACCAATAACCTCGAACCCTGCGTCGATGAACTCGAAGTCTTTAGCACCGCAGGCGCAAACATCGCGCTCAACGCCGCCGTGACCGTGTCCGGTGAAAAGGTGACCGCCGACCGCCATGAGCAGCAATTTGTCAATGACGGCAACTACGGCAACTCGCGGAGCTGGATGTCAAACGAGATGGGCCAAGGCTGGGTGATGATCGAATTCACGCAGGAGCAGGAGATCGACCGCGTCATTTGGGGCCGCGACCGAGAAGGCAAATTCAAGGACCGACTCGCCACAAGTTACTTCATCGAAATTGCCGACGCGTCCGGCACTTGGAGGACCGTTGCAGACTCCGACGACCGCGAGAGCTTTGATGCAAGCAAGGCCACGAAGCCAGAGTTCGCCATCCAAGGGATTCCCAAAGAAGAGGCTGAAGTAGCTGGCAGATTGCGCGCCAAAAAGATTGCACTCGAAAAGGAACTCAGCGGACTCGATGCCTCACAAAAAGTCTTCGCCGGCATCTTCCGCAAACCCGACGAAATCCATCTGCTCAATCGCGGCGATCCCGAGCAACCAAAGGAGGAAGTTATCCCCGCCGTGCTTAGCACGCTCGGCGATGTGAAGCTGGACAAGCAAACGCCCGAGCAGCAGAGGCGGACCGCGCTTGCCGACTGGATCGCCAGCCCCCAAAACCCGCTCACGGCACGCGTCATGGTAAACCGCATTTGGCAGGGCCACTTTGGCGTCGGCCTTGTCGAAACAACAAGCGACTTTGGCAACAACGGCATGAAGCCAACGCATCCCGAGCTGCTCGACTGGCTTGCGAGTGAGTTCATCCGCTCCGGCTGGAGCATAAAACACATGCATCGGCTCATTGTACTGAGTGAGACGTATCGGCAGTCCTCCGCACCCAATGACCAAGCCGCTGAAAAGGACTCTGATGTGCGCCTTCTTTGGCGCTTCCCCTCGCGCCGTCTCGAAGCCGAAGCCATCCGCGACTCCATGCTCGCCATCAGCGGTCAGCTCAATCTGAAGATGCATGGCCGTGGCTACGACCTCTTTGACAAACGCGGTGGTCTCAGCGGCTTCAATCCCGTCGAGACATCCACGCCCGAGAACCAGCGCCGCATGATTTACGCGCACAAAGTCCGCCGCGAGCCCGAAGCTGTCTTCGGAGCCTTCGACTGTCCTGACGCCGGACAGAGCACGGCCGCGCGTCGCGCCAGCACCACACCCATTCAAGCGCTGAATCTCTTCAACAGTCGCTTCACCCTCGATCAATCCGAAGCCTTCGCTTCTCGCGTGAAGAAGGAAGCCGGCGAAGACATCGCCCGACAAATCCAACGCGCCTACCAACTCGCCCTCACTCGTGAACCCACCGCCGAAGAGCTAAATGACACTTTGCCTACCGTCAAAAAGCATGGCCTCGCCACGCTCTGCCGCGCCCTCTTCAACAGCAACGAGTTCCTTTTCCAGCCATGATACACCACGCCGAACATCTCTCCACCCCAGGCCGTGCCTTGCTTGATCGCCGCCAGTTTCTATCGAATAGTGCCACCGCGCTCGGCTCCATCGCACTGACCAATCTGCTCGGGATCGATGGTTTGCTCAGCGCCGAAAATCACGGCCCGATCATCGACCCTGCGCGTCCCTATGCGCCGCGACAGCCGCATTTCCCAGCAAAAGCGAAGAACGTCATCGTCATCTTTTGCGCAGGCGCGGTCAGCCAGTTGGAGACCTGGGACTACAAGCCTGAGTTGATCAAGTGGGACGACAAACCTCTGCCCGGAGGCCCCGCCGTGACCTTCCAGGGACCGGCGGGCAATCTCGCACGGCCGCAATACGCGTTTCGCCAGCGCGGCAAGACGGGCAAGTGGGTCAGCGACATGATCCCGCATCTCGCGGAACTCACTGACGACATCGCGTTCGTGCATTCGCTCACCAGCAAGTCGAACACCCATGGCCCTGCGGAGAACTTTCTCTCCACTGGCTTCGTCCTCGATGGCTTCCCGTCACTCGGCTCGTGGGTGACGTATGCGCTGGGCAGCGAGAGCCAGGAGTTGCCGTCGTATGTCGCAATCCCCGACCCGCGCGGGGTGCCGCAAAACGGCGCCAACAACTGGGGACCCGGCTTCCTTCCCGCTGCGTTCCAAGGCACGACGATGAGTTCCAAAAATCCCGTTCGACATCTCGCGGCTGCGGGAGTCTCTGCGGACGCCGATCAAGCTACGCGCTCGCTCTTGCAAAGGATGAACGCCCGCCATCTCGAAGCCCATCCGGGCGACAGCAAGCTCGCCGCCCGCATCGCCAGCTACGAACTCGCCGCACGCATGCAACTCAGCGTGCCCGAGATCAACGACCTCAGCACCGAGCCCGCACACATCCTGAAAAGCTACGGTGCCGATGACACGCAGAACCCGGACAAAGCCGCCTTTGCCAAAAACTGCATCCTCGCCCGCCGCCTCATCGAAAAGGGTGTGCGCTTCGTCCAACTCTTCAACGGAGCCTATGCCAGCGGGGGCAAACTCAACTGGGACGGCCATAGTGATCTCAAAGCGCAGTATGACATTCACGCGCAAATCCTCGACCAACCCGCCGCCGCCCTCATTCGGGACCTCAAACAACGCGGGCTCCTGCAAGACACCCTCGTCGTCTGGTGCACCGAGTTTGGCCGTATGCCCTTCTTCCAAAAAGGCGCAAAAGGCCGCGACCACAACCCCGATGGCTTCACCTGCTGGATGACCGGCGCAGGCGTGAAGCCTGGCGTCAGCCACGGCGTCACCGACGAACTTGGCCAAAAGGCGATCGAGGACATCCACCCGCTCTACCACTTCAATGCCACCATCCTCCACCTCCTCGGTCTGGATTTCGAAAAGCTCAGCTTCGAACACAACGGCATCCAGCGCCGCCTCACCAACGTCGAGGGTAAAGTAATCCACCACATCCTGTCGTGAAACACCCGACGCCTTTCACAACCAAAACACCTCAGCCACTCGGCAAGATGACATGATCTCAAGACCCCGTCTAGGACTGACAGGGGCTCCACACTTACTCAAACTCGAAGCCCAAGATCTCTGTCCCGAACTTCGTCAGCTCAGCGCAGCTGTGATGTCTGCTTTGATGTCGTCGATGTGCTCAATCCCAAGAGACATGCGCAGCATGCCCGGCTGCACACCCGCGGAAGCCTGCTCCGTTGGGGAGAGTTGCGAGTGCGTGGTCGATGCCGGATGAATGATGAGCGTCTTCGCGTCGCCGACGTTGGCGAGATGGGAGATGAGCTTGAGGCTGTTCACAAACTTCTCCGCCCGCGCCCGATCGCCTTTGAGCACAAAGGACAAAACACCGCCAAAGCCGCGCGTCAGATACTTCTTCGCCGACGCATGAGTCGGATGGTTCGCAAGTCCGGGATAGTTCACCGACTCCACCTCAGGATGCGAAGACAACCACTCCGCCAGCGCCAAAGCATTCTCACAAGTGCGTTCGACGCGCAGCGAAAGTGTCTCAAGACCCTGCAGCAGCATGAAAGAATTGAACGGGCTCTGACACGGACCCCAGTCACGCAGACCTTCAACGCGGCAGCGGATGATGAACTGGATGTTCCCGAACGGGCCGCCGATCCCAAAGATATCATTCAACACCATGCCGTGATAGCTCGGTGATGGAGAGGTGAACTGCGGATACTTGCCGTTGCCCCAATTGAAAGTGCCCGCGTCCACAATCACCCCACCCATGCTGGTCCCATGCCCGCCAATCCACTTGGTGGCCGATTCCACCACCACATGCGCCCCATGTTTCAGCGGCTGACAAATCGCCCCGCCCGCGCCGAAAGTGTTGTCCACAATCAATGGCAAATCATGCTTCTTGGCCAGAGCCACAAAGGCTTCAAAATCCGGCACCGTCAGTCCCGGATTGCCAATGGTTTCGAGATAGATCGCTTTCGTCTTGTCATCAATCAAAGGCTCAAAAGTCTCCACCTTCACACCATCCGCAAACCGCGCCTCAACGCCGATGCCTTTGAAGGCGTTTTTGAACTGATTGTAGGAGCCACCGTACAAATGCGAGGTGGTGACGAAGTTATCGCCCACCGTAGCAATGTTATTGATCGCAATGAATTGCGCGGAATGCCCCGAAGCCGTCGCCAACGCAGCCACTCCACCCTCAAGCGCCGCCACCCGCTTCTCGAACACATCCGTCGTCGGATTCATCAGCCGCGTGTAAATGTTCCCAAATTCCTGCAGGGCAAACAACTTGGCCCCATGCTCGGAGCTCTTGAATTGATAGGCCGTCGTCTGATAAATCGGAACCGCGCGCGATTGCGTGGTAGGATCAATTTCTTGTCCGGCGTGAAGCTGAAGAGTCTCGAAGTTCATAAAGAAAGTGGAAGGAATCCAAAGGCTAGCGGGGTGCCTGGGTTCAGACAATGAAAAAATCAAAGCATGACTGGCACCCAATCAAGAAACCGGAGCGCTGCTTTTAGGCAGCACCTCTCACTTTGGACTCTGGGTCAACGTACTCGACCCAATCCTTTCTTCGGCGCTCCATTCTCGATCTTCTCCAGGTTGTCAGTCTTGCGCAAACGATCGCGAACACTTTCCCCCTGGGCCTTGATTTGGTCCGTCACATCGTGCCGTCCTTTGAAGGTCTGTTCCATCACCTTGCTCGTGTCGCGCACGCTCTTGCCCTGTGCCTGCTGCTGCTCGCGATGCAGTTGCTCTTCCGGCGTCACTTGTCCCTGAAGAAACTCCTTCGCCATGCCAGTAGTCCCCACATCGCCACGTGCATGCCCTCGCACCTGCGTGAACTTGACGTTGTCGAGTGACACGCCCTGTTCTTCGATGGTTTCAAGCGTTTGTTTCGTCTGCACCTCGCCCGGTTTATAGTGCCCGCTGCCGTCGTTGATCTCTTTCAACTCTCCATCTTTCCCCACCCTGAGCTCTCCCGCGCCGGCAACGTCCCCGCCCGCCAAAAAACTGGAGTGATGGACATGGGCATATCTCCCTTGATCATCCAACTGAGTGAGCGATTCCTGAGTCTTCTTGGCGTAAATCTGGCCCTCTCCATCCATCACAAACACATGCGAGCCTTCAGCTAGTTTCCCCTTCTCGTTCTCCAAAACGCCTTCATTCAGGGCAACCTGATGATCTCTACGCTGTTCCTCATCAAAATACTGGGTTCGCGGCTGTTGGGCCGCAATCCCGCTCTTTTCCCAAATCTCTTTGCTGATAGGGACCTGGTTCTGCTTGCGACGATCCTCGTTAGTGTGGTCTCGCAACCAGTCCTTGTCTTGAACCGTCACCTCCTTGTCGCCAATTCGAACCTGAGTTGATCGGGCCATTTTTTCTCCGTTAACATACACTTCTTCCATCCCCTTCATCTTGAACTTCGCCTCTTGATGCACCTGCTGCTCTGGCTTCCTTTCATCCAATTCCGAACTCAAATCAGACACCATCCCATCATCGAGCGAATCCAAGTCGCCCGGATCGACACCGTCATAGGCGGTCACTGAAACCGTCCGGAGAGCATCTTCTTCAGACACACTCGGGCCCTCAGACTGCAATAGATCCGTCTCATCCACCACAGACGTCCCATACCCGAGACTTGACGCATAAGCATTCTCGCCCAATCCCGACCTCAACGTATCACCTTCCTCTATCCCCGGCGTCTCAGACCCAAGAAAAGGCGCATACGCATTCTCTTCCAATTCCGACCTCAACGGGTTTTCCTCTACCCCCGGCATCTCAGGCCCAAGAAAAGGCGCGTACGCATCCTCTCCCAATTCTGACCTCAACGGGTCTTCCTCCACCCCTGGCATCTTAGACCCAAGAAAAGGCGCATACGCACTCTCTCCCAATTTCGACCTCAACGGGTCTTCCTCTTCCACCTTGGGTGTCTCGGAGCCCAAATGAACCGAGTAGGCATCCGAGGGGAGGGTGGTTCGCAAGGGATCCTGTTCCTGACTCACCACAGGCACGTTCTGCGCTTCCGGGTTCATCCCCACACGTTGAGTCGTTCCCTGCGCCGTATTTTTCCGCCTCAGCCTTTCACCCACCGTCTCTTTCGGAGTCGTCATCTCCACCTTTTCCTCGCTCGCGAATCGCACCGTCGGCTTCACCTCCAAACCTTTCGCTGCCGCTTCTCCTCGCTCTCGATTGACTCGTAGAGCGCCCAAAATTTGTTCTCTTTCATCTGTCAGTTTCGCCAATGGATCAAATCTTTTGGGGAACAGCGCCGCTTTCATCCGATCCGCCGCCGTCGGCTTCTGCGTGATCCGCCCTATCTTTTTTTCGACCTCCAAAAGACGCGCGTTCAACGCGGCATTCTCTTTGGCAACAGACTTCACGTCGGCCTCCAATTTCTCGCGCTCACTCTTGCTGGATCCATCACCAACTCCCTTGGTCTTCTTTGAAGATTTGCTCATAGTCGTCGAATCATTGAATGTTCTTACCCCCCTTCACTCAGTGAAGTTCCTTGGGGCCGCCATCTCCCATTACGGGATTTCTCCACCAAGGTTATGAAATCAGCCAGTGTTTCCAAAGACAAGCCCAATTCCTGAAAACGGACCATCCAATTCCATTCGGACCCATCTCGAGTCGTTCATTCGCCTTTCGGGATCTTCCTCCGCGTGCTTAGCTGTTCCAGCAAACTCACTCTCTTTTTAAAAGTGTCGCCATGAACCGAACGGATCGTCTTGTCGCCCTTGTCATGATGTTGCAGTCGCGCCGTGTGACGACTGCAGCCGAGATGGCGGGGCATTTTGAGATCACGGAACGCACGGTTTATCGGGATATCGCCGCCCTTGGCGAAAGCGGCGTCCCCATTGTCGGAGAGCCCGGTGTGGGATACAGCCTCATGCGCGGCTATCATTTGCCGCCGGTCATGTTTTCGCCAGAAGAAGCCTTTGCGCTCTTCACCGGAGGCCTGCTCACCGAGCGCATGACGGACGGCTCCATGCGTGAGTCCATTCGCTCAGCCATCGGAAAAGTCACCGCCGTCTTGCCCGCCGGATTGCAGAGCCGAGTGGATCGATTGCGAAAAACCATCGTCGTAGGAGGCCGGTCTCCGACGCGCGGAATCGTCCCCTTGTCCACGGTCCAGCAGGCGTTGGCCGCAGGTTGTTTGCTAAGGCTGAACTACCTTGGGGCGGCGCAATCCGAAGCTGCGGAACGCGTGGTAGAGCCGCTCGGTTTGGTCTTCTACCTGGATCATTGGCATCTCATCGCCTGGTGTCGGCTGCGCGACGATGTGCGCGATTTCCGCGTGGACCGCATCCTCCGGTGTGACACCCTGCCAGACGCCATTTCACCACGCCCAGACTTCGATCTCACTCAGCATCTTTCCCGCTGCATGACTGCCGAGCGCAACGAATTCGCGGTGATCGAAGTCCCGGCGCTCTCCATCGAAAGCGTTCGCCGCTATTGGGGGCCAACTCTCGTCGAGGAAATGCCCATGGGAAAGCGGGTGCGAGTGCGCTTTGCCTTTCAAACAAGCGGCTGCGACTACGTGGCCCGTTGGTTGCTAGGTTTGGGAACAGAAGCCGAAATCATTTCACCCGAGGCTCTCAAGGACAAAGTCATCTCCTTGGCCCTCGCCACTGCCGAGCACCATGCATCAAAAGAATCCCAAAAGCGAAAACACTCCTGACATAGGGTTGTCAGTGGGTCGTGCTAGAAATGAATCTCTCACCCAAAGCAGTTATGCCCAAACCTAAACCCACATGGACCCAAAAGCTACAGTGCAGCAAACCTGCCGTGATCAAAACTCTCGACAAAGCCTTTGCGGATATGCCCGAAGGCAGTCGCATGATGATCGCCTCGCCTGAAATCATCGACCGCTATGTCCGCAATTTGACTCCAGGTCAATTCATCACCCCCAAGGAACTGCGGGCCGTCCTCGCGGACAGCCACAAGGCTGAGCACACTTGCCCGGTGACTACCGGCATCTTCCTGCGAGTCGTGGCCGAAGCCGCCTGGGAACAGCATTTGGCGGGTGTTCCCATGAAGGACATCACTCCTTTTTGGCGAGTGATCGACCCGGAATCACCTCTCGCAGGGAAACTTGCCTGCGGCCTGGAGTTTATCCGCACACAACGCTCCTCAGAAAAAGCCGCCTCCAAGGTCAAAGCGCATCAATCCAAGTAACCCACCCAAAACACCCTCATGCTCTTTACCGAAGTCGCTTTCACCTGTTATCCAGTCACCGATCTTCCTGCCTCGCGCGCCTTTTATGAAGGCCTGCTCCAACTCGTCCCCACCATGGTCACCCCGATGGGGGAGGACGGCGGCTGGGTCGAGTACGAACTTGGACCTCACACACTCGCCATCGGCAAAGCCCCAGGCTGGCTGCCGAGTGCTGACGGGCCGAGTTGCGGGCTCGAGGCCGTGGATTTTGATGCGTCCATCGCCGCTCTGAAAGCTGCGGGCGTGCCGTTCAAAATGGAACCCTTTGAAACACCCGTGTGCCACATGGCCATGGTGTTTGATCCCGCTGGTAACATCATCATCATTCACAAACGCAAACCCGGCCACCATTGATCCCCATGCACCAGCACGAAAAGCTCAACTACGT
>JAIYDW010000199.1 GCA_027487315.1 Verrucomicrobiaceae bacterium | reverse complement strand
CATTTGGCGGGAGCGGCCGGCTTTGAAGGAGTCGCCAAAGAGGCGGCGGCCGAGGGAGTTGAATTCGAACTCGGTGAAGAGGGCTTTGACGGCGGCGTCGTCGCGAGGTTGGAGGGTGAGGCTATCGGGTTCGACGGGGAAGGGGAGGTCTTGGAAGATGGTGGCGAGTTCTTTGGAGAGGAGGGCTTTTTGGGCGTGCTCGATGACCTTTTCCTTTTGTTTGCCTTTGAGTTTGTCGGTGGAGGCGAGGAGGTTTTCGACGGAGCCGAATTCCTGGATGAGTTTGGCGGCGGTTTTTTCGCCGATGCCGGGGATGCCGGGGATGTTGTCAACGGCGTCGCCCATGAGCGCGAGGATGTCGATGACTTGGGTAGGGCGTTCGATGCCCCATTTGGCGCAGACTTCGGCGGGGCCGAGGATTTCGACGTCACTGCCCTGGCGGCCGGGTTTGTAGATTTTGATGTGGTCGGTGACGAGCTGGCCAAAGTCTTTGTCGGGAGTGACCATGAAGGTTTCCATGCAGAGAGCGTCGGCTTTTTTGGCGAGGATGCCGATGATGTCATCGGCTTCGAGGCCGTCCTGGGAGAGGACGGGGATGCGCATGGCTTCGAGGAGGCGTTTGATCTGGGGGATGGCGGAGGAGATGTCCTCGGGCATTTCTTCGCGCTGGGCTTTGTATTCGGGGAAGAGATCGTGTCGGGGAGTGGGGGCGGAGGTGTCGAAGACGACGGCGAGGTGGGTGGGGGCCTGGTTGGTGAGGATGTCGAGGAGGGTATTGGTGAAGCCGAAGAGGGCGGAGGTGTTGACGCCATCGCTGGAGAGGATGGGATTGCGAATGAAGGCGAAGTGCGCGCGATAGACGAGCGCCATGCCGTCGAGGAGGAAAAGCCGATCTGCCATGATGGGAGATGGTGGCGGAGGGGTGGGGGGTTGTCGATGGGAGATTGAAGATTGAGGGCAGGGTGGACGGGAGGCGGGTTTTGGAGTAGAATGGGGCTTATGATGAGGAAACCGATTTTGATGGGTCTTGCCTGCCTAGTGATGGGTTTGGGAGGGGAGGGGCGTGCGGAGATGGCTTTGGATGTGGCGATGGTGGAGGTGAAGCCAAAGCCAGAGGATGAGACGATCACGGTGAGCTTTACGTTTCGGAATACCGGTGACAAGGCGGTGACGATTTTGAATTTGGAGAGTGGGTGCAGCTGTTTGAGTTCGTCATTGGATGCGCGAACCTATGCGCCGGGAGCGAGTGGGACAGGGAAGGCAGAGTTTAAGGTGTCGAGCTTTGTGGGTCGGCACGAGAAATCGGTGACGGTGACGACGGATGATGAGAAGCAGCCGCAGTGGGTGATTCCGTTTGTGCTGGATGTGCCAGCGGTGGTGGACATCGAGCCGAAGACTTTGCAATGGTGGCTGGGGGATGAGGCGGTGGAGAAAACGTGTGTGGTGAAGATGGTGGGGGACAAGCCCCTCAAAGTGACGAATGTGACGAGCACACGGGAGTCGGTGGAGTTTAAGAGTGAGGAGATCACGCCGGGGCGGGAGTATCGGATCACGGTGAAGCCGAAGTCGACTGATGAGGTGGTGATGGGGGCATTGAAGATTGAGACGGACAGTGAGATTCCGAAGTATCAGAGGCAGTTGGCGTTTTTCAGTGTGTTTCGGAAGCCAGCGAACGCGACTGAGGCGAAGCCATGAAGCGGGCGATGGGGCAAGCGTTGTTGCTGCTGCTGCTGAGTGCGGTGGCGGCAGTGGGGGTGCATTTTTGGCATCCGATGGCACCGGCGTGGTATCTGGTGGTGGCACCGATGCAAGAGGACGAGGTGACGGTGGAACGGGTGAAGGGGGAGTTTGGAGGGAAGGTGCTGTGGCTGGATGCGAGGCCGGAGGATCAGTATGTGGCGGGGCACATTCCGGAAGCGAAGTTGCTGAACGAACAGGGGTTTAACGAGCAGTTGTTTGAGTTGATCGACGTGTTGCAAAAAAACACGCTGCCGGTGGTGATTTACTGTGGGGGGGAGAAGTGTGAGTCGAGTCGGAAGATTAAGGAGCGGTTGGTGGAGTCGCTGCCGATGGAGAATGTGTGGGTGTTGAAGGGGGGGTGGCCGGCTTGGAAGAAGGCGGAGGGAGAATGAGGGAAAGTTGGGCTTGTCTTGGGGTGGGGTTGTTTGATGGTGGTGGGGGATGATTGCGCTGCGCCATGAATTGATTGCTGCTTCGGCGGGGTCGGGGAAGACTTACCAGTTGGTGAGGCGGTATTTGCATTTGCTGGCCTTGGGAGTGGAACCGGAGACGATCGTGGCGATGACGTTCACGAGGAAGGCGGCGGCGGAGTTTTTTGGTCGGATTCTCACGCGATTGGCGATGTTGGCGAGTGGGCAGGAGGATGCGGCGGGGTATTTTGCGGGGATGTCTCCGGCAGTGCCGAAGGGGGTGGATTACACAGCGTTGCTGAGGCGGGTGACGCGGCGGATGCATCGACTGAGATTGGGGACGCTGGATAGTTTTTTTGCATCGATCGCGACGTGTTTTCCCTTGGAGTTGGGATTGCCTGCGAATGCCTCGGTGATGGACGAGACGGAGGCGAATTTGATGCAGGAGCGGACGCTGGATGCGCTCCTGGATGATTTGCATGACTCCGGGGATGGGGAGGCGACAAGGCTGCTATTGGAGTCGGTGAAGCAGGCGAGTTTTGGGAATGAGGAGAAGCGGATGGAGGAGACGCTGCGGTTGTGGGTGAAGGAGAATCATGAGTTGTGGACGGGGAGTCGGGGGGCTGAGGTGTGGGGGAATCCGGCGGTGGTGTGGGGGGCGGATTTTTTGAAGGGGGAGGTGGTGACGAGCGCGGTTTTGCGAGAGGCGGCGGTGGCCTTGAAGGATGCGTTTCCGGGGACGACGCCGTCAGGAAGCGAGGCGTTGGAGTCGCTCTGTTTGGAGGTGATGGAGGTGCAACCGGCGGCTCCACTGCCGAAGACGGTGAAGGCTTTTTTGACAAAGTCGGCGGAGAGTCTGGAAGGGCTGCGAGTGGGGGCGGCAGAGGTGATGTGGTATCGGAAGAAGGTGATGGTGAGTGGGGCGGCGGCGGCGGCGTGGGTGGCGCTGGTGGATTTGCTGGTGCGGAGGGAATTGATGGTGCGGGCGCATCGAACCGTGGGGTTAGCGGCGTTTTTGGATGGCTATGAGCAGCGGTATCAGCGGCAGGTGAGAGGGCAGGGGCATTTGTCCTTTACGGATATTCCACGGCTGATTCAGGATCGGGCGGGAGATGAGGGATCGAGTTGGCCACAGGAGGATTTGTGGTTTCGGTTGGATGGGCGATTTGATCACTGGATGCTGGATGAGTTTCAGGACACGAGTTTCCGGCAGTGGCGGGTGACGCAGCGGTTGGTGGAGGAGGTGATTCAGGATCCGGAGGGGGTGCGGAGTTTTTTTGCGGTGGGGGATATCAAGCAGTCGATTTATGTGTGGCGGCAGGCGGAGCCGGGATTGTTCAATGAGTTGGAGCGGTTGCGACCGGTGACGGAAGCGGATCCCGGGGGGATTCATGTGAGCACTCTGGCGAAGTCGTATCGCAGTGCGCAGCCGGTTTTGGATGCGGTGAATGCGGTGTTTGAGGATCGGGCGGGATTGGAGGCGTTGTTGCCTGGAGCGACGAAGGAGTGGGTGTTTTCGGCGCATGAGGCAGGGAGGCGTGAGTTGACGGGATGTGTGCGGTTGCTTTCGACACTGGAGGCAGAGAAAGGGGGGGGCGAGGCTGAGGAAGAGGAGGTTGAAGAGGGAGCGGTGGAAGCGAATGCGGTGCAGCGAGCGACGGCGGGATTGCTGCGGGAGATTGATCCGCTGGGGCGCGGGTTGAGTTGCGCGGTGTTGGTGCGATCGAACAAGAAAGCGGCGGCGTTTACCGGGGTGTTGAGGGCTCTAACGGGGATGAATGTGGTGACGGATTCGACGATTCAACCGGCGACGGACAATGCGGTGACGTTGGCGTATTTGTCGCTGTTGCAATTGGCGGCGCATCCGGGGGATCAGATGGCCTTGGAGCATTTGTTGATGACACCGTTGGGTGTGGTGCTTGGAGGGACCAAGGAGTCCGTGTGGTCTGCGGGTGCGATGGCTGGTAGAGAGGTATTTGAGAAGGGGTTTGCGGCTTTTGTGATGGGGTTGACGGAGAAGATGAGGCAAGGCGGGGTGGTGCTGGATGCGTTTCATCAGCGGCGAGTGGAGCAGTTGCTGGATTTTGCGGGAGGGTTTGATGAGAGTGGGAGCCGGGATGTGGATTTGTTTTTGGAAGGGGCGAGGGAGTGGACGGTGAGTCAGTTGGGTGCGGGGGAGGCGGTGCAGGTGATGACAGTGCATAAGTCCAAGGGGTTGGAGTTTGATGTGGTGATTCTGCCGGATTTGGGAGGGTCGGCGATGGACAGTGTTAGGAGGCGGTCGCTGATTGTGAGTCGGGACCGGGGGGAGACGCGTTGGGTGATGCAGGCGCCGGACAAGATTTATGCGACGCTGGATGAGGTATTGATGGAAGAGGCGAAGGAGACGCGGGAGAAGACGGGCTTTGAGTCACTGTGCCGACTGTATGTGGCGATGACACGGGCGAAGCGGGGGTTGTATTTCATTGCCTCGAAGCCGCCTGCGAGTCCGAAGGCGATGAAGGAGGAGTTGTTTTTGCGGCGGCGATTGGTGGGAGGAGAAGCGACGGAGATTGAGGTGGGAGGGGAGGCGGTTTTGTTGGAGTGGGAGACGGGTGATGTGGGGTGGTATGAGACGCAGGGGTTGGTGGGAGAGGCTGAGGAGCTTGTGGAGGCTGCTGCTGAAACGATATCGCTCGGGGAGTTGGTGAAGCGAAATCAGGCCGCTCAACGACGGGTGACGCCATCGGGAGCGGAGGCTTTTAGGATTCCAGGCAAGGTTTTGTTTTCGCCGGGGCGTGATATTGGGCGGCATTTGGGGTCGCGGGTGCATGAGATGCTTGCCGAGGTGGAGTGGTGGGAACAGGGGATGGCGAATGAAATGCTGATGATGCGGTGGAAGGAAAGATGCGGGGTGGTGCTGGGAGATGAGGTTTCGGATCGAGCGCTGGAATTGGTGCTGCCTTTGCTAGAGAGTGCTGTGGGTTATGAGGCGCTCGGGAGACCTTCGAATGAAGCGACTCTTTGGCGTGAGAAGCCTTTTGATTTCATTGACGGAGGGGCGTGGGTATCGGGGGTCTTTGACCGGGTGGTCCTGGAACATGACGAAAAGGGGCGGGTGGTGTCAGCGCATCTTTTGGATTTCAAGACGGATGAGGCTTCGGATGAGGAGGCTCTACAGGAAAAGGCGGCGGGGTATGCGCCTCAGTTGGCGCTGTATCGGCGAGCGGTAGCGAAACTGACGGGGTTGATGGAGGCGCAGATTAGCACGCAGTTGTTGTTTTTGAGGGCACTAAGGTTGGTGAAGGTGGGCTAGTTGCGAGATCGACAAGGGCATGGGGTATACCCTGCCAGTTTGTGCGTTAAACAGCGCCTGGAAATCCACACTGAGTCTATTGGTCATCGTTTAGTGCAAGGACATGAATGTTGAGTTCTTCCGCCTACAGATTTCTTTGGAGTCATTGAAAATGCCGTTCAGGAGTACGAATAGAAAATTTCTTTTCTGATTTGTCATCGACATTCAAATCGTGAATTGACATTTTTGGCTGATGGTTTGAGGGTCGGACGGGAAGTCGTGCTTTTCGGATCTCTCTTCGGCTTTGCACTTCAGAGCTAGGTTGCTGAGTGGCTCGCAGGAAGTCCCCCCTTGAAAAGACAACGTTAAAAGTCAGTTCAACGAACGAGTCACCTTATGAAAATCCATGCTTCCCTCTCGATTGGCTGTGCATCGCTTGCTCTCCTGTTGGCCTTAGGCTCTGTATCTGCTGAAACGATTGACCGGACTGAATTGCCGATTAAACAGCCAGAACGGCCTGTGTATACGGAGACGGATGCGCGGAATGTGAAGGTGCCGCCGAGGTTTGAAGTGGCTGCGCCGAAGGATGCGCCCAACGTGATTATTGTTTTGATCGACGACCTTGGATTTGGCGCGACGAGTACCTTTGGAGGGCCGATTGCGACACCGACTCTGGATCGGTTGGCCAAAGGAGGGCTGAAGTACAATCGTTTCCATACGACAGCTCTTTGCTCACCCACGCGAACGGCGCTGAAGTCGGGGAGAAACCACCATACCTGCAACATGGGTTTCATCACCGAAATGGCGACCGGCATTCCTGGAGCGACAGGCGAGATACCCAATGCGGTGGCGCCCCTGGCAGAGATGCTGCGTTTGAATGGATACAGCACGGGAGCTTTTGGGAAATGGCACGAAACCGCAAGTTGGGAGGTAAGCGTTTCCGGTCCTTTTGATCGTTGGCCGACTCGCCAAGGATTCGATAAATTTTATGGATTCATTGGAGGTGAGACCAATCAGTGGGCCCCCTATCTTTACGACGGCGTGGCACCTGTTGAATTGCCTGAAGATCCGAACTATCACTTCATGGCGGACATGACGGATAAGGCGATTGCGTGGATGAAGCACCAAAAGGCAATGACGCCTGAAAGACCGTTTTTTGCGTATTTTGCTCCAGGAGCAACTCATGCGCCGCATCATGTTCCTCAAGAGTGGATTGCCAAGTGGAAAGGGAAGTTTGATCAGGGGTGGGACAAGATTCGAGAAGAGACCTTGGCGAGGCAGATCGAATTGGGGGTTGTGCCCGCAGGTACTCAGCTGGCATCCAAACCGGCAGCGATTGCAGATTGGGAAAAGCTGTCTGCTGACGAGAAACGCCTTTTTACCGCCCAAGTCGAGACATTCGCCGCCTACCTGGACTACACCGATCATCACATCGGTCGGGTTGTGCAGGCGGTTGAGGATGTCGGCCAACTGGACAATACTTTGATCTTTTACATTGCGGGGGACAATGGGGCGAGCGCGGAAGGCGGTATGAACGGCATGTTCAATGAGTACACCTATTTCAATGGGGTTCAGGAAAAGGTCGAAGACATGCTCAAACAAATCGACCAGTGGGGCAGTCCGGCAACCTATCCTCATATGGCAGCAGGTTGGGCGGTCGCCTTCAATACGCCGTTCATGTGGACCAAACAGGTGGCGTCTAATTTTGGTGGAACTCGGAATGGGATGGTCGCGCATTGGCCGAAGGGGATTTCCGCTAAGGGCGAGTTGAGATCTCAATTTAGCCACGTGATTGATATTGCCCCGACGATTCTTGAAGCGGCCGGGTTACCGGAGCCGAAGGTGGTTAATGGGACGCCGCAGATTCCGATGGAAGGGACCAGCCTGCTTCCAACCTTCAAGTCGGCCGATGCGGAGGATCGGCACAAGACCCAGTATTTTGAGATTGCGGGTAATCGCGCCATTTACCACGACGGATGGCTGGCCGGAGTTGTGCACAAGGCACCTTGGGAGCGGACGCCGAGTCGGGCCTTGGATGCCGATTTGTGGGAGTTGTATGACGTCCGCAACGACTTCAGCTGCGCAAAAGATTTGGCGGCTGAAAACCCTGAGAAGTTGAAGGAGATGCAGGCCCTATTTCTGGAGGAGGCGAAGAAGTATCATGTGCTGCCCATTGATGACCGGTTCTTCGAGCGGATGATCGGTGAGATGGTTGGCCGTCCTGATCTGATGGGCAAGCGGACCTCCTTGACACTTGCTGAGGGAATGACGGGCATGATGGAAGCTGCTTTTATCAATGTGAAGAACAAATCGAAGACGATTACCGCGGAGATTGAAGTACCCGAGAACGGAGGAAACGGAATCGTGCTTTGTCAGGGGGGGCGCTTTGGTGGATGGGCCCTGTATGTGAAGGAGGGTGTGCCGGGTTATGCATACAACTTTTTGGGACTCCAGAGTGTGAGCCTAGCGGGCACGGAAAAGCTGAAACCAGGCAAGGCGACACTGGTGTTTGATTTCGCTTATGAAGGCGGCGGGGCAGGCAAGGGAGGGCAAGGCGTTTTGTCGGTGAATGGTTCGAAGGTCGCCGAAGGGAAGATTCCGCATACGCAGGGAGGGATTTTTTCGGCTGACGAGACGGCTGATGTCGGGATTGACCTTGGAACACCCGTGGTGGATGTCATTGGAAGTGAGGCTAAGTCAAAGTTCACGGGCCGCATACCGAAGGTGACGATTGAGGTTCGGTGATCTCTGTTAGTGAAAACAAACTCCCAAAATTAAACATCATGACAACGCGTCAATTGAGGCTTTATGGGGCCATTGCCCTTGGATTATTTGTGACTCTTTTCCAGACAGGATGCGCATCGAAGGTGGTCTGGTCGGGCCAACGTCAGGCGGATCGGAACCTTCGATTGACTCGCGGCTGTGTCTTTTATTTTGATGGCGCAGGAGGGGGCACAAGGGACAAGAATTATGGTGCCGGAGTAGTCGAAGGGATGCTTGAAGCAGGTTACAAAGGTGCGGGTGAATTGATGGCCTGGGAGACGGGCAAAGGGTTGCTCAAAGATCAGGTCGCGAGTGTTGAGTACAAGAGGTCCAAGGCGAAGGAGTCAGCCATTGCGATTCAAGAATACAGTCGCGAACATCCTGGTGCTCCGATTGAACTGCTAGGATTCTCCGCTGGAACGGCGCAGGCTATTTTTGCGCTTGAGGCATTGCCGGAAGCTGTAAAGGTGAATCGGGTTGTGCTTTTGGGGACGTCGATCAGTCACGACTATGACCTGACCGAGGCGCTCAAGCGGGTGAGCGGAAAGCTTTACATCTTCACCTCCCCACACGATCGAATGGTGGGCACCATGATGAAGTTGTCAGGAACAGCGGACCGGAAGTTTCGAGACGCAGGGGCAGGTGTGAATGGATTCGTCCTTCCTCAAGGAGCTTCGGAGGCGACGAAGCAGTTGTATGCGAGCAAGATCGTCACGATTCCTTATGACGAAAGTTTCAAGAAGGACGGGGACAAGGGGCATCACTTTGACAACGTGAAAAAAGACTTCATCCGCGAACATGTGGCACCGCTGCTCATGGAACGTTGAGGTCTCAAGCGGACACCGAATTTGACATGAAACTGGAATCGCAGCAATCTGTGGAATGAATTCGTCGCTTGTTACTGGTATCATCTTCGCGTCACTTCTGGGCGCTGTCTGGTTTGGAATGTTTGTTCGCCGTCATCTTCCGGAGCAGCACTTTAGCGCGGATACGAAGGATACGGTCAAACTTGCAATGGGACTGGTCGCCACAATGGCAGCCTTGCTTCTCAGCCTGCTTGTGAGTTCGGCGAAAGATTCGTACGACACGGTCAGGAATGAAGTCATCCAGATGGCCTCCAACCTAGCGTTTCTGGACCGGATTCTTGTTCTTTATGGAAGCGAGACTCAAGCGATTCGAGCCGCATTCGGGGTCGAAATGGAAAAAGCGATTCCTGCGATCTGGTCATCGGCGCATGGTGACGCTGAATTGGATGTGAAGAAGGGAGACGGGATTTTCATGGCTGTTCAGTCACTTGCTCCTGCAAACGATATTCAGAGAGCGTTGAAAGAACAAGCCGTGGGGCAGACGGTGGAACTGGGTAAGTTGCGAACCTTATTGCGGACGCAATCAACCTCGTCAGTTTCACTGCCGCTTTTGGTGGTGGTGGTGTGTTGGCTTGTGATCATCTTTTTCAGTTTTAGCGTGTTTGCGCCTCCAAATCGAACGGCGACCCTGTCATTGATCGTGTCCAGCATTGCGGTGGCTGGGGCCATGTTTTTGATTCTTGAGATGGATCGCCCGTTTAGTGGACTGATCAAGATCTCGGAGGCACCCATGTTGAAGGCTCTTCAGGACATGCGCCACTGATACGCCTTTTATTTCCAAGAGTTTCAATACCCAAACTATGAAATCCGCATCTCAAATGACTAACCGCCAACCTGTGACCCTAGCTGTGTTTTCTCTATTGTTAGGGGTCGGGTCGATGAACTCTACTTTGGCTGAGATTGAACCAGCGGCGCGGGCGCTGGCGGCTTCGGTCACGTCCAAACTGGCAGCAGCTCAGACGATCAAGCTTACTGCTCAGCACAAACTCGATCCGGCGCTTGGCGTGGGTGGGAGGCTGGATGCGGGTCCTTTGGAGATCACGGTGAAGCGTCCGAATCGGTTTTATGTGATTCAGGAAGCGGACGATCAGACTCGTGAGTTGGCATTTGATGGGAAGGTTTTCTGTTTGATGCACCCCAATCAGAAGCATCATGCCATGGAGAATGTCAGGGCGGATTCGATTGAGGCTCTTGCTGACCGGATCGACGAAAAATTCGGATTCAGGCCTCCGGTGGCGGAGTTGCTCTCGGCGGATCTTTCGAAGCAACTTTTCCTCCATGTGACTTCGGCGACCGTTGCTGGAACGGAGTGGGTGGGATGGACGCGTTGTGAGCGATTGCACTTTGAGCAAGATGGTATGACCGGGGATTTGTGGGTGGGCAAAAAGGACGGGTTGCCGCGCCGATATCGGCTTACTTTTACGGGAGTCGCGGGTCAACCGACATGGGACATTCGCTTGAAGAAGTGGGAACTGAATACTCCTGTGGACGATTCCCTTTTCTCCAAACGTCCGGCAGAGGATTCGCATAAGGTGCAGATGCTCAAGAGTCGTTAAACCGGATTTTTTATTCACTGAAACTGACCTACGCCATGAAGAATTTGATTTCCATTCGTCCATTGTCCCAGCTGTTGGCTGGCTTGTTTGTCCTGATTGTTGGTGCTGAAGCTTGCGGGGCACCGAGGCATCGTCCTAGCAATCCTCGGGGTGTGGCAGATCCGCGTGGTGTTGCTGACCCACGGGGCATCGCTGATCCGCGTGGTATTGCGGATCCAAGAGGAATCGCTGACCCACGCGGCATTGCTGATCCGCGCGGTATTGCCGACCCAAGGGGCATCGCTGATCCACGGGGGGTGTTTGATCCGAGAGGTCCATTCGATCCACGGAATCCTGCCCGTTACATGTACGGCTTGCCCACAGGGTATGCGTTGCGTCCGTTTGGCGGCGTGAACTATTACTACTGCAGCGGGATCTACTACTACCCGTACTACATCAACGGGCAGGTGGTTTACACACGCTGCACGATTTCCGCTGGAGTGCCTGTGATGCCGCCTCGGCCCTATTGAAATTGAATTGACGAGCACGTCGTGAAGGTTTTTTACGCACTGTCACTGTTGGGACTTGGAATCTCGTCGGTCTTTGCAGAAGGGACATTGGGGCACGAGGCGAATTGGACGCTGCGTCAATCAGGGACTTCTTGGCTGCAGGCGAATGATCCGACTCTCTTGAGTCCTCGGTTGCAAACCCAATGGGAGAATGAGGATCGTTCCGATGGAGACAGCAGTGGCAAAGTCTTTGTCAATCTGCGTGAGGCTGTTTTGTTGAGTCCGAATTTGGCATTTGGCATTCAAGCGGAGATTCCGTTGCAGTGGGCGAGTGAGGGGGGCGAGGATTTTTCAGGGCTGGGTGATGCTGAGTTTCGTGTTGGATTTGTGAGCCGCCTGTCGCCGAAGTGGCGATTTGGATTGGGATTGAATGGGAGGTTTGACAGTGCTTCTGAGGCGGAGCTTGGTGACGGGCTTTTTGAGTTGCGTCCCATAGCGGCCTTACGCTGGGATGCCTCCAAGCAATTGAACCTGGGGATCAATGTGGAACGCACTTTCACGCCGAGTCCGAAGGACCAAAAGACGGTTGAGACCCTGCAGATCAGGTTACCGATCGTGGTGAAGATGAATCACAGTTGGTCTGGCAGTGTCAGTTATCAGCCGAAGTGGAATCTAGCGAAGGGAGACTCGAGAAGTGACCGACTGGATCTCAGTGCGACAGTCGTGCTTGGGAAATCCAAGCATTTGGCGCTGACATTTGGTGTCGAGATCCCGCTGTCGGCGGATACGCTTGATGCGAAGTCATTTGTTGGTCTTCAGTGGTTCTACCGTTAGTGTTGATTTTCTCCCGTTTAATCTCATGAAATACTCCCGTCATTTTTTTGCTGCTCTGGTTGGCCTTAGCACGGTCACGACGTTGAAAACGTATGCCGGCGGGCCGGATGAAAAGAATCCAGTGATGGCTCCGGTGGGCATCTCACCGACGGTGTCTCCCTGGGAGGTGACATTGAATCTGTATGGTTGGATGTCGGGTGTGGATTCCCAGGTGGCCGTGAACGGGTTTCAGGCCAGCACGTCATTCGGGTTTGAGGACATCCTGCGGAATCTGGACATGACGGCGATGTTCAACCTTGAGGTGCGTCGAGGCCGATGGGGAGGCTGGGTGGACGGCATTTACCTGAAGGTTTCGTCGGATGCGGACACGCCAGGGCGCTTGCTGGACTCGATGGGGGTTTCGATTGAGAGTGTGATTGCTGAGGCGGCGTTGTATTACCGGGTTGTGGAGGGGAGCAAGGGTTTTGTCGATTTGTATGGGGGGGCGAGGTACATGCAGATGGGTGCGGATTTGAGTCTGAACGTGAGTGATAGTGGGATCACTGAAGTGTCGGAGGAATTGAGTGCAAAGGTCTTTGATGCGATAGGCACGGCGATTCGGACCCGCACCAAACCCGAGTTGAAGGAAGCCGAAACTGCGATTGGACGGGCGGCGCAGGCGGCGCTTGTGGAGCAGATTTCGGCGCGGGCGACTGGAGTGGAAACCGCCTTGAACCAGCTTCGGCAAATCTCTGCGGCTCATCCCAACCTTCGTCGTGCCATCGCGAGAGATGGTTCGTTGCGTCGTGCGGTGATTTTGGCTGCCCAGGCGCGCATTGAAAGTGGGGAAGCTGAAGCGGAGGAGGTTGCGGCAGCAGCTCAGGCGGCAAGTGCCAAGGTGCAACAGGCGTTAAGCAATGCACGCAGCCGTGCTCAGAAGGCTGTGACACGGGCGGAAAAGAAGCTGGCGCAGGCGATTGAGAGTGAGTTGCGGAAAGCCATACCCTCTGAGATTTCGGGAACGTCCTCCTGGGTGGACCCTTTTGTGGGCTTGCGTGCGCGTTATCAACTGACGGATCGAATCTATGCTTTGGCGAAGTCGGACATTGGAGGATTTGGGGTGGGTTCCGAGTTGGTGTGGCAGGCTTACGGAGGGGTGGGTTATCAGATCAATCGGCATGTTGCCAGCGAGCTTGGATACAAGTACTTCTCCCTGGATTACTCAGGAAGTCAGAGCCTTGAGGCTGACATGCAGATGAGCGGGCTGGTTTTGAGCCTGCTGATTCGGTTTTAGACCGACTCTCGAAATTCTTGTCAACTTGCCCAGCGGCGGAGCGGCCTCATTGGCAACGTCAGCCGCTTGCCCACTATTGATTTAATAGCGGGCTGCACGACTTCCTTGCCACTGAGGCCGCTGCGCTCGCCGGATCAAAATGACCATCTTTTCGAGAACCGGTCTAAGCCGGTTATGAGAATAAAAAAGCCCGCTATCGCTTTGATAGCGGGCTTATCGACTGCTTTGCCACTGAGGCGCCTGTGCTCAGCGGATCAGATTGACTCTTTCGTCTAGATGAGGCCGAGTTCTTGGACGGCGGTGCGCTCTTCTTTGAGTTCGGTTTCGGTGGCGTTGATTTTGCCCTGGCTGAACTCGTTAACGGGGACGTCTTGGACGATTTCCCATGAGGTGCCGGTGCTGCGGATGGGGAAGGAGAACATGAGGCCTTTTTCGATGCCGTAGGAGCCATCGCTGCATACAGCGACGCTGGTCCAGTCGCCCGCCGGGGTGGCGGTGCTGAGGCTGCGGACGGTGTCACAGGCGGCGTTGGCGGCGGAGGCGGCGGAGGAGACGCCACGGGCTTTGATGATGGCGGCGCCGCGCTGTTGCACGGTGGAGATGAAATCACCCTGGAGCCAAGCGTGGTCGGAGATGACATCGGTGGCGGGTTTGCCGTTGATTTTGGCGTTGTAGAAGTCGGGGTATTGGGTGGCGGAGTGGTTGCCCCAGATGGCGACGTTTGAGACGGCGGAGGAGTGGACGCCGGCTTTGGTGGCGAGCTGGCTTTTGGCGCGATTTTCGTCAAGACGGGTCATGGCGAACCAACGGTCGGCAGGAACGTCTTTGGCGTTGTTCATCGCGATCAGGCAGTTGGTGTTGCAGGGATTGCCGACGACGAGGACGCGGACATCGGAGGCGGCGTTTTTGGCGATGGCTTGGCCCTGACCAGTGAAGATTTTGCCGTTGATGCTGAGGAGGTCTTTGCGCTCCATGCCGGGGCCGCGCGGGACGCTGCCGACGAGGAGGGCCCAGTTGACGCCGGTGAAGCCGACATCGACGCTGGAGGTGGGGGTGATGCTGTTGAGGAGGGGAAAGGCGCAGTCGTCGAGTTCCATGCAAACGCCGTTCAGAGCGGACAGCGCTTTTTCGTCATCGCGCTCGATGAGGCGGAGATTGACGGGTTGATCGGGGCCGAAGAGGGCGCCGGAGGCGATGCGGAAGAGGAGGGAGTAACCGATTTGACCTGCGGCTCCGGTGACGGCGACTGTGATGGGGGTTTTGCTCATGGATAGGTTGGTTTTGGAAATAAAGCGGGAGTTCAGATTGGGCGGCTGGGACGTGAGGGCAAGGGGAAAGTGGATTCGGAATTGATGCAGGGAGCATAAAAAAACGCGCTCGGCGGTGAAGCGGAGCGCGTTTTGAGAGAGGCTGGCTTTTCGAGTCTAGTGCTGGGCGCAGAACTCTTCGAAGCGGTCCATGCCGGCGTTGATGACATCGAGGCCGGTGGCGTAGGAGAAACGGATGGTGGTGTCAGCGCCGAAGGCCTGGCCGGGAACGACGGAGACCTTCTGTTTGCTGAGCAATTTCTCGCAGAAGTTGATGGAATTGATGCCCATGGCTTCGATGTCGACGAGGAAGTAGAAGGCACCGAGGGGCTCCATGACTTTGACGTTCCGGATGCTGCTGAGGCGGCTCAGCATGTATTGGCGGCGGACATCGAACTCATCACGCATGTCACTCACGATTTGCTGGTCCCCCTGAAGGGCGGCGAGGGCGCCGTATTGAGCAAAGGTGGTGGCGTTTGAGGTGGTGTGGCTTTGAAGGACGTCGATGGCGGCGGCGATTTCCTTGGGGGCAGCGGTGTAACCGAGGCGCCAGCCGGTCATGGCGTAGGCCTTGGAGAAACCATTGATGGTGATGGTGAGGTCGGCGACTTCCTTGCCGAGGGAGGCGATGGAGACGTGGGTCTGGTCCGCGTAGACGAGTTTTTCGTAGATTTCGTCGGACAGGATGAGGATGTCTTCGCCCACGGCGATGTCGGCGATGGCTTGAAGCTCTTCCTTGGTGTAAACGGCGCCGGTGGGGTTGCCGGGGCTGTTGATGATGATCATCTTGGTGAGGGGGGACATGGCGTCCTCGAACTCATCCGGGGTCATTTTCCAGCCGTTTTCGCGCTTGGTTTCGATGATGACGGGGACGCCGCCAACGAGGCGAACCATTTCCGGGTAGCTGGTCCAGTAAGGGGCGGGGATGATGACTTCGTCGCCTGGATTGATGGTGGCGGCGATGGCGTTGTAGCAGGAGTGCTTGGCGCCGCAGTTGACGCTGATCTGGGAAGGATCGTATTGCAGACCGTTGTCGATGAGGAGCTTGGCGGCGAGGGCTTCACGGAGTTCGAGGAGGCCGCTGCTTTCGGTGTAGCGGGTTTTGCCTTCGGTCAGGGCCTGGACGGCAGCCTGGACGATGTGTTTCGGGGTATCAAAATCTGGTTCGCCAGCGCCAAAGCTGAGAACATCCACGCCTTGCTTTTTCAGCACCTTGGCTGCGTTGGTAACAGCAAGGGTCATTGAAGGGGGCACGGCAGCGACGTAGTTGGAGACAAAGGACATATCAGGGAAGGTTGTGGAAGGCTAAAAACTGGGCCGTTATAAAGGCGTGTGGCGGGGGGTTAGTCAATGGGTGATTTTGAGGATGCGGTTGTTGTAGGAGTCGGTGATGTAGAGTTGGCCGGTGGTGGGATGGATGGTGACGCCGTGGGGGCGGGAGAGTTCGCAGGCCAGGGGATCGCCGCCGAGGCCTGAGGTGCCCTTTTTGCCGGTGCCGGCGATGCGTTTGATTTTGCCGGTAGCGGGGATGTAACGGCGGATGACGTGGTTTTCGGCGTCGGCAATGAGGACGGTGTCGTCGTTATCGATGCAAAGGTGTTTGGGGCCGTTCATGGTGGCGTCGAGGGCGGGGCCGCCGTCGCCGGAGAGGCCTTTTTTGCCGGAACGGTTGACGACGGTGCGGATGCGGCCCTGGGGGTCGACGACGCGGAGGGCGTTGCCGTTACGTTCGAGGATATAGAGGTTGCCGGCGGTATCAGCGGCGGCGGCGCGGGGGTCGGAGAGGGGGGCGTCGACAGCGAGAGCGCCGTCTTCGGGGACGCCTTTTTGGCCATTGCCGGCGACGATTTTGGCGGTTTGGGTGGGAAGGTGGAGGGCGATGACCTGGAGGAGGTTGGCGATGTGGAGGGTTTCGCCATCGGGGGAAAGGGTGATGCAGTAGGGGCCGTTGCCGCGTTCTTTGCCTGCGGGGGCTTTCCAACCGGGGAGGGTGCGGACGGTTTGGGTTTTGACGTCGAGTTCGCGGACGACGCCGTTCCAGGTGTCGGCGAGGAGGACGTTGCCGTTGGGGAGGACGGCGAGGTTATGGGGGCCGTTGAAGGTGGCTTCGAGGGCGGGGCCGTTGTCGCCGGAGTAGCCGGGTCCGAGTTTTCCGGCGACATGGGTGGCGGTGCCGTCGGGGGCGACTTTGAAGGTGCGATTGCCGGAGATCATTTCGACGATCCAGAGGTTGCCGCTGGAGTCGAAGCTGGTGCCGAAGGGTTCTTTCAGGTCGGCTTTTTCGGCGACTTGGGTGATGGTTTCGGCGTGGAGGGCGGTGCCGAGGAGTAGGGTGAGGAGGAGGCGCATGGGAGGGGGGAGTAAACAGTGATCAGTAATCAGTATTCAGTGCAGGTTAGGATTGGGCGAGGTGGATGCAGGATTGGACGTCGAGTTTGCCGGAGGCTAGGACAGGGATTTCGGGGACTCGTTTGAGGATTTTGGGGATCCAGAGGGCGGGGATGCCTTGTTCGAGGAGGCGGTAACGGAGGTCGATGATTTCCTGTTGTTCCGAGCCGCCGGGGATAGCTGAGAGGAGGATGAGGGCTTCGCCGCGGTCGCTGTCGGGAATGCCGACGACGGCGATGCGACGGGCGTCTTCGCTTTCGAGTCCGAGGGCTTTGCTGATGAGTTCTTCGACGGTTTCGTGGGGGATCATTTCGCCGCCGATTTTGGAGAAGCGGCTGAGGCGGCCTTCGATGTAGAGGAAGCCGTCGTGATCGACATGGCCGATATCACCGGTACGGAACCAGGCGTCGTCGGAGAGGACACAGGCGGTGCGTTTGAGGTCGTCGAGGTAACCAGGGAAGATGTTAGGGCCTTTGAACCAGATCATGCCCTGCTGGTCGAGAGGAAGGGGGGCGTTGGATTCGGGGTCGGTGATGCGGATGGCGAGGCCGGGCATGAGCTGGCCGACGGAGCCGGGGCGGTGGCTGGGGAGTTGGGGGGTGCCGGGGATGGAGAGGGGCGGAGGAAGGGGGAGGTTGACGTTGGTGACGGGTGAGGTCTCGGTGAGGCCGTAACCTTCGAGGACGGTTTTGCCGAATTTGTCTTCGAAGGCGGCGGCGACCGAGGAGGGGAGTTTTTCGGCACCGGTGACGACGAGTTTGAGGGAGCCGAGTTGCTCCCGATTGACGCCCCGGAGGTAACCGCGGAGGAAGGTGGGGGTGGCGACGAGGAGGGTGACGCGGTATTTCTCGATGAGTTCAGCGAGGCGTTTGGGGTCGAGCGGGGAGGGGTAGGTGACGAGCTGGATGCCTTCGATGATGGGATACCAAAGAGTCACGGTGCAGCCGAAGCTGTGGAAGAGGGGAAGGCAGCCGAGGATGGCGTCTTTGGAATGGAGGTCGAGGCGGCTGCTGAACTGGGCAACGTTGGCGATGACGTTGCGGTGGGTGAGGACGACGCCTTTGGGGTCGCCGGAGCTGCCGCTGGTGAAGAGGAGGAGGGCCTCACGATCACCGCCTTTTTTGGCAACACCTAGTAGGGTGGCGATGAGTGAGGCGGGGAGGATTTTGGTGAGGAGGAACCACTTTGTGATCTGGGCTTTGAGGGTAGGCAGGACGCGCTCAACGAGGATCATGTGGCGGCTGGCGGGCCAGGGGAAGGCCTGCATTTTGCGGACGAAGATGTCAGCGGTGATGAAGCGGTCGACACCCGATTGTTTGATGGCGGAAACGATGGCTTTGTGGGCGGCGGTGAAGTTGAGGTTGACGGGGGTTTTGCCAGCGAGGAGGACGGCGACGTTGGCGATGAGACCGCCAAGGCCGGGGGGGAGGACGATGGCGACGCGGTCTTTTTGGGTTTCGGTTTTGATGTGCCGACTGAGGGCGATGGCGGCTGCGAAAGCTTTGTCAAAGCCGAGGGCTTTTTCATCGGCGGCATCTTTGCCATCGATGATGCGAGAGCGGGAGCCGTGTTTTTTGAAGCCTTGGATGAGGGCGTAGGGGAGGCTGAGGTCGAGTGAGGCGTGGGTGGAGACGGTTTCGGCGGCGAGCAGAAAGTAGGCCTGAAGGACGTTGGCGGTGGTGGCTTCTGAAGGAGCGAGTAGAGGGGCGAAGGCGAAGGTGGACTGGTCGTTAGGGAGGCGGGAGTCGATGGCGAGTCGGACGTCGCCAGCGTGATGGACACCGAGGGGGAGGGTGGGGACGGCGCCGCTGAGGAGGAAGTCGAGAGTGTTGCCGCTGGTCGTGGTGACTGGAGAGGAAAGGGTGGCGACGGCGGCGGGAAGGTGGACGATGACGCGGGCTTCGCTGGTGAGCTGCTGGAGGGTGCTTTGGAAAGCGGGGAGGTGGTCGGAGTCAGGTAGGAAGGTGATGACCGGGGCTTCGATGGCGTCGAGTTGAGACTGGATGCCGGCAGGGAGTGGGCGATCTTTTTCGACGAGGAAAGCGAGTGGGCGGTCAGCCAGAAGCGCGATGAGGCGGGGCAAGTCGTGCTGAGAGAGGACTGAGGGAAGGAGCAAAAAGCCGCCGCCCGAGGGAAGTCGATCGGGGTGGAGCACGGCGAGGTGCTTGGGGGTGGGGGAAGTGGGGACGGACATGGGCGGGTGCGAAATCGGGTGAGGGACAGGAAAGCATGGTCGCGGGATGCTGTCAGCATGAAAACGGGGAGGGAGCGCGGTTCAGGTGACTTCGAAGGGTTGCATTTGGATGTCGTTTTTGCCGGATTTCTGGATGGAGCGGGGTTCGGGTTGGGCATAGCCGTTGAGGTCGATGGTGCGGGTGCGGACCTCGTATTTGCCGGGCTGGAGGCCGTGGAGAGCGGCGGAGTAGCTGACCATGCTGTAGCGGAGGGGCCAGGTGAGGGGCTGGCCGGT
>JAIYDW010000034.1 GCA_027487315.1 Verrucomicrobiaceae bacterium | reverse complement strand
GGCTCGAAGGCTATCTGTCGTGTCAGCAACGTGTTGCCACCACCCGCCGGTGGTGCCCTTCGGGTTGTCTTTGACAAGCTATGTCACTCCGTTCCATTATCGCTCGCCGTCGCCTGATCCGAAACGTTATCCAAGAAAATGGCCAAGCCAGTGAACATCGGTCTACACAGCTTCAGGACGAAGTCCGCGGCCAAAGAATACATTAGAGCCACCCGTGATCGTTATCCGATCGATGGCGTTAAGATCGAAGGACCGGACGAATACTTTTTGCACGCTTTGCTAGCACTACATCCCGAAGCATCCGACAAAATAGGTTCAGGCATTCGCCATTTCACCGTTGAGACTGATCCTGAGTTTCGCAGAACACGCCATTTTATGGTTCACAGAACAGATGGCAGCTCTACTGACTTCTCGTTTAACGCATGTATCGATGGGCGGATTGAGAGAGCTGATCGTCTTGAATCTCTACGACGCGCCGTTGAAGATCAGATTATCGCATTTCGTGATGAGATTTTCTCGTCGGGACTTCCGGTCGTATGCCCGGTGGACAGAAGCCTCCTTTCTCCTACAACCTGCCATATTGACCACGCATTCCCGGCGACATTTCTGATTTTGGTTGAGACTTGGTTGAGATCAGAAGCCATGCGGATCGAAGACATCCAGATCACACCACCTCAAGATAACCAAGTTGTAGCCTATATGACTGATTCAGGTCAGATCAATTCTTGGACGACTTTCCACCAAGCGAATGCCACTCTACGAGCGGTAAGCCCCAGATCGAATCTCACCGCACCAAAAAAACAACAAGGATAACAAGTCAGTGGTGGCAACGGCGGACAACGCCTCTAGTTCGCTTCGCTCTGGACGCTCTTTTCCCGCCGTGCCACACTTCAAACGTTAGGCGACTAAACCGCGCATGGACGAAGATACTCCTCATCAAGAACACGAGAAGCCACGCTTCCTCCTCCTGCCGGACGGATGCAAAGATCTTATCGACGCGCTTCGCCTTCAGCAGAAACAAGGGGAAGCATCAGAGTTGGCTGATCCAGACGTTTCTCTTTCAGCAGCCGAGCCGCCACAGGAGCTGCCCTCCAGCGTAACTCTCCCCGATCCGGTCAGCATCCGTGACCTGGCTTCGGCACTGCACCTCAAGCCATATAAGGTTGTCTGTTCACTTATCCGATTAAAAATCTTCGCATCGCTCAATGCTAAACTCGACTTCAACACCGCTTCCACGGTATGCTCACACTATGGAGTTGCCGCAACCAAAGTCGAGTGATTTCAAGTTTGAAGTGCGACAACTCGGCGAGAGTCGTCGACTTTGCGAAGAATCCTGTGACTGAAGCGCTACACCTTATGAGTACAACAACCCCATGTCCCAAGTGCGGTGGTGAGATGCAGGAGGGTTTTATCCTCGATGTGACCCACGGTGCGCGGTTGGTTTCACACTGGGTGGGGGGTGAACCTGAGAAGTCATTCTGGTCGGGTGTCAAGATCAAGGGCCGACCGGCGCATGCGATTCAGACTTTTCGGTGTGTGAGGTGTGGTTTTCTGGAGTCGTATGCGAAAGGGTCGTGATGCTGTGATGGCTCGCCGAGCGCCACAGTGAATGGGTTTTTTATGCTTTGGTGGCAAGCGAGCTGCCTTGTGGTGCGAGTTGCTGGGAGTGAGGTTTTGGGTGTGATCGGTGTGGACTGGGGGGTGGGGGTGGGGCGTATGTAGGGGGGTGTTTTTGTTTTCTTCGATCATTGTGAGGCCGTTGCGGGGCGATTTGGGCCGGGCGCTGTTAACGGTGCTGGGGGTGACGCTGGGGGTGGCGGTGTTGTTGGGGATTCGAAAGGCGAATGAGGCGTCGCTGAGGGGGTTTCGGGCGGGGCTGGAGATGACGTCGGGGAAGGCGGCGCTGGAGATCAGTGCGCCGCCGCTGGGGGTGGCGGAGGGGAAGGTGGCGGAGCTGGGGTGGCTGCGGGAGTGGGGGGTGGCGTCGCCGGTGATTCAGGCGGATGTGCTGGCGGAGGGGGCGGGGGGGAGTGAGATGGTGCCGCTGATCGGGATCGATGGGCTGCGGGATCCGGCGCTGCGGGAGTATGCGGTGATGCGGCCGGAGTCGGGTGGGGCGTCTGAGGTGGCGGGGCTGGATTTGATGGGGTTGATCGGGCAGCCGGATCAGGTGCTGGTGACGGGGGCTTTGGCGAAGACGCTGGGGGTGAAGGTGGGGGAGGGGGTGGGGGTGACGTTTGGGGATAGGAGGCGGGAGCTGAGGGTGGCGGCGGTGTTGGGGGGCGGGGGTGAGGGTGGTGGGGCGATGCGGGGGAGTTTGCTGGTGATGGACATTGCTTCGGCGCAGGTGGCGCTGGAGCGGCAGGGGTGGGTGGACCGGCTGGAGGTGCGGCTGCATGAGGGGGTGGATTTGGCGTTGGCGGAGGCGGCGGTGCGGGCGCGGCTGCCGGTGGGGCTGACGGTGCAGCGGCCGGAGCGGCGGGGGGAGGCGGTGGAGAAGATGCTGGCGGCGTTTCATTTCAATCTGACCATGCTGTCGACGATCGCGCTGGTGGTGGGCTTGTTTCTGATCTACAACACGATTTCGGTGGCGGTGATGACGCGGCGGGGGGAGATCGGGATGCTGCGGACGCTGGGGACGACGCGGGGGCAGATTTTGGGGTTGTTTCTGGGTGAGGCGCTGCTTTTGGCGGTGGTGGGTGCGGGGCTGGGGGTGCCGGTGGGGTGGGTGCTGGCGCAGGGGGCGGTGATGCTGACGGCGACGACGGTGGATACGCTGTATGTGGCGCATGCGGCGGTGGTGCCGGGGGTGGAGTGGTGGGATGTGGGGCTGGCGCTGGGGGTGGCGATGCCGCTGGCGGTGGTGGCGGCGGCGAGGCCGGCGTGGGAGGCGGTGCGGGTGCCGCCGGTGGCGGCGGTGCGAGGTGCGGAGATGATGGTGGCGAGGCGGGGGGTGGCGTGGGGGGCGCTGGGGCTGACGGTGGGGTGTCTGCTGGCGGGGGTGTGGGCGGCGCGGCAGCCGGCGGTGAATGGGCTGCCGCTGTGGGGGTATGGGGCGGCGGTGCTGACGGTGGTGGGGATCGCGGCGGTGACGCCGGTGGTGCTGGCGGGGGTGGCGCGGTTGGCGCGGGGGGGGCTGGGGCGGGTGTTTGGGATCGAGGGGCGGTTGGCGGCGGGGCAGGTGGGGGCGTCGACGGGGAGGCTGTCGGTTTCGGTGGCGGCGCTGGCGGTGAGTCTGGCGCTGACGCTGGCGATCGCGATCATGGTGGGGAGTTTCCGGCAGACGGTGATGCTGTGGGTGGACCAGTCGATGGGGGCGGATTTGTATCTGCGGCCGGCGACGCCGCCGAGGGCGACGCACATGCCGTCATTCAGTGCGGAGACGGTGGCGAAGCTGAAGGGGCATGGGCTGGTGGAGGCGGTGGATGGGTATCGGGCATTGGACGTGCCGTTTGAGGATCGGCTGGTGAAGTTGGGGACGGGGGACTATCAGTTGCAGATGGAGCGGGCGCGGGTGGCGATGAAGACGCCGGGGGATGTGCGGGAGATTTTGAAGCGGGCGCTGGAGCAGGAGGGGGTGCTGGTTTCGGAGGCGTTTGCGATGCGGTTCAAGAAGCGGGAGGGGGACCGGATCACGCTGAATACGGTGCAGGGGCCGGTGGCGTTTTTGATTGCGGGGCAGTTTTACGATTACTCGAATGATCGGGGGACGATCACGATGGATCACCGGCAGTTTGCGCGGTATTTCGGGGAGTCGAATCCGACGCATTTGGCGCTGTATTTGAAGCCGGGGGCGGATGCGGAGGGGGTGAAGGCGGAGCTGGCGGGGGTGCTGGGGGAGGCGAAGGTGCTGGCGTTTACGAATGCGGGGCTGAGGGCGGAGGTGCTGCGGATTTTTGACGGGACGTTTGCGATCACGTGGGCGCTGGAGTTGATCGCGATCGTGGTGGCGATGGCGGGGGTGGCGGCGACGATGCTGACGTTGATTTTGGATCGGCAGGATGAGATTCGGTTGTTGCGGCTTGCGGGGGCGGAGGCGGGGCAGGTGAGGCGGACGGTTCTGATTGAGTCGGGGTTGATCGGGGCGGTGAGCCAGGGGCTGGGTTTGGTGTCTGGGGTGCTGCTGTCGGTGGTGTTGATTCGGGTGATCAATCCGCAGAGTTTCGGGTGGTCGATTCAGTTCCATTTTCCGGCGTTGTTTGTGGCGGGGTCGAGTGTGCTGACGGTGGTGGCGACGATGCTGGCGGGGGTGTTTCCGGCGCGGCGGGCGACGCGGTTGATGCCGCGGGTGGCGGTGGCGGCGGGGGTGTTGCTGATGGGGATGCCGGTGCGGGCGGGGGAGGGGTGGGAGCCGGCGCGGGCGGGGTATGAGTATGCGTTTCCGCGTGATCATGGGCAGCATCCGGAGCACAAGATCGAGTGGTGGTATTACACGGGGAATCTGGATGGGGCGGGTGGGGAGCGGCTGGGGTATCAGCTGACGTTTTTCCGGATCGGGGCGGTGAAGGAGCCGAAGGTGGCGTCGGTGTGGGCGCTGCGGGATGTGTGGATGGCGCATTTTGCGATCACGGATGCGACGGGGAAGGTGTATCGGCATGCGGATCGGTTGAACCGTGCGGGGCCGGGTTTGGCGGGGGCGGCGGGGGAGACGCTGCGGGTGTGGAATGAGGATTGGTCGGCGGTGATGGAGGCGGATGGGGCGATGGTGCTGAAGGCGGGTGACCAGGGGATGGCGCTGGAGTTGCGGCTGGGGGTGCAGGCGCTGCCGCCTGTGGTGCATGGGCGGGGGGGGATCAGTCAGAAGGGGGCGGAGGCGGGGAATGCCTCTCACTACTATTCGCTGACGCAGCTGCCGACGACGGGGTCAGTGACGCTGGATGGCAAGCGGGTGGAGGTGACGGGGCTGAGCTGGATGGATCATGAGTTTGGGACGAGTTTTTTGGAGGCGGGACAGCAGGGGTGGGATTGGTTTTCGGGGCAGTTTGAGGATGGGGGGGCGCTGATGCTGTTTCAGTTGCGGCATGAGGCGGGGCCGGAGAAGACGCGGTTTGCGGGGACGTGGGTGTCGCCGACGGGGGAGGTGACGGTGCTGGAGGCGGGGGATTTTGTTTTGACTCCGGGGGAGGTGTGGAGGTCGAAAGAGACGACGGCGGCGTATCCGGTGCGGTGGGGGATTTCGATTCCGAAGCTTCAAATGAAGCTGGAATGCGGGGCGGTGATGGAGGGGCAGGAGATGCGGGCGGAGCTGACGCCGGGGCTGCACTACTGGGAGGGGGCGGTGGATTTTAGCGGGACGCGCGCGGGTAAGGTGATGGTGGGGCGGGGGTATCTGGAGATGACGGGGTATGCGGGGCGGGCGATGAGTGCTTGGTTTGGGGGGGAGGAGAAGTAGAGGCTTGAATTGAAGGTGGGGTTGGGGGATGGGTGAGGCTCGTTTCAAACCCTTACTTTGCTTTGTTTATGTCCAAAAAACCTGTTGTTCTGATCATTCGTGATGGCTGGGGGATCAATCCCGGTGGGAAAGAAAAAGCGGCGGAGAATGGGGATGCGACGTTGCTGGCGAAGACGCCGTTTCATGATGAGCTTTATGCGACGTGTCCGTGGAGCAAGGTGTCGGGGTCAGGGGAGGATGTGGGGCTGCCGGATGGCCAGATGGGGAACAGTGAGGTGGGGCATCTCAATTTGGGGGCGGGGCGGATTGTGTATCAGGATTTGACGCGGATTAATAAGGCGATCCGGGAGGGGGAGCTGGCGACGCAGCCGGTGATGCAGGAGGCGTTTGCGGAGGCGAAGGGGAAGCGGTTGCACTTTTTGGGGTTGGTTTCGGATGGGGGGGTGCACAGTCACCAGGATCATTTGGCGGCGTTCTGCCATGCGGCGAAGGCGGCGGGAGTGACGGACATTTGTGTGCATGCGATCACGGATGGGCGGGACACGTCGCCGAAGGGTGGGGCGGCTTATTTGGCGAAGCTGGAGAAGGATTTGGAGGGGAGCGGGGCGAAGATCATCACGGTGATCGGGCGGTATTTTGCGATGGACCGGGACACGCGGTGGGAGCGGAACAAGCTGGCGTGGGATGCGATCGTGCTGGGGCGTGGGGAGCAGCGGAGTGACTTGCCTTCGGAGGCGGTGGCGCTGGCGTATCCGGGGGAGCCGCGCGGGGATGAGTTTTTGCAGCCGATGATTTTCGGGCTGGCGGAGGAGCAGCGGATCCGGGATGGGGATGTGGTGTTTTGGTTCAACTTCCGGGCGGACCGTGCAAGGCAGCTTTCGGAGGCGTTTTTGAAGACGGGCTTTGAGGGGTTTGACCGGGAGGTGCATCCGCGGACGAAGTATTACACGCTGACGGAGTATGATCAGACGTATGCTGAGCTGGGGGCGAAGGTGGTGTTCGGGTCGACGAGCATGAAGAACATTCTGGGGGAGGTGATCGCGGAGGCGGGGCTGAAGCAGTTGCGCAGTGCGGAGACGGAGAAGTATCCGCATGTGACGTTCTTTTTTAACGGGGGTCGGGAGACGCCGTTTGAGGGGGAGGACCGGTATTTGGCGATCAGTCCGAAGGAGGTGCCGACGTATGATCACAAGCCGCAGATGAGCGGGCCGGATGTGGCGTTTGAGGTGTATCGGCGGTTGCCGGAGTATGACGCGGTGATCATGAACTTTGCGAACCCGGACATGGTGGGGCACACGGGGGTGGTGTCGGCCGGGGTGCATGCGTGTGAGACGATCGATCTGGGGGTGCGGATGATCGTGGAGCGGACACTGGCGCTGGGTGGCAAGGTGCTCATCACGGCGGACCACGGGAACTGTGAGCAGATGCGGAATGCGGACGGGACGCCGCACACGGCGCACACGACGAATCTGGTGCACCTGGTTTATGTGGGGGCGGACAAGGCGGGGGTGACGCTGAAGGATGGGATTTTGGCGGATATTGCGCCGACGATGCTGGATCTGCTGGGGGTGGCGAAGCCGGTGGAGATGACGGGGTCGTCTTTGATTGTGCGGAAGTAGACCGATTCTCGAAAATCCTGTCACCTTGCCCGGCGGCGGAGCAGCCTCATTGGCCGCGTCAGCCGCTTGCCCGCTATTGATTTAATAGCGGGCGGCGCGACTTCCTTGCCACTGAAGCCGCTGCGCTCACCGGATCAAAATGACATTCTTTTCGAGAACCGGTCTAGGCATGAAAAAGGTGCGACCTTTTTGGGGTCGCACCTGGGGGGCCGGGGTAAGTGGCTGGCGCTTTTGGGGGATTCGTGCGAGCCAGCGGCTCGCACCACGGGGGGCTATTCTGATTTTGCCTTGGCTTTGGCTTTTCCTTTGCCTTTGGCAACAGGGGCGATTTTTTCGCCGGGCTTGGGGAGTTTGGCTTTCACGTCTTCCCAGGCGGGGTTGAGGGTGGCTTCGCGGATAGTGAGGTTGCGGAGGTGGATGGACTCGCCGGCGCAGGTGAAGCCGGGGGCGGTTTTTGGGGTGGCGAAGAGGGGGTCGCTGCCCCAGGCGGTGAGGTCATCGACCTGGCCGAGGAGGGTGTCGCCAACCATTTCCATGCGGACCTTGTGCCAGGTGCCGGGTTCGAATTTGACGGGGAAGACGGCGTAGGTGACGGCTTTGTCGGGGCCTTCGTGGTCGTTGTCGTCGCGGCGGAGGGTGACGGCGTTGGGGGTGATGTTGATGCGGGACATGTGGTCTTTGACGGCGTTGATAGAGAGGCTGGTGGTTTTGGCGCCTTCGAATTTGAATTCGTATTCGATGATGAAGTCGGGGATGGTGCCGGCCATGCGGAGGACTGCGCCGTGTTTGTCGGCGGGGAGTTCGGCGCCGGAGAGGGCGCCTTCGACGATTTCCCATTTGCCTTTGGCGGCCTTCCAAGGTGCGGGGAGGGGGGTGTCGAGTTTGCTTTCGAAGAGGACTTTGCCGGGGATGGCGAGGAGGGGTGCCGTTTCGGCAGCGAGGGCGGGGAGCGCGGCGAGGGCGGGGAGCGCGGCGAGGGCGAGGAGGAGGGTGGTGCTGAGTTTCATGGAATGGGGGAACGTGAAGAGAGAGGGGGTCTTTCGGTGGGGTTTGAGTTGGGTGGGGTTGACAGGGGGAGTAGCCTGAAGGCAATGAAACCGAGACGTGTGATGATTTTGCTGGCGATGCTGGGGGTCGAGGTGAGTGATCCGGCGGCGCGGGCGGAGATGCAGGCGGAGCGAATCAGGTGGATGAGCTGAACGCGGCACTGCGGAAGGTGTAGGGTGGAGGAACTGCGGGAGACGTAGCACGAGACTTGGCTGAAGCTTTCGCTTGATTCGGATAGTGAAGATCAAGGCGGTGCGCCGCGTTTAGAGGGAGTGATGTCTCCCACCTACCCGTCTCACCCTTCTTGGTGTTTTCATCGTTGCTTCTTTAGGCTGGTCTTTTCATTGGCGTGCGGGCTGCCCCTTGCGTGCGCCACCGCCACACCCCTTGCCAGCCTGGAAGAAATTGTCCGCGCCAGCGAACAAGCACTACCGGGTGACACGCTGGTGATTGCTCCAGGACGTTTTGAACTCAAATCACCCCTCGTCCTGAGGACGGGCGTCATTCTCAGGGGTGCGGGCATTGGCAAGACGATCCTTACTCATGCACCTGAGTGGAAAGCTGCGACATCGACGCTGCCGGATCCCGAAATCAACCGGGCGAAATTTGACCGCAGCGGCTATCTCATCCACCTCGATGGGAAGGCGGTGGACGTTAGCGTCACGGGAATGACCCTCACCGGGCCGCAGGTGCATGGGGCGATCTTTGGGGAAGGAAACAGCAGCATTCACCTTCACGACCTGCATATCGAACAGTTCATGTATTGTGGCATCCGCTGCTACTCGTGGAAGCAGGCAAACATCCACGACTGCACGTTTGTCAACGTGGGCCAACGCTGGAACAAGGGCCAAACCGGAGTGAAGGGGGGCATTGTCGGTGGTGGCATCTTTTGCATCTGGATCGCCGACAGTGAAATCTGGAACAACCGCTTCCTCGAAACCCGCACGGAGAAGCATCTGCATTACTACGGGATCAAAGGCCGCCAAGGAAAGCGGCTCAAAATCCATCACAACACCATCGAGACGAACTTCAGCATCGAGTTTCCTTTCGAGAACGACGAGGACATCGAGATTACTCACAACCTTCTGCATGGCACCGTCTCGATCCCCAAGAGCGGCGGCGGGCCAGTGCCCGGCAGCGGGCGCACCTTTCACATTCATCACAATCTTTTCAAGGATACGTACAGCATTGAGTTTGTGCGCAATGGCGTGGAGATCGATCACAACTTATTCGATTTCGATCCAGCCAAAGATCACGGCAATCTCATTAGCGGTTTCGGCAAGATCTCTGCGGCAGGCCCGGCGAGCTTTCATCATAATCTCGTTTGCCATCCTGGGCGCGGCGTCATTTGGATCAATGAGCCGTATGCGAATTTGGACATCCATCACAATCACATTCGCTGCGCCACCACGGCCACGCCGCGCACGGAGGGATTGTTCGGATTCAATAAAGGGTGCGACTTTGCAACGATCCGCATCACAGACAATCTCATCGAATGTGAAGGCACGCCGCGCCCATTGATGAGGGACGATGAAAGCGGCAAAGCGATGATCGAGAACAACAGGCTGACTGGCATCACCGATACAGTCCGGTATGAAAACAAGGCAACTGGTCGGCCCATTGGACCTGGCGTTTTGGAGTTTCTGTGCGGAGTACGGGGCGCATGGAATGTTCAGAACTGGAGAGCCGAGCTTTGCGTGCCATGAAACCGCTTCACTTTCCTCGATCCGCCGTCTTTTGGCTCCTCGCCGCTGCGTAGGCGGAGATGCTGCTCACCTTTCCCAAGGGCAGCCATGGCCTATCTCCACCTCCGGTGATCACAGATCAACGGCCATTTCATTTTTTATAATGCTCCATGGGAAAGGGGGTCTTTCGGTGGGGTTTGAGTTATGGGGCTTGGTAGGGGTTGACAGGGGGAGTAGCCTTCACGTGATGAAACAAGGACGTGTGATGATTTTGATGGCGATGCTGGGGGTGGGCGTGGCGGTGGTGATTGGGCAGGTGGCGAGTCCGAAGGGGGGGATGGCGGCGAAGCTGGAGCAGGCGTTGAAGTTGTATCCGGAGGCGGATCAAGACGGGAACGGGGTGCTTTCGATTCAGGAGGCGCTGGCGTATGCGAAGGAGCATCCGGAGGTGGGGGCGAAGTTGCTGGCGAAGGGGAAAGGAGGGAGCAAGGGGACGTCGAAGCCGGCGTCGTTTGCGCCGGGGGCGGAGGGGACGAAGGTGTTTGTGTGTGCGCACAGTTACATGATCTACGCGGCGGACTGGCTGCCGGAGATTGCGGCGTCGGCAGGGGTTGCGCATTTGAAGGCGGGGCAGCAGATGATCGGGGGTTCGCGGGTGATTCAGCACTGGGAGATGGAGGAGGAGAGGAATCAGGCGAAGAAGGCGCTGAGGGAGGGGATTGTGGATGTGCTGACGCTGGCGCCGCACTTGCAGCTGCCGGATGAGGGGATCGACCGATTCACGAGGCTGGGGTTGGAGAAGAATCCGAATTTGCGGGTGCTGGTGCAGGCATCATGGGTGCCGATGGACGGGAAATCGGGGCCTTTTACGAATGCGATGCGTGACGGGGTGACGGTGGAGGAGCTGCGGCGGATGCGGGAGTTGCAGCATGGGAGCTGGCTGAAGCAATTGGAGGCTCAGGTGGAGGGGCTTAATGGATCGCTGGGGCGGCAGGTGGTGCATGTTTTGCCGGTGAGCAGCGCGGTGTATGCGATGCGGGAGCGGGTTGCGGAGGGGAAGGCGCCGGGGGTGGCGAAGCAGAGTGAGTTGTTCAGGGATGATCATGGGCACCCGTCTGATGTGCTGGCGGCGCTGGTGAGTTACTGCCATTTTGCAGCGATTTACCGGAAGTCGCCCGTGGGGCTGCCGGTGCCGGAGAAGCTGAAGGAGAGGCCGGAAGCGGAGGCGCTGAACCGGGTGATGCAAGAGATCGCGTGGGAGGCGGTGACGGGCTACAAGATGAGCGGGGTGACGATTGAGGCGGAGTGAGAGGGGAGGGCGGCGATGAAGAGGAGGAGGGTGGTGGCTAGTTCCATGGAATTTGGGGCTCCTTTCAGTCTTCAGAACTGGTCTATGACCAGGAGACGAGGGGGAGTTCAAAGATAGACTCCGCGATAGCGCTCGATGAATGCCTCAGGGGTGATCGGCTGTGGCTTGTAGCCTGCGTTAGCCAATGGAGCGAAGTGATGATCGGAGGTGATGACGTAGTCGGCGTGGGCGGCGATGGCGCAATCTGTGAACTTGTTGTCATCAGGGTCGGTGACGATAATCTGAAACTGATAGTGCGGGACTGTCTGTTCGAGAACTCCGCGTGTTTCGAGGTTCTGAAGTAACTTAGAAAGTGTATTCCATGCGAGTTGGCCGCACCGTTGGGTGATGATTTCACAGTACTCCTGTATGATGGGGTTCGAAACTGCCCACTGCATTTGTCCAAAAACGAACGCATCCAAGATCAAGCCAAAAGGATGTGTGGCGGCTCGCGCTTGCAGCAGAACATTAGTATCTATGCAGACTTTCATGGCCGCTAGTGTCGGCGGCGATACTCACGAATTGTGTCTTCCATGCCTTCCCATTTGCCCGCTGATCGTTCCGTTTCGGCTTGTTCGGAAATGACATGGCGCAGTCGAATGGCTTCAGCCAGCAGATCTAATTCATGGAGGCGGACGAGGGATCCCTCATCCATTTCGTTGACACGTTTGACCATCTGCTCACGCAGATTCTTTGGCACAGGCTGTGGCAGAGCGGGCGTCATGATGCTGGGAGTTTACCACTCGAGGCGGTTTTTTCCAGCCGCATTTCCTGACTGGCTTAGGCGGTGAATAGGAGTTTGATCGCCATGGCTGATGCCAAGTGACTTGGTATGATCCTAAAAACGGAAATGGCTGAGGGCGAATCTGCCGCCGTCATTGTTCCCACAAGGCTTCCCGCTTCTCGGGTGGAATCACTTTATCGATGCAACCGCTGCGAACCGGGAATCCTTGTGGAGCTGAGCACGACGCCATCTTCATCCCTTTCCATTCCCGTTTCTAGGATGATGGATCAGGGGGGAGTTTCTGCGTTTTCGGGTTCTGTGGGGGAGGGTTCGGATTCGGGGTCGGTCGCTGTCTGGGCTTGTGGCTCTGGTTCGGCGGGAGTGGGCTCGGGTTGGGCGGGCGCTGCTTCGGCTTTGGGTTCGGTGCTTGTGAGGGAGCCTTCGGGGGTGAATTTCATGCCGACGGCTTTGGCGGCGTCGGCGGCGGGGCCTCCGAAGCCGAGGAGCATGGCGACTTCATCCTGGAGTTGTGCGAGTTCGTCGAGGCGGAGTTCGGGGTCGCGGACGACGAAGACTTCTCCGCTTTTTTTGTTTTCGTAGAAGAGCATTTTGACGCCATCGACTTCTTTGGTGGCGGTGGGGATGAGGGTGCGCTTGCGCTCGAGCATGAGGGCGAGGATGTAGCGGGCGTTCTCGGTGGCGGGCTCGTCTTCTTCGATGAAGCGTTGGAGCAGGGCGAGGGCGCCTTCCTTGCTGGCGACTTCGGGTTTGGTTTCGACGATGGTGGGGGAGTAGGCGGTGCGCCAGTGGGCGATGGCTTTGCGTTCGGTGGTTTCTTTTTCCCAGGCGTCGAGGGAGATGTCACGGCGGAGGTAGCCGCCGGTTTCGGCGTCGAAGTAAATGGCGGTGATCATGGGCTGGCCGTCTTCGAAGGGGACTTCGGTTTGGGCGCAGGCGTGGGCGCGGGAGCGGATGTGCCAGTTTTGGAGCATGGGGGAGGGGAATGAGGAATGACGAATGACGAATGACGAATGACGAATGACGAATGACGAATGACGAATGACGAGTTTAGGCGGGTGCGGGGGCGGCGTTGCGGTTGCGGGGGCGGGCGACTTTGGCGGATTTGAAGGAGAATTTGGGGAGTTCTTTGTTTTGGGAGCGGAGGTAGAGGAGGAGGGCGCCGAAGAGGCCGAAGGCGAGGTTGGGGGTCCAGGCGGCGAGGGCGGGGTGGAGGTGGCCGCCTTTGCCGAGGGAGAGGAAGACGTCATTGACGAAGATCATGCCGAAGAAGATGAAGATGGAGCCGGCGATGCCGCCGATGGAGCCGCGGCGGGAGTAGGCGATACCGAGGGGGGCGGCGACGAGGGCGAGGACGAGGCACTGGAAGGGGAAGGCGAAGCGGTGGTAGAGGTGAGTGCGAAAGGGGTTGAGTTTGGCGTCGGTGCTGTCTTCGTGGGCTTTGAGGTAGGAGACGAGGTCGGGGACGCCCATGAAATCCGGGGTGAGGGCGGAGGAGACGATGCTCCAGGGGGTTTCGGTGATGCCGAAGACGTCGAGTTTGGAGGGGGTGCCGGGGAGGCGGCCGGTGAAGTCGATGAGTTGAGTGGGTTTGCCGTTGGTGTATTGGATTTCCTGGCCCTGGTAGAAGCGCCATAGTCTGGAAGTGGGCCACCACATGGCGCTGCGGGCGATCCAGGTGCGCTCGAGTTCGCCTTTTTCATTTTCCTGACGGATTTCGATGTTGCGGATTTTTTCTTCGCGAAGATTGAAAGGGAAGGAGCCAAGGAACCAGGTGCGATGAGATTCGGGGTTATGGAAGAGGAGGGCGTCGGCGAGGATGGTGCCGCCCTGGCCGCCGGTGAGGGCGCGCATGATGGCCTGGCGGTTGCCTTCGGCGCGGGGGGCCCAGTAGTAGTTGGCGGCGAGGGCGATGAGGGAGGCGGCGAGGGCGGTGAGGAAGATCGGAGTGAGGATTTGAGCGATGCTGCGACCGGCGCCGAGTTGGGCGACGATCTCGTTGGAGCGGGACATTTTGGTGAGGGAGTAGAGGACGCCGAGGAGGATGGCAGCGGGGGCGACGGAGACGAAGATGAAGGGGACGAGATGGAGGTAAAAGAGGAGCATTTTGCTGACCGGAGTTTTGGCATCCTGGAAGTCTTTGAGGCTGTCCAGGAGGTCCATCAGGATGTAGAGGGAGCAGAAGGCAACGAAGCAGAAGAAGGCGGGGCCGAGGAAGTTGCGCAGGGTGTATTGGTTCAGGAGGCTAGCGTGGGCGTAGAGGTGGAGGCCGAGTGCCGGGATGAGGCAGGCGAGGCCGATCATGGCGAGTTTGACGAAGTAGGCGGTGGGGGCGGTTGGTTCGCCGGTGAGGGAAAGGACGGTGGCTTCGAGGTGAGTGGACAGGTCGGAGGCGATGGAATAGGCGGCGACGAAGAGGCAGGCGGACCAGACGGGGCGGACCATGCGGCGGGTATTGGGCCAGGCGCGGAAGAGGGCGAGGTGGAAGACAACTCCTCCAACCAGGAGCCACATTTCGAGGTAGGGGAGGAGGTAACGGAGGATGAGGATGGGGACGGTGGGAGGGTCCCAACCGGCGCGTTCGAGGAGTTCGATGCCGTTGCGTGGGGAGTCGTCGAAAGGTTGAGCGAGGCCTTGCCATTGCATGGCGAGGACGATGAGGACGGCGAAGATCGCGGCGGTGCCGCTGACATGGGGCGTCGAGCGCAACCATCTCCTGATGGAGGAAAGGATGTCGAACAACGGTTTCAAGAGGCCGGTCATGAGCCGATAGGCTTGACCCGTTTCGCAACGGAGTCAACGGATGGGACGCTTGGAAACGCGTCAATGCCAACTACAGGTTGGCAGGGGGACAAGTTTGCATATGGTTGCTGGCTTGAGATTGTTCAAAGAGCAGCTTAGAAACCGTTCGCGATCAAATCGACGTGCGGGACTGATTTGGTTCGTCGTCACGCTGGGAGGCTATGCCCATGCGCAATCGACGGCGGAGAAGGTGTCGTATAATTTTGAGGTGCGGCCGATTCTCGCGGCGAAATGCTTTGGCTGCCATGGCAGTGATGCGGCGAATCGCAAAGGAGACCTGCGGCTTGATCGTCGGGAGGAAGCGATTGCGAGTGCGATCGCGCCTGGTGACGCTGGAAATAGCGAGTTGATGAGGCGAATCGTGAGTCAAGATCCGGATGAGGTGATGCCGCCTCCGAGCAAGCATTCCGCTTTGACGAAGGCACAGGCGGAGATTTTGGGGCGTTGGATCGAACAAGGCGCCGAATTTGAGCAACACTGGGCCTTTTTGCCACCAGAGGCGCCTTCCGCAGAGAGTCTGGATGACCTTGTTTCAGCGAGGCTGGAGGAAAAGGGTTGGAAGGCGGCTCCCGGGGCAGAGAAGCATGAATGGCTGAGGCGGGTGACTTTGGCGCTGAATGGCATGGTGCCGACAGTGGAGGAGCTGGACGCATTTCTGGCTGATGCGGATCCGAAGGCAAAAGAGCGCGTGGTGGACCGGCTTTTGGCGAGACCGGCGTATGGCGAGCGCATGGCGGCGATTTGGCTGGATGCGGCGCGCTATGCGGACACGTACGGGCGCCATGAGGATCAGGACAACTCGATGTGGCCGTGGCGGGACTGGGTGATTCGGGCGTTCAACGACAACTTGCCCTATGATCAGTTTTTGACTTGGCAGATGGCGGGTGATTTGTTGCCCCAGGCGACGCAGGACCAAAAAGTGGCGACTGGATTTCATCGATTGGCGGTGATGACGAATGAGGCTGGGAGCAATCCGGAGGAGAACCGTTGGATGCAGATTTTTGACCGTGTCCAGGTGACGTCGACGGCCATTTTAGGGCTGACATTGGAGTGCGCGCAATGTCACGACCACAAGTTTGACCCTTTTACGATGAGGGACTATTACCAGATGGCGGCGTTTTTTGACAAGGGGGATGAATTTGGCCTTTTCCCGCGATTTTGCAACGGGACGCCACCGCCTAGCGCTTATGTTTACCAAGCGGGGCAAGAGACGGAACAAAAGCGTCTCAAACGTGCGGTAAAAGAGGCGGAGGATCGTCTGGAGGCGGTCCGGAAGAGTGCGCGCGAGCGGTTTGACGAGTGGAGGCGACATTCGGCGCCGCCTTTGAGTGGTGGTGGCCTGTGGGAGCATGCCTGGGGTGGAGAGCATGCAGACAGGGTGCCATCGGTGATGCCTGAACCTCAATTTGCAACCGGGTTTGAAGCGGTGGATGAGAAGGAAGGCGATTTTCATCTGTCGGTCTCGCCTCCGATGCGCACACGCACACCAGCGGTTCGTTCGATCGAGCCCGGGGTCGTGGGAAGGGCGTGTGACTTCCCGGCGGGTTCTGGCGGCCTGTGTGAATTTCCACCGGAACTGGCTTACTTCCGAAAGCACTCGCCCTTCACCTTTTCTTTTTGGTTGAAGGTGAAAGAGACGCCGGAGCGGGCGGTCATCCTGCACCGGTGTCGAGCGGGCGTGGACACGGGGCATCGAGGCTATGATCTGATGTTTTTGGATGGCAAACTGACATTGACGCTGGGGCATTTTTTCCCCGGTAACGCGATCCGGGTGCAGGCGGAGGAGAAGATTGATTTCCCGAACTGGCGTCATTTGGCGCTGAGTTACGATGGATCAAGCCGGGCTGGTGGGGTGCATTTGTTTGTCGACGGTCAGGAGGTGGAAACCAGGATCATTCGTGATTCCTTGACGCGCGACATTGATTACCGATCGGAATGGGCGGACGGAAACGATGGGCAAGTGGCTGATGGGAGCCAGCATGAAGTGGTGCTTTCTTTGGGGCAAAGTAACAATGAAACCGGATTGCTTGGGGCGGCCATTGATGAGTTGAGAGTGTATGACCGGAAGCTCAGCGCGGTGGAGATCCTCTTTTTGAGTGGGAAGCCGGTGCCGGAAGGGGATGAACCCTGGTTCGACTGGTACTTTAGGGAGGTGGATGTGGAGGGTGTGCGGGCTTTGGCGGCCTTGAATGAGGCACGTGCCAAGGAGACGGATTTCGATGTTGGTCTGCGTGACATCATGGTCATGGAGGACACGCCGGGGTTGGGGCGGGTTACGCCGATGCTGAAGCGAGGTGATTTTCGATCACCGGGCGAGGTTGTGGAACCCGGCACGCCCGCAGCGCTTCCGCCGATGCCTGAGGGAGCACCGCGCAACCGATTGGGACTGGCGCAATGGCTGGTGGACAAGAGGCATCCACTGACCGCGAGGGTGCAGGCAAACCGGCTTTGGAGTGTCTTTTTTGGTCAAGGCCTGGTGAGGACGCCACAGGATTTTGGTGTGCAGGGGGAGGTGCCTGCCCAGCCGGAGTTGTTGGATTTTCTGGCGCGACGCCTGATGGATTTGGAGTGGGACATGAAGGCGTTTTGTCGGGAGTTGGCATTATCAGAGGTCTTTGCGCGCAGTTCGCTGCCCGTGGACGCTGGGCAGTGGGAATTTGATCCTGACAATGCGCTGTTGGCGCGTGGTCCGCGTCTGCCGCTCACGGCGGAACAACTGCGAGATTCTGTGCTGAGGATCAGTGGACTGTTGAACCCTGTTGTTGGCGGGCCGAGTGTCAAGCCTTACCAACCTGAAGGCCTGTGGGAAGACAGTGCAACGCAGCATGTTTACGAGCAGGACAAGGGGAGCAGCCTTTACCGGCGCAGTCTTTATACCTTTTGGCGCCGCACCTGTCCTCCGCCCACGATGACGCTTTTTGACGCACCGAGTCGCGAGGTGTGTCTCGTCAAACGAACTTCGACTGTGAGTCCGCTGCAAGTCCTAGCCGTTTGGAATGACAAGGGGTATCTGGAGGCGGCGCGTGTGCTGGCTGAGCGTTTGGTGGGTCAGCATCCAAGCGCTGATGCGGATGCGCAGCGGGTGGAAGATGCGTTCCGGGCGCTTACAGGAAAATCGCCGATTGCGGCGCAAACGTTGGCACTGGTTGAGCTTATTCAGTCAGGAAGGGAGGAGTATTCGAACGACCGGGAACAAGCCGGTCAATTGCTGGCTGCGGCTGGAGAATCGCCTTTACAGCAAGGGCTTCCACCGGAAGAAGTCGCTGCCACGCTGGTGATGGTGCGAGCGCTTTTCAGTGCGGACGCCTTCGTGAATGTTTACTAGACGGATGGATATCATGCAGAGAGCGATTTCAGACTTGTTTCCGTGTCAAAGGTTCGATGAACCGAGTGGCATGACGCGTCGCGAGTGGATCAGCCGCATGGGCTATGGTGTCGGCGGGGCGGCGCTGGCGACATTGCTGGGCGAGGGTGGAGTGGCGTTGGGCGGTGGCATTCAAGGCCTGCCGCACTTTGCACCGAAGGCGAAGCGTGTCATTTGCTTGTTTATGAGCGGCGGGATGTCGCAATTTGAGTCCTTTGATTACAAGCCACTGCTGACGGAGCGTCACGGACAGCCCCTTCCAGATTCGGTGTTTCGCGGTCGGATGCCTTTGGGGATGTCCCAGTACCAGGAGCGGTTTCAGATTCAAAGCTCGCCGTTTCCGTTTCAACAGCATGGGCAAAGCGGTGCCTGGGTGAGCGACCGTTTCCCGTATCTAGCGAAGCAGGCGGACAAGATTTGCTTCCTCAAAGGCATGGTCTCGGATGCAGTGAATCATGATCCTGCGATTGTCTTCATGAACAGCGGGCATCAACTGCCCGGGCGCCCGACGATGGGAGCGTGGCTGAGCTATGGTTTGGGCTCGGAGAATGAAAATCTGCCGGCGTACATCGTGATGGTGAGCAAACGGAATGCGGACCAGCCGCTGTCATCGCGACTTTGGGACAGCGGCTTTTTGCCGAGCCAGCATCAAGCGGTGCAGTTTTTGCCCGGCAAAGATCCGGTGCTGTTTTTGAATAATCCGGCAGGATTGAGTGATACGCTGCACAAGAAGATGGTTGAGCAGATGATTGAGGTGCAGCAGGAAGAGTTGCGGGTGCGTGGAGAGCAGGCCATTCAGGCGCGGATCAAGCAGATGGAAATGGCGTTTCGGATGCAAACGGCGGTGCCGGAGGTGACGGATGTTTCCTCTGAATCGAAGGAGACTCTGGAGCGCTATGGGAAATCGGCCAAGCGGCCCGGGAGTTTTGCGCGCAACTGTTTGACCGCGCGCAAGCTGTGTGAACAGGGTGTGCGGTTCATTCAGCTTTTTCATCCGGGGTGGGATCATCATTCAGGGATCATCTCGCGCTTTTCGAAAGTGTCCAGTGATGTGGATCAACCAACGGCGGCGCTACTTCAAGACCTTGAGGAAAGCGGCCTGCTGGAAGAAACGCTGGTCATGTTTGTCTCGGAATTCGGGCGCACCAGCTATGCGCAAGGCGGGGCATCCGGCAAAGGGGGAGACTATGGTCGGGAGCATCATCGTGATGCGTTTAGCTTCTGGGTTGCCGGTGGCGGTGTGAAGCCGGGAATCTCTTATGGAGAGACGGATGAATTCGGATTTGATGTGGTTGACGGTAAGGTGACGGCCAATGATTTCCATGCCACGATGCTGCATTTGCTCGGCATTGACCACGAACGATTTACCTATCGTTTTCAAGGGCGGGATTTCCGTCTTACCAACGTGGGTGGCGCTGTCGTGAAGTCCATTTTGGCCTAAGGATTCGTTTTGATGTTGCGCCAATCCATTGTTGCCAAACTGCTTGCGATTGTTGTGGTCGTCGGAGTGATTTTTGGGGTTCGATCCATCTGGCGGGCGCAGCGTGGAGGAAGGGAGAAGACCAGCCAAAAACAGGTGAAAGCCTCGAAGGCCGATCCGGAAGTGGATGCTGAAAAAAGTGCGCCACCCGAGCCGAGGGTCAAAGAGACTGTTTTGGGAGATGCCGCACGTGGATACCTTGCTGAAAAGGCCTTTATCTCACGTTTGCGCGATGTTTTGATTTTGCGCCATGATCCGTCTGAAGCGGAGCAGGGTCGGGGTGATTTGGTTGAAAAGCTCAGGGCGATTCCAAGTGACGAGTTGCCACCGGAGCGGCGGGCGGCGTGGAGATCACTTCTGGAAGCGTGGCGGGCGCTTGCTGATCCAGCGATCGGGAGTGACCCTGAAATCAGGAAAAAAGGCCAGGAGGCTGCGGCCGTGCTCAATGCCATGCTGAAGGTGCATGGCGATGGGGACATTCAATTCTAACAGCCGACTCAATGCTTCCGTGGCGGGGCTCAGGCTTTGGAAAGGGCGGGGACGTTGAGCGTAGCGGGTAGTTTGGAAGGGGAATGGCGAAGGCGGTCGCGGATAAGGAGGGTAGTGGCTAGAGGCAGAGCGGTGAGCCAGAGGAGGCGTGCGGGTGTGCTGGTGAGGTTTTGCCACTGGCTGCGAAGGCCCAGGCCGGAGTGGCTGGCGAAGCGGGTGTATTGGGCGGCGGCGCGGAGGAGGCGTGCGGGAGCGCGGGTGAAGTAGGTGGCTTCGTGGTTGAGCACCATTTGGAACATGAGGCGGTGACCGACGGCGTTGCGTTTGGGGTCGGGCTTGCCGTGGACGAGGCTGGGGGCATCGGTCCAGTAGACGCGGAGGACTTCGTTGACGTGACGGGTGAGGTAATGGCGGGAGATTTGGACCCAGATGTAGGATTCGGGGATGAAGTTTCCGGGAACGTTTTCAGGAAAGGGGAATTGGCGGAGGACGTCGGTGCGGACGCAGCCCCATTTTTCGCCGGTTACTTTGTGGACGTATTCGAGTTCGGCGGCGGTGCAGTCGAGGGGGGAGGTGGGGAAGGTGTCGCCAACGAGGTGGCCGCGTTCATCGAGGCAGAGGGCGGTGACGCCGGCGAAGCGGGGGCGGTCCTGGTCGGGGATGGCGAGCCAGTGGTGTTTGAGGCGTTCGAGGGAGGCGGAGGCGCAGCCGTCATCGGAGTCGAGCTTGATGACGAGTTCGCCACGGGCTTCTTCGAGGCAGGTTTGGTGGGCGCGATGGGCTCCGCCATGGGGTTGGCGGATGTAGCGGATCGGGACGCGGCCTTCGCGCTGCCATTGTTTGACGAGTTCCTCGGTGCCATCGGTGGAGCCGTCATCGACAATGAGCCATTCGAAGTCGCGGCAGGTTTGGGCGTCGAGGCTGAGGTAGGCGCGATGCAGGGTGTGCTTGCGATTGAAGGTCGGGGTGAAGACGGTGAAGGTGATCGTGGGGCATGGCGACATGGCGTGAGCGGTCGGTTGGGATGGACTTAGTAGGCGTTGGCGCGCTTGAAGAAGGTCATGAACATGATTTGGAAGTCGAGGAACAGGCTCCAGTTTTCCATGTACCAGAGGTCGTATTTGATGCGTTCAGCGAGGTCGGTGTCACCGCGCAGGCCGTTGATTTGGGCCCAGCCGGTCATGCCGGGTTTGGCGTGGTGGCGGGCGTTGTAGTGGGGGATGTCGTGTTTGAAGTTTTGGATGAGTTCGGGGCGTTCGGGGCGGGGGCCGACGAGGCTCATTTCCCCTTTGAGGACGTTCCAGAACTGGGGGACCTCATCGATGTTGTATTTGCGCATGAAGGCGCCGACACGGAGGCGGCGGGGGTCGTTTTCCTGGCACCATTGGGCGCCTTTGCCGGCTTCGGCGTCGAGTTTCATGGAGCGGATTTTGAAGATGTCGAAGGATTTGCCGATGATGCCGGTGCGGCGCTGGCGGTAGAAGATGGCACCGCGGGATTCGAGCCAGACGAGGGCGCCGAAGAAGGCGATGATGGGGGCGGACAGGACGAGGCCGACGAGGCTGCCGACAATGTCGGTGGCGCGTTTGATGGCCCAGTTGAGGGGGCTATCGAGGGGGAGGCGATCGACGCCGAGGATGGGGGTGCCGGAGATGGTTTCGAGGTGAAGACCTGAGACGAAGATGCGGAAGCAGGAGGGGATGATTTTGAACTGGACGAGTTCGCGTTCGCAGAGGGCGGAGAGGCTGGTGAATTCGTCGCGTTGTCCGTAGAAGTCGGCGACGATGACCATGTCGACTTCGTGCCGAGCCAGGAGGCCCTCGACTTGCGAGAGGGAGCCGAGGTGCGTGGGGCGATTTTGATTGGCGGATTCGTCGAGGGGAGCGTTGGTTGGGGTGACCATGCCGACGATGCTGAGGGCGGAGTAGGGATCGTTGGCGAGGGTGCGGTGGAGGCGTGCGGCGTCAGGGCTCCAGCCGACGAAGAGGACACGCTGGCGGAGGACATTAAGGCGCTTGGGCTGGCGGAGGAGTTGGGTGAGGAAGGCGCGCCAGATTTCGAGGAGGGCGAAGACGCAGACGCCGTTGAGGGCGGTGTAGACGCGGGAGATGGGGGGTTGGAGTTTGAAGGCGAGCGTGAAGGTGAGGAAGCCGATGGTCCACATGACGACGCCTTTGAGGATGCGGTCAGCGACCCAGCGAGGGCGCAGGAGGGCGCTCTTCTGGTAGACGCCCATCCAGCCGAGGACCATGACGAGGGAGATGGAACCAAGAACCATGTGGCCGAGGTATTGGCGCATGGAGAGGGCTTCGTAGACGCCGAGGTCGCGAACGAAGGTGTGGAAGCGAACGTAGAAGGCGAGCAGGGAGCCGAGAGCGGCGATGGTGAGGTCGCCAGCGACGGCGAGGGCGATCCAGCGGAAGCCGGTGCTGGGGGTGGAGGTGCGGGAGGCGACTCGATGATTGGGAGTGGCGGGTGCTGAGGCGGTGAGAGAGGCGCCAACGGCCATTGAGGGGCGAGTGGCGATGCTGCCGCCGGCGAGGCTAGAGGAGGCAAAACCTTCGTGGGACGCGAAGGGCTCGGAAAGGGGGGAGTGAGAAGCAGGTGCTTTCATATGTGAGAATTATATCAACTCTCATTCTTATGACAAGCACAAATTACAGTAATTATTAATAAAACAATATTTATGATTTATGAAAGTTAATATCTTATGAAATATACGATCTAAGCCATTTGAGTTCGGTTTTTGGAGTTAAAATAAAGTCTTCGGGCGTTTTTTGGAGGGCTGAAATCCATTGCGAGGACTGGATGGATTGCGAGTATTCTCACTTATGAGAGGAGTAGGGTGAGAAATCGGCGGTGGCTGTTATTGAGCCCTAGCCGTTTGTGTCCTGCGCCACTGGAGCACCTTGAATGTGGGGATCCGAGATGAATAAGGTGTCCAATTAGCGGATGAGTGGAAATTGACGGGGCTAATGAGGCGTTGTTTGTTCTTGGAGGAATCGATTTGGAATATGAAGCGCTTGAATTGTCTTTTGTTTGGAGTGGTTGTTAGCGTGTCAGGGTTGGCTGATGTGACGTTGGGTGGGGATTTTGACGCGATTCGAGCTGTAGGCATTGAGGGGGCGGGGAATGCGGCGGCGGGTGTGGCTTGGAAGGAGGCGGCTGCGGCTGAGCCCGAGAAGATGACGGCCATCTTGAAGGCGATGAATGGGGCTAATCCGCTGGCGCAGAATTGGCTGAGGGCGGCGGTCGAGACGGTGGCGGATCGGGCACGGAAGGGTGGTCGATTGCCGGAGGCGGATCTGGCGGCGTTGGTCAAAGACACGGCGAATGATACCGCTCCAAGGTTGCTGGCCTTTGAGATGTTGATGCAGGATGCGCCGAAAGTGGCTGAGGCATTGAGGCCCGGGCTTTTGAACGATCCGGCGGCGGAACTGCGATTGTTTGCGGTGGCGGAGTTATTGGAAGAGGGGCTGGCGTTGAAGGCGAAGGAGGACAAGAAGGGAGCGGTGGCGGCCTTTAAGAAGGCGCTGGATGGGGCGCGGGATGAGGAGCAGATCAATGCGCTGGCTAAGGGGTTGAGGGATTTGGGTGAGCAGGTGGATTTGCCGAAGCACTTTGGGTTTTTGATGAAATGGCAGTTGATCGCTCCATTCACGAATGTGGATCGGGGTGGGTTTGATCAGGTCTTTCCGCCGGAGGTGGGGGTGGATTTGAAGGCGAAGTATGAGGGAAAAGGGATGGAGGCGGTTTGGGTGCCTTTTGAGAGCAAGGACGAGTATGGGATGATCGATTTCAATGAGCCGTTCGGGATGCTGAAGGAGGTGACGGGGTATGCGTATGCGGAGTTTGAGGCGGCCGAGGAGCGGCAGGCGGAGATTCGATTGGGGTGCAAGAACGGGTGGAAGGTGTGGCTTAATGGCAAACTCGTTTTTGGGAGGGATGAGTATCATCGGGGGATGAAGCTGGATCAGTACAAGCTGCCGGTGACGTTGAAGAAGGGGAAAAACACGCTGCTGGTGAAGTGCTGTCAGAATGAGCAGACGGAGCAGTGGACGGTGGAGTGGCGGTTTCAGTTGCGGATTTGTGATGCGACGGGGACGGCGATCCTGCCGAAGTCCTGAGGTTGGATCGGATTGGAAAAACTTTTATGACGATGAAAACGATTTCTTTTTGGTTGGGTTTGGCGGTGCCGATGATGGCGTTGGCGGATGATTGGAGCCAGTTTCGCGGGCCGAATGGGAGTGGGGTTTCGGAGGCGGCGGAGCAGGTGAGGGAAACGCCGGAGGTGGCGTGGGAGGTGGCCTTGCCGGGGCGCGGTTTGTCGTGTCCGATTGTGGTGGGGGACAAGGTCTTTGTGACGGCGGCGAGTGGCAATGAACAGGGCACGCTGCATGTGCTTTGTTTTTCCGCTTTGAATGGCGATAAGATGTGGGAGCGGACGCTGCGGGCGACGGGGCGGACGATGAGCCATAAGAAAACGAGTGTGGCGGCGCCGACGCCATGCAGCGACGGGGAGCGGGTGTTTGCGCTGTTTTCTTCGAATGATTTGGTGGCTTATGATCTGCAGGGGAATTTGCTTTGGTTGCGGGGATTGATGCTGGACT
>JAIYDW010000213.1 GCA_027487315.1 Verrucomicrobiaceae bacterium | reverse complement strand
GCCAGAGGTGGCAGGCGGTCTAGGGCCGAATACACAGATCGACACAGCGGTTCATCCGCCCGTTGTTTCACGATTGCACTACGTCTTTGATGGTTGGCTGGGAGATGATCTATTGGAGAGCTTTCCGTGTTTCATCGCCACACGCGGACTAACAGAGAGCTTTGTTTCAGCCGGACTCACTGGCTTCTCCGTTGCAGATGTTGAGGTATCACGATCTGAGCAGTTCACGGACATTTACGGGGATCGGCAGCTTCCTGAGTTCAGGTGGATTCGGATTTCAGGACTTGCTGGTGAGCATGATTTTGGACAGTCTTCATCCGGGTTGGTCGTTTCAGATCGTTGTCTTCGCCTCATCCAGACCTTTTCAGCCAGTCACTTGGACACTACTCCATTTTCACCAGCATGAGCAGCGACCATCCACAACCAAGGGCGAACAAAACGGATGCAGGCAACGGCTCGAAGGCTATCTGTCGTGTCAGCAACGTCTTGCGCTCGCCGTCGCCTGATCCGAGACGTTCGCTAGAAAATGAATATTACTGGATCAATCGCCGTGTTAGCTGCCTTCGTATTGTCCGCAAGCGGCCAGGACGAGAAGGATCCTGAATTTCGTGCCGCAATGAGAGAGAATATCCTCGCGCGTATCGACGAAAGCGACTCAGTAGCGACTATCTGCATCTATGAGCAGGAGTGGATTCCTCCAACAAAAGAGGAGTGGAAGGGCGAAATTGTGAAGAGAGCGGTCATCGCGAGCGTGCACAAAGGCAATTTAACCGTCGGAACTCAATTGGAGTTTTCATACCTTATTGAGGACTCTCCGAAGCTGTTTTCCCATTTTCGCACCACTGTTCCGGGAAAGTTGGAGTATTTTTTCTTTTCACACGAGGGCATGCAGAAGAAGAACAACAAGATGATTCTTGATATTGGGACGCACTGGAGTTGCGACCGGCTAAAAGGGATTTATGCCGAGCTTTTTCAGGAAGAACTCGCTCGAAACCCAGCCTTCAAAACAATAAGCGAACAAGGCGGCGCTGACCAACCCGCTACCGCCCCGCAGTTGAAGTCGGAGGGTAAAGATAAACCTAAACCCGAGGCGGAGGTGCGCCCCCGGTAGCGGGTGGCAGGCCTTTGACGTTCGGCCAAGAAGCGGAGTCCAGCGTGATGATTGCAATATCGAAGATTCGGCTCTTTGGGATCGCCGCAGCTATTTTGGTCGCGGCGCTTTTTGTTTGCATCTGCGCACTCTTCTACTTTTCACTTGCTGACGAGGAATACCGACGATTCGCATCATGGCATCTTCCTCCGGGACACGTGCACAGGGGAGTCTGGCAGAACTTTCATGGCTACCCACTCGATAGTCGTGCTCTGTGGCAAGTCGTCTTGCAGATGTGGCTGCCAATGGTCGTGTTGTCTATCTCGGTGCTGTATCTTGCCCAATTCGCGATGCTTGCCATTCGGGCTTGTCGCCGACATTTGACCATCGGGAGACCGCGACTTCATTTTGTTTACTACGTTGTTGGAGTCCTTCTGGGAGGGTGCTGTGTTCTGATGGCGCTTGGACTCAGAAATGAGTGGTTTGGTGACTGGCCGATCAGGCAGACTGGCTATCTTGCTGCCGCTTTCTTTGCTGCATTGCCCTTTCTGAGTCGAAATGCATGATGATCCACACGAACCAACACCCGCCAAGGCCGAACAAAACGGATGCAGGCAACGGCTCGAAGGCTATCTGTCGTGTCAGCAACGTCTTGCGCTCGCCGTCGCCTGATCCGAGACGTTCGGCGATACTACCCGCTTTCCAAAATGACGACTTCAATTGACCGTGATGGAAGGACAGCTCTGCATTATGCCGCGCTGGAGAACAACATTGCGGAGGTGCAACACTTGCTCGAAGCGGGTTTTGCTGCGGGTGCCGCTGATAAGTCTGGTTTGACGCCTCTTCACTTCGCGGCTCAAGAATACTCTGTTGGCGCGGCGGCTCTGCTCATCACGCACGGCGCTCCCGTGGAAGCCCAAGACACGCACGGCAACACCCCACTATGCAAAGCGGTGTTCTACTCGAACGGTCGCGGTGAGCTTATTCAGCTACTCCGCGAGGCCGGAGCCGACCCAAATCGCCAGAACAAGCACGGCGTCAGCCCACTCAGTTTAGCACGCACCATCGCCAATTATGATGTGCGGCAATTCTTCAACGATCTTCCCGAATGACCGCAACGCCGAACAAAACGGATGCAGGCAACGGCTCGTATGGCATCTGTCGTGTCATCGACGCCTCCCGCTCGCCGTCGCCTGATCCGAAACGTTAGCCCAAACAACGATGCGCCTCGCCATTGCCAGTTCAGCAATCTTCCTGACTGAGGTCTTTGCGGCTTCGACAGCCTGTTCTGCTCCGCCCGCCTACGCCATAGATGTTTCGCAGGTCGAAGCAGCTTGGCGAGCGGAAGTGAAGTTTACGGACGCATCTCATCCTGCGGTGACATTGATCTACGATGATGAAGCGGGTCCACCTTGGAAGCCCCTTTTCAAGAAGTCACCTGATGGAAGATGGATTCTCTATGTTCAGAAGACAGGTTCAGGCGACAACATCGCTTGGCTCTACACGGTTGACGATGCTGGCCGTGTGTTGCGTTGTGAGTCGCGTTTGGACTGGATGGCATGGCAATTTTCAGACACGATATCAGACCACAAGATGTCTGAGCTTTACCACACAGGTATTGATGACTGGACCTGGACGGACCGTGAGACTTTGCGGTTTACGCTCCGTGGTTCACACGCCAAGAAGTCAGGCACCGGAGTCCGGCTTCACCTCGAGTATGACCTCAAGACGAACAAGATCACCAGCGATGCCACCAAGGGCTAACAAAACGGATGCAGGCAACGGCTCGTATGGCATCTGTCGTGTCATCGACGCTTCCCGCTCGCCGTCGCCTGATCCGGGTCGTTCGCCCAACAAACGGAGTCAATTGCTATGCGATATTTGCTACCCGCTTTGATCTTTGGAAGTGCGCTCGCTTGTTCGGCTCAACAGCCAGATCCGAGAGCATTTGGGTTCACAGTTGTCCGCCCTCCTGACTCTAAGCTCTCCCCGAAGCATCATCTCCGCTCGGAATCGACATACAGCATTGTCATCTATGGTGATGACGTAATGCGCCGAACCAAGCCAGATAAGCCAGCCTATCGGATTCATGGGCTGGATAGAGTCTTTGATATCGACTCACTGAAGAAGCTTCTGACCGGTTTCTATCGGGACTTCCCACCGGACGCCAAGGTTGCTGATCCTCGTCTTGGTGGCCAGATACCTCTGCCCAACATCATCTACTTTCCATACGGGTGGAACGAGCCCTCGCCGGACGGCCCAAAACTCGCCGATTCCTTGTCCTTGCAGTATGGCGTTGGGCTATTCTACTGCCAGCAGAACGCATACTTGATCGACATCAAAGACCCGAAACGTGAGGGTGTTCCATCATTCGATCAAGCTTGCCGTGACTATTACCTTTCTCGCCTGACTGATGCGACACAACAAACGACAGACGCCAAAAAGTAGCACTGGGGCGAACAAAACGGATGCAGGCAACGGCTCGAAGGCTATCTGTCGTGTCAGCAACCTCTTGCGCTCGCCGTCGCCTGATCCTGGACGGTTCGCCCAACCTCGAAGCGCCCCTCGTCGATCAGAAATCAACGATTCAAAGTCATGGACATCACAAAGCTCCCATTTAACCAGTTCATTGGCGTCGAGCACTGCAAGCGAGAGGGCTATGTGCTTAGCCTTCCCTCTGGAGACCGTTACACGAACCACCTTGGGACTGTTCACGCCAGTGCATTGATGTCTCTCGCTGAGGCCACCAGTGGTGAGGTTTTACTTCGAGCCATCGGGCACGTCGCAGATTCCATCGTCCCAGTCGTTCGGCGCTTCGACTGCAAGTTCCGCAAGCCTGCAAGCGGCTCAATTGCAGCTCGTGCCGCCATCCCTGACGCCGCACGAGAGCAGCTTCTGGCCGACATTAGCACGAAGCGACGTGGGAGTATTGAGATCACCGTGAACATTTATGATGAGACTGATCTACACTGCCTTTCAGCCACGGTGGAGTGGTTCATTGCACAGCGTTGATCACGACCAGACACCAGGCATCACTATGACCACAGCAGATCAGGCCACAGAACCAACCAAGGGCGAACAAAACGGATGCAGGCAACGGCTCGAAGGCTATCTGTCGTGCCAGCAACGTCTTGCGCTCGCCGTCGCCTGATCCGGGACGTTCGCCCAACAACCAAGTCCTTCGCCGATTATGAACAGCGCTAACGGTCATCAAGGCTATCGAGCCATCGATTGGTGCTGTGGCGGACTTTCCTTGGCTCCACCGATGTTGTTCATTGGCATTTTTGGACGCTCCGACTGGACCAGACCCGAGGTCACTGTATTCGTGTGGCTCATCACCTGGGCTGTTGTGGTGGGTTCGGTGGCCGGGATCTCTAGGCGTTCTACAGACAGGCATCGCCTTCTGTTTGCTCTCGCATGTCCTCTGATCGCCGCAGCTTTGGCGGTCATTCTTGGGTTCATCTACGAGGTCTGCCGCTCACAGTTTCCTATGACAGCCATCGTTGCCTGGAGTTGCTACTACAGCGTTGTCCTCACGATATTGTCGAGCCCCGCAGTCGCGGCCTTTTTGGTGACCCACAGCTTGACGAGGCATTGTCAGACTTCAGCCACGACATGAAACCCCCATCACCACCAACCAAGGGCGAACAAAACGGATGCAGGCAACGGCTCGTATGGCATCTGTCGTGTCATCGACGCCTCCCGCTCGCCGTCGCCTGATCCGAAACGTTCGCCCAACTAACAGCGCACCGCTATGCCAGCAGACACGTTCAGCAACAGACTCCCGCAGAACGCTCCAGGGAAGTTCTATGTAGATGATCAGTGTTTGGTCTGTGACCTTTGCAGAGAGACGGCACCAACCGTGTTTCGCCGCGATGATGAGATGGGAGTTGCCTACATTTACCATCAACCAGAGACCGAGGAGGAGTTATCCCTGACGGCTGAGGCGCTACAGGGCTGTCCATGCGAGGCAATCTTTTCAGATGGCGATCAGTTTGATTGGTCCGTTCCACGCGGCACCATTCTTCCAGCATGGCTTCGCGGCGAGGCACCCAAGCCGCATTGCCAGCACTGCGCTAGTCAGGCGACCTCGAAGAAGCCTTGGTGGAGATTTTGGTAGCCAAATCCAGAGACGAAGCGCACGGATTCCAACATGACCACAGCACAGCTAACCTACGGCCACAAAAGGGCGAACAAAACGGATGCAGGCAACGGCTCGAAGGCTATCTGTCGTGTCAGCAACGTCTTGCGCTCGCCGTCGCCTGATCCGAGTCGTTCTGCCAACCAACGAAGCGTATCGTGACGCCAGACTTGCCTTTCGATGTCCAGCTTGCTCGTCGTGTGTTGCTTCACTTCAGCGCCACTGAGTTTCAGAGGTTGGCCATATTGCTGATTGAGAGTGGTCACGAAGCACCAGAACTACACGAACTTGCCTGGGAACCTGTCTCGACTATGCACGAGTCTCAGGCCTTGTTTGATGCAGCAGCGCGACGTATCGGGCTTGCGTTACCCACCCGTCAGGAAGCGGTTGAGATTCTATTGCACCATTATGCTACGCGGATCACTGGAGGCGAGAGCACGCCACACAACGAACTTCATCGACTGATGAAGGAGGTTTACTGGACCGAGGTTTCGATTCATCAGTCGAGCGTCTATGTCGGCGATTCTCACGATATGCACGACTTCATCGGAGCTTACTGGAGTTACGAAGACATGATGGATTCTCCAAACGTGATCGGCTTCAATGGTCTCTACGGCGATGCCGCCATCAAGGCATTTGACGAGCATGTGCGCCTGACGGCGGCGGAGTGGTTGACGAGGCATCCAGAACCACCAAGAATACAAACATGATTCACCGTAACCCAAGGCAGAACAAAACGGATGCAGGCAACGGCTCGTATGGCATCTGTCGTGTCATCGACGCTTCCCGCTCGCCGTCGCCTGATCCGAGACGTTCGCCTAACCAATGAATCCAGCGTCCTTCACTCCAAAACGATTAATGGGCCTTGGCGTTATTGGTCTCGGGATAGTGTCATTCTTGGCATACCATTGGATTACCGCTCCTCTACTGACCGACGCGGACATTACGCGGATTGCTGGCACTGTAATCGATGCTCGTGAGTTCAGCGGCAAGAATGCATGCCTGGAGATTTCATTATCTGACCAGTCTGTGCCGTTTCGATGCTTCTCGAAGCTGTATCCCCATGCGTTCGCTAGAGATGCCCTTTCTCGACTCGGTCCGGGAGCACCGGTTGTATTGGGAGTAGCCGCTTCGGAGTCTTCGTCTCCACGAAGGAACTGGCTCCGGAACCAGCAGTTTTATGAGTTCATTACGATGAAGATTGAGGGCCGTGACGCTCTGTTGATCGATGCCCACAACAAGTCCGTCGAGAGCGACCGTAGAATGGGACCTTGGTTCTGTCTTGTTATGGCGGTGATCGCTTTATGGCTGATCGGCATTGGCTATCGCCATCGAGCATCGAACGAGCCCATCACACAACTGCTTTCCCAGAAGAAGGTATGAAGGAGCACCAACAACAAAACCAAGGGCGACAAAACGGATGCAGGCAACGGTTCGAAGGCTATCTGTCGTGTCAGCAACGTCTTGCGCTCGCCGTCGCCTGAACTGAGTCGTTAGGGATACAGAATGGAAAACCAAATGAAAACTCGAGTCAGAGCTTCTGGAATTGCGCTTTGGATAATGGCGCTAGTTGGATGCGCATCGTCACAAAAACACAACATGAACAATCCCATATCATACTGCGAGATACCAGTTAATGAGATAGACAGGGCTATGGAATTTTATTCCATGGTTTTTGAATTTGAATTTGAAAAGCAGAGCATAGACGGAAATGAAATGGCGCTTTTCCCTTATACTGCTGGCACCGAAGGTGCCACCGGTGCTTTAGCAAAAGGAGATAGTTACAAGCCTTCTCTCGATGGATCACGGATATACTTTTCCACATTGGACATTGATTCCACTTTAAGTAGAGCGACAAAAGGCGGCGGGAGGGTTTTATACCCCAAGACCGACGTAGGAGATTACGGATTTGTTGCTGAATTTGAAGACTCGGAAGGAAATCGCATAGCAGTGCAGATGAAGAAAAAATGAGCCTTACAAAGCACTAGAGCCAACGATGATGTCTGTCACCGAGTGTGCTGTGAGCAACACACTCCGTGCCAGCTATGATCGCGGCTCAGTTTGAGCGTTAGAAAAAGATGAAACACCGACTCAGCACAATGCTATTGCTGGCGACTGTCACGCTGGCCGGACGTTCCGAGACTAAGTCACGGGACTTTTTTGCTGCTGGTGGAATTGCTATTGGGGCTCCCGCTACGCTCGGGGGAGGCGCCTATCGGATCCCGATTGCTTTTGAGACGAAGATTGTTCATTCAGGGCAATGGATTGACGCCGTCAGGACTCAGGTTCCCTGATCGGGCATTCTGGTGACTGCGAGCTTTACCCGTGCCAACCGGAAGGGTGGGTATCCGGGTTATGTTGAAGTGAAGGGCGTTTCCGCAGGGACTTACACTGTCAAGTATTGGGATCCGGACGGCACCGATCATGCGATTGGGGCTGTGGTGCTGCCTTGAAAACGCTTAAACGCCGAACTTCTCAACCCTCGGCGTTGAGGCTGCGTCATTCTTGGAGAGGGGCTTCGTTCAAGAGGCCGCTACATGGCGATGCCTAGCCGACGCCTTGGTTCGATATGACTTTTCGTCTTTTCAAGGCTAACGTGGCGATGGTAGGATTGCTGTGCTGGTTTGGGTGGAGTCGCTCATTGCTGAAAGACTATGATCATTGAAGAGATGCAGAGGTATTACGGGCAAAGGGCCTCTGTTTATGATTCGTCGATGGGCTATGACGATGAGGCGAAGGTTCGTGTTCTGTTGCCGATCATCGAGCGTGTCCGCAGTGCGATGCGTGGAAGGCAGGTTTTAGAGATCGCTTGTGGACCGGGGTTTTGGACTCAGTTTGCAGCGGAGACAGCGGTTTCGGTCACGGCGACGGATTACAATCCATCGACTCTTGATGAGGCCCGGAAGAAGCGGTTGCCATTGGATCGAGTCACTCTTTTGCAGGCGGATGCTTATCGTCTGGATCTGATACCGGGGGTATTTGATGCGATTTTGGCGGTTGATTGGTTGGCGCATGTGCCGCTTTCCAGGATGGAGGGGTTTCTCGCGGGAGCGATTCGTCGAGTTCGTTCGGGATCACCAATCGTGTTCATTGATCAACTGCCTGGTGAGCATTCCGTGACGGGCGTTTTCGATGATGAGGGGAACCCGATTCAGGAGAGGCGGCTGTCTGATGGATCGAGCTTCAGAGTGATCAAACACTTTTTGAGTGACGCTCAGATTGAGGCTCTGTTTTCGGGGCTTGCTGGGGAGTTGAGCATTCAGCGGTTTCCGGAATGCCGACGGGTCATGGTGATGTTTGTGACGAGGGAGGGTGAAGGAGGGGTGAGTTAAGTGGGCGGGATGCAATCCCGTCCTCCGATGGGGCACTGCGTTTGGATTTTTAGCCGAAGAGGGCGGCGATGGGTTTGCCGTTGTCGGTGAGGGGGACGGGGCGGGTGCCGTCCATGAGTTCGTGGGCAGGGTCGATGTTGAGGGCGGAGTGGATGGTGGCGTGGAAGTCGGGGACGGAGACGGGGTTTTCGAGGATCTTTTTGGAGAGGTCATCGGTGACGCCGTAGGCGCCGCAGTGGTTGAGACCGCCGCCGGCGAGGAGGAGGCTGAAGGTGCTGCATTGGTGGCCGCGACCGCCGCCGCTGTCGAACTCGGGGGGGCGACCGAACTCGGTGCCGAGGGCGATGAGGGTTTTATCGAGCAGACCGTGGGTTTTGAGGTCGGTGATGAGGGTGGCGAGGGCGTCGTCGAGGTCTTTGATGAGGAGGTGCTGTTTTTCCTGGCCGTCGTTGTGGGTGTCCCAGCCGGTGCCGTTGACGAAGCCGAGGTTGTGAGAGACCTCGATGAAACGGACGCCGTCCTGGATGAGGCGGCGGGCGAGGAGGCAGCGCTGGCCGAACTCGGAGCCGTAGTCGTTGCGGAGGGAGGCGGATTCTTCCTTGAGGTTGAAGTTGCGCATGAACTCGGGGCCGGCGAGGCGTAGGGCTTCGCGCTGAGCGGCTTCGTAGTCGGCCATGGCGGCGGATTCGGCGACGCGCTCCTGCAGGGGGCGAAGGAGTTTTTCCCGGGTGGAGATGCGCTGGCTGGTGACGTCTTCGGGGCGGGTGAAGCCGGCGGGGCCGGAGGTGGTGTCGGTGAGGTAGATGTTGCCGAATTTGGCGCCGAGGAATCCGGGACCGCGGCTGGGGCTGGGGTAGCCGATGAGCATGTAGGCGGGCACCTTGGGATTCACGGCGCCGCGTTGATGGGCGACGATGGAGCCGATGGAGGGGTAGCTGGTGCTGCCGCTGATGGGGCGGGCGGTGTGGACGAAGTTGGTGGCGATGGCGTGCTCGTTGATGATGTTGTGGTTCACCGAGCGGACGGCGGTGACGTGCTCCATGAGGCGGGCGGTTTTGGGGAGGTGCTGGGAGAGGCGGACGCCGGGAACGGAGGTTTCGATGGAGGCGTAGGCGGAGCCGGCTTTTTTGGGGGAGGCTTTGGGGTCACCGAGAGGTTTGGGGTCGAAGGTGTCGATTTGGGCCATGCCGCCGCCGAGCCAGATGAAGATGCAGTGTTCGGCTTTGCCTTTGGGTTTGGCGATGGGGGTGGTGCCGTGGAGGAGGGGGGAGGCGGTGGCGGCGAGGGCGGTGGATTGGAGGAAGTGGCGGCGGTTCATGGTGATTGCGGATTTGGGATTGCGGATTGCGGAGAGGTTAGGCGCTGGGGATACGGGTCTTCCAGTAGTCGGGGTGGCGTTTGTCGTGGGCGAAGGCGATGATGAAGAGGGAGTCGGCTGTGGTCCTGTAGATCAGGTGATAGCTAAAGCGTTTCAGATTGGCCCGACGAAAATCTCGATAAATGAAGTGATGGCTGGTTGGTGATTGGCGGATCTGTTCGACTTGTTTGTCGTAGGCGTTGAAGAGGTCATCAGCGGACCGAAGGGTTCTTTCCTGAAGCCATCGGAGAGCTTCCGAAAGTTCCTCTTGAGCTTCAGGATGGGTGACAATTTTCAAAGTCCATGTTTGGCTTTCAGGTTGGCCATGACCGTTTCATGAGGGATGCATTCGACCTGGCCGCTTTCGATTTCCTGCCAGCGGCGGTCGAGGGTTGCTTTGAGTTCTTCGCTGATTTCCCCGGCGGGTTGAAGGACGTCGAAGAGACTGTCTTGAAGGCGCTCGACGATTTCCATGCGATCTGCCTCGGGAAGATCGAGAAGAGTATTCATGAGAGATTCGGCAGTCGTAGTCATGATGGGAAAGGGTAGCACGAGGGAGGCGGATGCTCAAGGGGCGAAGACCCATTCGGGGGCGTTGAGGAGGGCCCAGAGGGAGTCTTCGAGGCGGGTGCGCCAGGCTTCGGTGAGGCGGGCGGTGGGGGGATCGCCTTTGCGGGCGGCGACTTCCTGCTGTTGGCGGAGGGTGTTGGCTTCGGTGTCGAGGTGGTTTGACCAGGAGACGTATTTGAAGGGGTAACGTGGGGTGGGTTTGGTCTCGGGGGGCGTGGTTTTGCGGGTGGTGTAACCGGGTTCGAGTTGGGCGAGGTAGACGGCTTTTTCCTCGGCGGTGGGGAGGCGGGTGAGGAGGCGGAGGAAGAGGGTGTCGATGAATTGATCGAGCGGGAGGTCCCGGAGAGCGAGCTGGGTGATGCCGTGGTCGTCGCTGAGGCGGGTGAGCCAGATGCCGACGGTGCCGTTGCTGAGGATGGCGGGTTGAAGGGCATTCGGATCGGTGGAGCGGGTGCTGACGGGGTCCTGACGGGCGCCGCGCCAACCGAAGGCTTCGAGGACGTCGCAGACCGCTTGGATGCGGGGGAGGCTGAGGCTGGGTCGGTCGCGTTCGTTGCTGGTGCTGGCGAGCATCCAGGCACGGGTGGGATGGCCGAGGGAGATGGAGTTTTTGAAATCGCGGCGGCCATCGATGTCGAGGCTGACTTCCTCGGTGTTCATCGGTTTGCCGGTGGCGGCGAAGAGGGAGTCGAGGATTTGTTCGGCGCCGAGGCGACGTGGGGCGGGTGCGGCGAAGAGGGGGCTGTGAGCGGTGAGGGCGGAGTCGGTGGCGCGCTGGTAGGCGTGGGAATTGAGGATGAGGCGGGCGAGGTTTTTGAGGCTGTAACCCCCGCGGACGAACTCGCGTCCGAGCCAGGAGAGGAGCTCGGGGTGGGTGGGTTTGCCGCGTTCCCAGTCTTCGACGGGTTCGACGATGCCACGGCCCATGAGTTGCTGCCAGACACGGTTGGCGATGACTTGAGCGAAGCGCTGGTTTTGCGGGGCGGTGATGAGGGCGGCGAGGCGGTCGCGGGAGTCTTTGGGGGATTCGGCGAGGGTGTCGGCGAGGGTTTCGTCGACGAAGTCTGAGAAGGGCCATTTGGGTTCGACTTTGCTGCCGGGCTGGAGGGTGACCTGGATGAGGGATTTGCGACCGCCTTCGTGCAGTTTGTCCATAGGGACGGAGCTGGTGGTGGGGACGTCGATGGATTTGGTTTCGAGGAGTGCGGCGAGTTCGAAGAGGTCCTGCTGGCTGCTTTGATGAGCGGGGGCGTCGTGGCAGCGGGCGCATTTCATTTCGACGCCGAGGAAGGCGGTGCTGACGATGGTGCCTTTGGCGGCCATGGGGACGTCGTTGCCGGAAGCGGTGCCGAATCCGGCCGGGCCGCCGAAGCGTTCGGAGCCCTGCATGCGGAGGAGTTCGGTGACGAAGAGGTCCATGGGGCGGTCGTCGGTGAGGGCCTCGTGAAGATACCAGCGGAAGGGGCCGGTGTTGTTGAGGGTGGGGTTGAGGATGTTCGGGTTTTCGGCGAGGACGTCCTGCCAGTAGCCCATCCAGCGGTCGGCCCAGCGTGGATCGGCGAGGAGGCGATCGATGGTGTGGGCGCGTTTGTCAGGGCGGGTGTCGGCTTGGAAGGCTTCGATCTCGGCGAGGGAGGGGGTGACGCCGATGGTGTCGAGAGTGACGCGGCGGAGGAAGGCGAGGTCGTCGCTGAGGGGGGTGACTTCGATGCGGGAAACGTTGAGTTCGGGCCAGTGAGCGCCTTCGCTGATCCAGCGTTTGAGAGTGGTGACTTGATCGGAGGTGAGGGGTTTGCCTTTTGGGGGCATAATGAAGTCTTCGTCGGTGCTGGTGACGCGAGCGAGGAGGGAGCTTTTTTCGGGTTCACCGGGGGTGATGGCGGGGCCGTCGGATTCGCCGCCGTGGAGGGCCGCAGAGAGGGAGTCGAGTTGGAGATCGCCTTTGGCTTTGCCGCCTTGGTGGCAGGAGAAGCAGTTGGACTCGAGGATGGGGAGGACGTCCTGGTAGAAGTTGACGCCGTCTTTTTGAGTCGCCGCGACTTGAGCGGAGACGGTGGTGATTTTGGCGTTGAGGAAGTGGTCGATGGCGTTGGAGGCGGGGAGCTTGGGGGTAGGGGCGGGGACGGGGGTATCGGGGGTGTTGGCGAGCCACTGGTCGGCGGCTTGGCGGCGTTTGGTCCAGTAGGGAGCGTGGGCGGCGCGGGCTTTGGCGCGGCGTTCGGCGTTGACGGTGGTGAGCCACTGGCTGTGCTGGGAGTTGTATTGGGTCCAACCGGCGTCGGTGTAAGGGATGACGTCTGGGGTGGGGGAGAGGAGTTGCCAGGACTCGGAGCCTTGAGGGGAGATGGCGATGACCATTTCACCGGTTTCGGGGCGGCGTCTGGAGGTGCCGGCCATGCCGCCGATCATTTGCTCGATGACGAAGGTGTGCTCGGCACCTGGGGAGGTGAATTCGGCCCAGGTTTCCTGGGTGCCGGGAGGGGTGAAGCGGAAGTCGGGTCCGAGGTCGAGGTAGTTGGCCTGTTCAGCGACGCGACCGTGGCCACCGGGATCGGTTTTGGCGAAGCCGAGTTCGAGGAAGAGTTTGCCGTCGATGTGGAGGTGGCTGGCGTTGCGACCACGGAGGAGGAGGCGGTGCTTGCCAGCGGGAAGGGTGACTTTGGCGGCGGCGCGGAGGAGGAAGGGATTGGGGCGATCTTCGCGGACACCGGTGGCGATGTATTTTTGAGGGAGTTCGGAGATGCCGAAGGCGCGTTCGAAGTAGGTCTCGGAGGGCTGAGGCGGGAGGGCGGGCCAGGCGTTTTTGGCCGGGACACCGTCTTCGCAGATCTGGACGAGAACCTTGTCTGAAGGGAGGGTTTTGGGGTCGATGGGAGGTGGGGGCGGGCGGAACTGGTAGCGGCTGGCGAGGGTGTCGTCCGGCACGAGTTCGCGGTAGAGGGCGAGTTCATCGAGGGCACCGTTGAGGGTGTTGCCAGCGCCACCGCCGTTGCCGGTGCCGATGAGGATGTCGTCGGCGTCCTGGACAGGGGGAGCGGTGGTTTCTCCGGCCATGTCCCAGGTGCCGCCCGGGGCTTTTTTGCCATCGATCCAAGCAGAGACGCTCTTGAGTTTGCCGAAGGTGTAGCTGACGGCGATGTGATGCCAGCCAGAGCCTGGGGCGAAACCTTCTTTGGCGACCCAGCGGTGATAGTCCTCTTTGCCATCGGGTTTGCGGCTGCGGAAGAGGAAGCAGGGGCGGGCCTCACCGCCCTCGCCTTTGAGACGGAGCGCCCAGTTTTGGTTTTCGGGTGTGAAGGCCTTGTTCTTGTTTCGGCCTTTGCCGATGAGGTAGACGTAGCTGCCGTTGTTGAGGGAGTCGACGCTGACCCAAGTTTCGACCATGAAGGTCTCGCCAAGGCCGAAGCGGAGATTGAGGTTAGGGAGGTCGGCTTCTTTGATTTGGATGTGGCTGTCTTTGCCAGTGAAGACAGCGGCTTTATTGCCAACGGGGAAGCCGGGGTAGATGGGTTTTTGTGGGCCTGTGGGAGTGATGAGGGCTTTACCGGAAAGGGTGCCGGGTTCCCGGGTGTCAAAGGTCCACTTGATGAGAGGGGTGGCCTGGGGGACGGAAGTGGAGTCGTTTTGCGCAGCGTCTTTGGGCTCGTCTTTTGCGGACGAGGGAAGAATGCCAAAGAGGAGGAGGAAGAGGGCGTAGCGGCTCATGAGGGATGGGAACGATGGATTTCAACATACCAACGGAGATTCGGCGAGCCGTTTCGCATTTGGAGACACCCCACTTTAGGGGGGTGGGGTGAGGGGAAGGAATGAGGGTTGGAATCGGAGTTGAAGGGATTGGGGGTTTTGTGGATAGTTGACTGCGATGGACGAGACGAAAAAAGTTGGGGTGGTGACGGTCGAGCGAGATCGTGTGGTGGGGTGTTTGAAGTGGGTTGGGCTGACGGTGGTGGGGGTGAGTTTGATTGGGGGCGTGGTGCTGTGGAAGTTCATTGAGGAGTCGGCGGGCCTGGTGAAGGGGGCGGGAGATTTTTTGCATTCGGTGGCGGACAAGATTCACACGCGGAGTGTGGAGGAGACGTTTCGGGAGCGGATCACGCAGGTGGTGTCGACGGACGGGGATGTTTTGGAGGTGGCGCGGGTGGAGACGGAGGAGACGTTTACGCGGGCGGACTCGCGGAGTTTGTTCGGGGAGATGCTGTATTTGGGGACGACGACGTCGGAGATTCGCGTGCCGGTGATTTATCGGTATCATTTGAAGCTATCGGATGAGTGGAAGATCGAGATACGGGATCAGGAGTGCCGAGTTTTGTCGCCGATCTTGAGGCCGAGTTTGCCGCCGGCGATTCGGACGGATGGGATGGAGAAGAAATCGGCCTCGGGGTGGTTGCGGTTCAACGCGGTGGAGAATCTTTTGCAATTGGAGAAGGATCTGACGCCGAGGGTGGAGGAGCGAGCGGGGGACAAGCGGCACTTGAATCTGGCGCGGGAGGCAAGTCGGAGGTCGGTGGAGCAGTTTGTGAGGAAGTGGGTGCTGGAGGATCATCCTGACATTGGGCGGATGAAGGTGCTGGTGACGTTTCCGGATGAGTTGGATGCGACGCGGGATGTTTTGCCGGGTGCGGGAGGGGTGAAGCCATGAGGGCGGCGATTGGGCGTTGGGTGGGAGTGGTGGGGTTGGGGTTGATTCTGGGAGCGGGGGTGTTTTGGTGGCAGATGACTGCGATTGGGAGCGAGCGACTGGATGAAGTGAGAGGGCGAGTGGAGGGAGGGTTGAGGAGCGCGATGGAAGGGGCGGGGTTGCGGTATGGGGCGCCGGTGTTTGTGCGGGTGTTGAAGGAGGAGATGGAGTTGGAGATGTGGGTGGAGGCGAAGAAGGGCGAGCGGTGGAAGTTGTTTCGGACGTGGCGGATCGCCGGGATGTCGGGCAAGCTAGGGCCGAAGTTGAAGGAAGGGGATTTGCAGGCGCCGGAGGGTTTTTATGAGGTGGGGATGAAGCAGCTCAATCCGATGAGCCGGTTTCATTTGTCATTTAACGTGGGGTATCCGAATGCGTATGATCGGTTCCACGGGCGGACGGGGAGTTTGATCATGGTGCATGGGAGCAACGTCAGCATTGGGTGTTTTGCGATGACGGACCCGGTGATTGAAGAGATTTATCTGCTGGTGGAGGCGGCGCTGAAGGGCGGGCAGGAGGCGGTGAAGGTGCAGGTTTTTCCGTTTCGGATGACGCCGGAGAAGATGGCGGCGGTGGAGGGGGAATGGGCGGGGTTTTGGCGGGATGAGTTGTGGCCGGGCTATGAGCGGTTTGAGAGGACAGGGGTGCCGCCGGAGGTGGGGGTGAGGGAGGGGCGGTATTGGGTGGGGGAGTGATGGGAAGGTGTTGCGGCGTGTGCATGCAGAACCCTGCTGGCGCTTCCAACCGAGGCTAGACATGTTGTTGCCAATCCAGTTCCGCATGGCAGTCTAGGAAGCGCCATGAATGACACCACCGCCACTGTTGAAGCCATGCGCCTTCGTGCCTTGCAGGCGATGTCACCCGCCAAGAGACTGAGTTTGGCTCTTGGTTGGAGCCAGTCGGTGAGAGAACTCACGAGGAGTTCTCTGCATCAACAGCATCCTGAATTGCTCCCGCAGGAGCTTCATCGCTTGCTTGCGGAACGTTTGCTGGGCAAAGAATTGGCGTCAAAAGCTTACGGACCTTTGCTTGGACATGGATGACACCCTGCGAGCTGCCTTGGCTGCTGCCGCTGAACTCGAGAAGCTCGGAGTGCGCTGGTTTCTTGGTGGGTCATTGGCGAGTTCGATTCATGGCGTACCTCGGGCGACCTTTGATGCTGACATCATGGCGGACATTCGCCCTCAACATGTGAAGCGGTTTTTGGAAGGTTTGGGTGAAGCTTGGTATGCTGATGATCAAGCGATGCAGGACGCCATCCGCAATCGTTCCTCCTTCAACCTCATCCACCTCGACACTGCGATGAAGGTGGATGTCTTCGTTCCCAAGCTTCGGCGTTTTGATGGCGGTGAGTTCGCGCGATCACAGCCGCACAAGTTGGAGGGATCTGTCTTTGAGGCTCGCATCTGCTGCGCCTAGGACATCGTGGTTGCCAAGCTGGAATGGTATCGCCTGGGTGGAGAGGACTCGGAGCGTCAATGGGGCGACATTCTAGGCGTGCTGAGGCTCAATGCGGGAAAGCTCGACTTGGAACTGCTCCACAGCAGTGCTGCTGAGCTTGGGGTGTTGGATTTGTTGGAAAAGGCCTTGGTTGAGTGAATGAATGGTGCTGCGAGCTGAAGCTCACGACTACTTTGGTGCTGCTGGATGAGGATGCCGAACTTAGGGAGTCGTTGCGCGCTCCGGATGAGCTTGTTTGGGAGGCGGAGGGGGATTGGAAAATTGGCATTTGAGAACTGGGATTTTGGGGTATGGAGGGACGGCTGTTTTTTTATGCGCATTGAACTCATCAACACGGGGACCGAGCTGGTGCTTGGGGATACGATCAACACGAACGCGGCTTGGATTGGGCAGCAATTGGCGGCTTTGGGGTTGTCGGTGGCGCGGCAGACGATTGTGCCGGATGGGGCGGTGATTGGGGAGGTGCTGGCGGAGGCGGCGGGTCGGAGTGATGTGGTGATTGCGACTGGGGGCTTGGGGCCGACGAATGATGATGTGACGCGGGAGATTACGGCGGGATTGCTGGGGTTACCGATGGATGTGGATGCGGGGGTGGTGGCGAAGTTGGAGGCGTATTTTCACAAGCGGGGTCGGGAGGTGAATCAGGCGACGCTGAGGCAGGCGATGGTGCCGAGGGGTGCGCGGGTGATGGACAATGCGTTTGGGACGGCGCCGGGGCTTTATGTGCCTGCGGGGTTGGGGGCGGAGAGGGGATGGGGTTGTCATTTCTTTTTGCTGCCGGGGCCGCCGAGGGAGTTGAAGCCGATGTTTGAGACGGGAGTGGTGCCAGTTTTGAAGGCGTTGCATCCGGCGGCGGCGGGACGGGAGGTGCTTTACTTGAAGGTGACCGGGATGGGGGAATCGGACCTTGTCGATCACGTGGAGCGTGAGTTGGAAGCGATGGCTGAGGCGGGGTTGGAGATGGGGTATTGCATCGGCAAGGGGGATGTGGATGTGCGGTTGACGGGGCCGGGGGAGGTGGTAGCGAAGGGGGCGGCGCTAGTGCGGGAGAAGGTTGGAGACTACATTTTGTCGGAGGATCGGCGGGTGCTGGAGGAGGTGGTGGTGCATTTGCTTGCGGAGCGGGGAGAGACGGTGGCGACGGCGGAGTCGTGCACGGGGGGGATGATTGCGGGAAGGTTGACGGATGTGAGCGGGGCGTCGGCGGTGTTTGGCTATGGGTATGTGACGTATGCGAATGAGGCGAAGGTGCGGGAGTTGGGGGTGAGTGCGGAGTTGCTCATGCGCCATGGGGCGGTGAGTGAGCCTGTGGCGTGTGGGATGGCGGAGGGGTGTTTGGAGGTGTCGGGGGCGAATCACGCGGTGGCGGTGACGGGGATTGCGGGGCCAACGGGAGGGAGTGAGGAGAAGCCTGTGGGGACGGTTTTTGTGGCGTTGGCGTCGAAAGGTGAAGCGACGAAATGCCGGAGACTTTTCTTTCCTGGAGCGCGGGATCGGTTTAAGCTGCTGACTTCGCAGGCGGCTCTTGAGATGATCCGGCGGCGGTTGTTAAACCTGACTTTGGAACCATGAAGCGAACTCGAATGAAGACTTTTTTGCGAGCGGGGCTGTTGCTTTGCCTGATGGCGGCCGGGTTTGCCCGTGGAGATGTGAAGTTGGGGACGCTGAAGGAGAAGGGTAAGGACAAGGAGACGCGGAAAGAGGATGAGAAGCGCATGGGGCAACTGGATGCGCTGAGTCCGGAGGTGAAGCCGGCTCAGGTGAGTTTTGTGGCGGGGCGGAGTGTGGATGTGGAGTTGGATGCGGCGGCGGCGGTGGTGACGGGGTTGAAATTTTTGATTCGGGAAGCGCCTAAGTTTGGGACGTTGTCGGAGGTGCGGCCACACCCGACGGAGAGGCATAAGGCGGTGGTGACCTACACGCACACCGGGGGTGAGGCGAATCTGATGGACAGTTTTGCGTATGCTTGCCGGATCAATGAGGGGCCGTTTTCTGCGCCTGCGAGAGTGATGTTGAATGGTCGGCGAGCGGAGGCGAGATTGATGGTGCTGAATCAGGCGCAATTTGGGCGGGTGTTGCCGGGGACGGAAGTGATGGCGAAGGTGGTGATTGCGAATCGGGGGATCGGGCCGTTTGAGTCGGATTTGACCTGGCCAGCGCCATGGAAGGGACCGCCAAAGTTGAAGCTGGGGATTGGTGAGACGGCGGAGATGGCGGTCTTTGTGACGCCGGATCGTCCAGGTGTGATCACTGAGGAGGTGACATTGCAGGAGGGGAATCCGACGAGTCGGGTGCGGCTGTGGTTGCAGTGTGAGCAGCCGTTTATTGTGACGCCGGGGAGGGCGCAGATGAGTTATGATCCGGAGCGGGGATTGCGCTGGGTGAGGGCGAGAATTGCGAATGCGACAGCGGAGACGATGACGTTGAAGTTGACGCTGCCGGAGCGGTTGAAGGGGCCGAGTGAGGTGGAAGTACGGGCGGGGCAATTGCAGGAGATCGAACTGACTTTGGCGGCGAATGATGTGAAGGCGTTCACTGGGGAAGTGACGGTGACGGAGGGGATGCTGAGTGAGCGATTGATTTTGGGGGCGTCTCCGGAGCCGGCGCAGGTGGCGGTGGTGGCTCCTTCATCGGGAAAGATTCAGTTTGGATCGCACAACATGGGAGTGGTGGGGAAGGCGACTTTGGTGCTGGCCAACAGTGGCGGTGAGGCGGCGGTGATGGCGGTGCAGGCGCCGCCACCTTTCCGAGTGGCGCAGGATGAACAGAGTTTCAGTGTGGCACCGGGTGAGACGCAGAAGTTGGTGATGGAGGTGGACAGCGGCAAGGCAGGTCTCTATTCGGGGAAGGTGGTGCTGTCTGGAGGAGGCGGTCGGTTGGAATTGGATGCTGAGGTGACGTTTGTGGATCCGAATGTGATTCAGATGAAGGCGGGCAAGGGCGGGAGTGGCAAGGCTGAGGCTGGAGAGCCTGCGGGGAAGGTGGCGCGACCAAAGGCGGCGGAGGTTCCGACGGTGGCGGAGTTGGCGGCGAAGAGTGGCGAGATGCCGGAAGAAACGAAGCCGAAGGAGCCTGTGGGACCGACACCTGTGGACAGTCGCAATGCGGTGACAGCGATGGGACGCCTTAACAAGCAGACGGCGGCGGCGCTGTCGTATTTGAGTGTGTTTGGCATGCCGATTCAGGAGAAGGATCTGAGCAAAAAGTATGGCAAACTGGAGCGGATTGAGCTGGCGGGAGTGGGAACGGATTTTCTTGAGTTGGCCTGGGAGAAGCCGAATCCGGATTCGCCTCCGCAGAGTTATCGGGTGGAGTCGGGGCAGCAGGTGTATGAACCGGCGACGAAGATGTTCTTCCGGCAGTGGACGCCGATATCTGACGTTAAGCCGCTGGTGGTGGGTGGTGGGAAGGAAGGGGTGCGACTGGCGGGATTGAGGCCGGCGGCGCAGTATGAATTGCGGGTGTTGGCGGTGGATGAGCAGGGGAAGGTTTCGCCGCCGTCGGATATCTATTTGATGACGACGTTGGCGCCGTGGAAGATGCCGACGTGGTGGTGGTATGCGGGCGTGGCGGTGCTGCTGGGAGTGATGCTTTTGCAGGCGAGGAAGTTGTATTTGAAGCGGATGGGACTGAGTTTGGCTTGATCGACGAGATTTGTGCGATGCAGGGAAAGATTGTGCTGCGGGCCGGGTTGATGTGAATTGGCATTTATGAACGAGATTTCCGATGAGCAACTGGTGGCGCAATTGGTGGAAGCGCGGGGTCGCATTTTAGCGGAGGTGGGCAAGGTGATCGTGGGTCAACGGGAGGTGGTCGAGGAGATGCTGGTGGCGTTGCTGGCGGGTGGGCATTGTTTGATCACGGGAGCGCCGGGTTTGGCGAAGACGCTGCTGGTGAAGACGGTGGCGGAGGTGTTTGATTTGAGTTTTCAACGGATCCAGTTCACGCCGGATTTGATGCCGTCTGACATCACTGGGACGGAGTTGCTGGAGGACACAGAGAACGGGAAGGAGTTGGTGTTCAAGAAAGGGCCGGTGTTTGCGAACATGATTTTGGCGGACGAGATCAATCGGACGCCGCCGAAGACGCAGGCGGCGCTGTTGGAAGCGATGCAAGAGCATCAGGTGACGGTGGCGGGGGTGAGTTTGAAACTGGAAGAGCCGTTTTTTGTGCTTGCGACGCAGAACCCGGTGGAGATGGAAGGGACGTATCCGCTGCCGGAGGCGCAACTGGATCGGTTCATGTTGAACATCGTGATCGATTACCTGAGTGAGGATGACGAGGTGGGGGTGGTGACGAGGACGACTTCGACGGGTGGCGAGGGGGTAAAGCGGTTGTTTACCGGAGAGGATTTGCTGAGGTTTCACCAGGTGGTGAGGAAGGTGCCGGTGGCGGAGGATGTGGCGCGCTATGCGGTGCGGCTTTCAGCGGCGTCGCGGCCGAAGCGCGAGGGGACGTCGGCTTATGTGAATGACTGGGTGAGTTGGGGGGCGGGGACGCGGGCGAGTCAGTATTTGGTCCTGGGAGGGAAGACGAGGGCGCTTCTGGCCGGGCGTGCGCATGTGACGAAGGACGATATCCGGGCGATGGCGCTGCCGGTGCTGAGGCATCGGATTTTGGTGAATTATCGAGCGGAAGCGGAGGGGATCACGGTGGAGAAGGTGATCAGTGAGTTGCTCAAGACGGTGTCTTGAGGGTGCGCTGGTGGGCGGCTTCGAAGAGGAGGATGGCGGCGGCGGCGGCGACGTTGAGGGATTCGACGGGCGGGTGGATGGGGATGCGGACGGGGTGCTCGCAGGCGGCGAGGAGATCGGGAGCGATGCCGCGGCCTTCGTTACCGAGGAGGAGTAGGGTGGGGACGGTCCAGTCGAGATCGCGGAAGGAGAGGGAGGCGGTTCCGGTGGCGGCGAAGGTTTGCAGGTGATGGAGGTGGGCGGAAGCGAGGAGGTCCGTGGAGGTGAGGTTGGTTAGGATGGGGAGGCGGAAGGCGGAGCCCATGGAGGCTCGGAGGGCCTTGGGGGAGAAGGGATCGGCGGTGCCGGAGAGGGTGATGAGGCCATGGGCGCCTGCGGCTTCGGCGGTGCGCAGGAGGGTGCCGAGATTGCCGGGGTCTTGGATGCGGTCGAGGGCGACGAGGAGGGGTGACGCGGGGAGCGTGGACCAGAAGGTGGCGGGAATGGTTTGGGGGCGTTCTGCGAGGACGATGATGCCCTGGGGGGTGACGGTGTCGCTGAGGGAGGCGAGGACTTCGGGGGTGGTGGAGAGGAGGTGGGTGCCTTGGTCTTGGAGGGCGGTGATGAGCGGGGCGATTTGATCCGAGGGATTGGGGAGATGGAAGGCGGTCGGGATGGGAAGACGGGAGGCGAGGCAGTCGGCAACGAGGCGTTCGCCTTCGACGAAGAGCAGGGATTTGTCTTTGCCATCGCGAATGAGGCGGGCGGCTTTGACGTGGTCGTTGCTGTTGCTGGTGATGAACATGGTAGACGGGATGAGGAGGTCCCCGGGGTGCGAGAAAGGATCAGGCTTTGGTTTTCTTTTTGCGGGTCTTATTGCCCCCGTTCGCGAGTTCGCTGGCGCGGGTGGGATCGAAGGCGGGGTTGGGTTCGGGAAGGCGGGCGTTGACGTGTTCGCGCCAGGCCTTGAGAGCTGAGCGCATGGATGCGGCGCGCTGGGGTTCCTGGGTGGCTAGGTTTTTGGATTCGCCGAGGTCGGTAGCGAGGTCGTAGAGTTCGATGTGATCATCCTCGAAGAACTCGATGAGTTTCCAGTCGCCCTGGCGGATGGCGCTCGCGGGGGTGCTGTGATGGTAGTGGGGGAGGTGCCAGTGGAGGGATGTTCGCGACAGGAGTGAGGTGGGGTCGCGGAATAGAGAGGCGAGGCTGAGACCATCCTGGGGTTGATTGGGTTTGGGGGACTGGCTGAGTTCGAGGAAGGTGGGGTAGAGGTCTTGGGTGATGGCGGGAGTTGAGCATTGCTGATTGGGCGGGATCGTGCCGGGCCAGCGGGCGATGGCCGGGACGCGGATGCCGCCTTCGTAGAGGGTGCCTTTTTCGGAGCGGAGGGGATGGTTTGAGGTGACGATGGTGTTGTCCTGCTGACGAACGAGGCCGCCGTTGTCAGAGGTGAAAAAGAGGAGGGTGTTTTGGCTGAGGCCGAGGCGGTCGAGGGCGGCGCTGATGGCGCCGACGCTTTGGTCGAGTTCTTCAAGGAGGCCTGCATAGTCCGGGCGGCTGGGATAGCCGGGCATGGGGGGCTTTTTTTGGTATTTGGCGATGCGGTCGGGGGTGGTGGTGAGGGGGATGTGGACGGCGGCGTGGGAGACCTGGAGGAGGAAGGGGTGATTGGAGTTTGCTTCGATGAAGGCGATGGCTTTTTCGGTGAGGAACTCGGCGGTCTGGCGGGTTTCGGGGCTGCCCGTGACGGAGGGTGACTGGGTGTTGCCGTGGGTTTCTAGGGCGGTTTGCCAGCCTTGATCGGAGGGGTTGTGGCCTTTGCCTCCGAGGTGCCATTTTCCGAAGTAACCGGTGTGGTAGCCATTTACGCCGAGGCTTTCGGCGAAGGTGACGGTATCGAGAGGGAGTTCGGTGGGAACGATGGGGTCGATGAGGCGAGCGTAGGGTCGGCGATGACCGGGGATGTGCTGGGTGATGCCGAAGCGGGCCTGGTCCTGCCCGGACTGGAGGTTGGCGCGGGTGGGTGAGCAGACGGGGCCTGCGTAGAACTGGGTGAAGCGCAGGCCTTCGGCGGCGAGGCGATCGATGTTTGGGGTTTCGTTGAAGGTGTTGCCGTAGCACCCGAGGTCAGCCCAGCCGAGATCATCGGCGAGGATGACGACGATGTTGGGGGCTGCCGCCGGGAGGGAAGACGTGAGCGCCGCGAGGAGAATCGAAGCGGCGAGGACGGTCTTCATTTGGGACTAGAACGGGCTCGTGGCGAGGGCCTTGAAGGCGTCCATGGCCTTGGCGACATCGGCTTTGGGGCCGGTGAGTTTGATGAAGACGTTGGCATCTCCAGCGGGGACGATGGCGCCGAGGAGGGTGTAGTCGGGGCGCGGGGTTTTGGTGCCACCGAAGGGAGGGCCGTCGAGGTAGGTTCCGTCAGCGATGACGAGGGCGACTTTCTTATCGCCTGCCGTGAGTTCTTCGCGTTTCGAAGCGGGAGCGCCTTCGAACTGGCCGAGCCAGCGGGCGATGTTGGCTTCGGTATCGCCGCCTTGGCCGGCTCCGAAGTAGTAGAACACGGCCTCGAGAGGTTTTTCTGCGCCATCGACAGCGATTTGAACGGTGCCGGCGCGCATGGGGCTGGAGGTGGGGACGACCTTCCAGGGGGCGGCGGTTTTGAAGGTGAGGTCAGCGACTTTGAGGGTATCTTCAGCGGTGGCTGAGAGGGTGCTGAGGGAGAGGATGAGGGCGAGGGTGCGGAGGGTGTTTTTCATGGTTTGGAAAGAGGTGAGGGATCAAGGAGATACGTGGAAAGTGCCACGCATTTGCAGCCAATGTCCGGGAAAGGTGGACATGAAAGGGTAGTCGCCAGGTTCTGCGGGGAGGGTGAACTCGATGGTGACGGATTCACCGGGTTGGACGAGGGGGGTGTGGGCGATGATGTCGGTGGATTGCTCCGGGATGTAGTTTTTCTCGATGGCCTTGGGGTCGGTGATCATGGCGGTGGCCAGGGTGCCGACGGCGTCGATCTTGCCGGGCTTGATGAGGACGAAGTTGTGGGGTTGCTGGAGGGGGCCGTCGATGTTGTTGAGGGTGAGGGTGACTCGGGACCCAGCTTTGCCGCTGAGTTCGGTTTTGTCGAAGGCGAGGGGGACCTGGGGGTGAGGTCGCAGTTCCACGGCGGACGGCGCGAGTTCCTGCGCGCCGAGAGGGGCGAGCAAGGTGGCGAGGGAAACCAGAGCCAGCAGGGAAGAAGGTGCCATGAAGCGAGTGGGATGGGGGAGGTCCCGCTGGAAATCACTGGATAGCCGGAGGATTGGGTTTTCAAGCACTTTCAGAGGCTTTCATGGGGATCGGGTGATATGGATGGAGGTTGGAGAGCGTAGGTTTGGGGATGCATACTGACACAGCTCCCAATTCTCGTTCGATGACTCGAAGGCATTTGCTGCGTGGGTTTGGGACGGTGATGGCGTTGCCTTGGCTGGAGTCTTTGGCATCGAGGGAAGTGCGAGCGGCGGTGGCGAAGGCCGGGGCGCCGATGCGGGCGGCCTGGTTGTATGTGCCGAATGGGGTGAACGTGGAGGAATGGATGCCGACTGGGAGCGGGAAGGATTATCAGTTGTCGGCGTCGCTGTCGGAGTTGGCGGGATTGAGGGATGAGTTCAGTGTGCTGTCGGGTTTGGCGCATGACATGGCGAGGTCGCACGGGAATGGCGGGGGGGATCATGCGAGGGCGACGGCGACCTTTTTGACGGGGTGCATGCCGAAGAAGACGGCGGGGGCGGATATTCGACTGGGGGAATCGGTGGATCAGATTGCGGCGAGGCAGATTGGGCGGCAGACGCGGTTGCCGTCTTTGGAGTTGAGCACGGACGGGCAGCGGAGCGCGGGGCGTTGTGACTCGGGGTATTCGTGCGCTTATCAGTTTAATTTGGCGTGGAAGTCGGAGACGATGCCGATGGCGCCGGAGATGGATCCGAGGTTGGCGTTTGAGCGATTGTTTGGATTGGGGAGTGTGACAATGGGGAGCGGACCGGAGGCCGAGCGGGCGAGGAAGACGCGGCGGAGTGTGCTGGATGCGGTGATGGGTGAGGCGAAGGGTTTGCAGGCGAAGGCAGGGGATGCGGATCGGCGGAAGTTGGAGGAGTATCTGGATTCGGTGAGGGAGATTGAGCGGCGCATCGAGCAGGCGGAATCGATCTCCGTGACGATGCCGGATGTGGCAAGGCCGGAGGGGATCCCGGAGCGATACGAGGATCACATCCGAGCGATGATGGATCTTTTGGTGCTGGCGTTTCAGACGGATAGCACGCGGGTGGCGACGTTTTTGCTGGCGCATGATGGGAGCAACCGGAGCTTTCCTGAGTTGGGGGTGGCGGACGCGCATCATGCGATTTCGCACCATCAGAGGAACCCGGAGAAGTTGCGGAAGATTGCGCTGATTGATCGGTTTTATGTGCGGCAGTTTGGGTATTTCCTGGAGAAGCTGAAGGGGGCGATGATCGGAGAGGAGCGGTTGCTGGATCGGACGTTGGTGACTTATGGGGGAGGGATTGGAGATGGGGATCGGCACAATCACGACAACCTGCCGATTTTGCTGGCTGGCGGGAAGGCGGATGGGGTGCAGCATGGTCGGCGCTGGGTGCTGGAAGGGGAGGTGCCGATGACGAATCTGCATCTGGGGATTCTGGAGCGGCTGGGGGTCAAGGCGGAGCGGGTGGGGGATAGCAGTGGGGTGCTCAGTCTGGTCTAAGGGGATGGGGGCATTTGGCTATGAGGTAACGGAATAGGTGAAATGCCGATTATTTTGAGATTGATGCGGTTCTAGGCATCGTCCAGTCTAGCAGGGCTGAGGCCCTAACGATGGCAAAAAGAAAACTAACAGACGCAACGCTCCCGGGTCTTGAGGATCCGAGGATGTTCGGGCTGTCTGAGGGAGTGAGGGGGATGGCGGAGGCTTTGCTCAAGGCGGATGGGAGCGGTGATGAGGGGCGTCATGATGAGGCGCTGCGGGTGTTTTTTGCGGAGGTCTTCAATCGGCCTGAGATCGTGGCGGAGGGGGCGGCGTTTTTGGCGCGGACGTATGAGGAGAAGGAAGCGTGGCTGGCGCAGCGGGTGGGGACACCGGAATTGGTGCAAGAGATGGCGACGGGGCAGGCGATGCTGACATGTCTGGCGGCGGGAGAGTGGGTGATGCAACGGGATTTTACCCGATTGATCCGACTGGCGGATGGGATGCTCGCGGCGAAGATGCATTTGAAGTCCGAGGATTGCCTGGTGTTGATGCTGGCCATGGCGTCAACGTTGGCGTTGGTGAAGCAGCCGAGAGCGGTGTCGCTGGTGAATCATGTGTTGGATTGTCAAAAGGAGGGGGCGGAGATTGATGAGGGATTGCTCAAGGAGGCGAGGCAACGGCTTCAGATCGCGGATGTGATTGGGGCGTCCAATCAGGCGATACGAGAGATGTGGGATCTGCGGTTTTTGAGTCCGACGAAGGACTGGGATTGGAGTGGGCTGCAGGAGAGGCAGGCGTTGAGGGAGTTGGGCGAGTGGCTGACGCCCGAGCATGCAGCGGCCAATGCGTTTGAAAAGATCGTGCCGGCTGTGTGGTGGGATCTTTGGTGGGTGAAGAGTCATCAGGTGGAGTCGGTGGAGCGAAAAGATGAGGTCGCTCCGTGGACGGGTGGACTTTTGAGTGCGGAGGGTTCTGATCCGGGTGGAGAGTTCGGTGGTGAGAAAGTGGAGGAGGTGAACGAGGAGCAGCGGCTGAGGCTGGGATGGTTTTTGGCAGGGGGAGTGACCGGAGCTTTTGCGGCGGTTTTGCTTCAGGTCTTGGCAGGGGGTGATGGCAAGGAGAAAGTAGAAACGGTGGATTCAGCCGAGGTGGGGACGGTGGTGCGCAAGGAGGGCAGCGAGGCGGTGGTGTGGTGCAATGAGGAGCGGGAGCGGTTGGCGGGTGAACTGGTGCATGTGGGACGTTTGGGGGCGGTGAAGGCTGCGGGGTGGGCTGAGAACGCGGGCTTTTTATCCGGGTTGACGGCTGAACTGCCGTCGCAGAGTCAGATGTATCTCAAGATGTTGGCGTTGCTGCATTTGGATCCGCCCAAGGATGCGGAGACCCGGATGATGGTGCCACGGCTCTTGTTGAGGAGAGGGGCGGATGAAGCGTTGGTAGGGCTTTGGGAGCATTGTGTGGAAGGGCAGACAGGGATGCAGATGGAGATTGCGGCGGCGGCGCGTGAGGCGCTGGAGCAGCCGTCGTTGACGTGGACCGCAGCGCAGAGGAGTCGACTGCAAAGGCTTTGTGAAGTGAACGGATAGGGTTATGGTTTCGGGCCCTGATGGTGGTCTTGTATGATTCGAATTCTTGGACTGTGTTTTTTGATGACGAGTGGCTTGTGCGCTCAGGGGGTGGGTGTTCCCGTGTATCGAGAGGGGCGGGGAAGTCAGGGGGATAAGGGGCTTCTGGCTCAGGCAAAAGCGATGCGGGAGGCCGGGGCGTTGGTGGCTTTTGATTCGATGCGTGACCAGATGAAAAGGGAGACGTGTGAGTTGTCGCTGCCAGAGGTTGGGGAGAAGATCTTGGATGGCAGGGGGCTTTGGAAGAAGGCTCGGGCGGGGCATTTGAGGGTGGGGTTTTACTATCAGTGTTTGAAGTGTGATGACTGGCACTTGGATTTGGCCGGAGGCTATGCGATCACGACGGATGGAGCGGTGGCGACCTGCGCGCATGTGCTGACTGAGCCTTCGCAGATGAAGGAGGGATATCTGATCGCGGCGACCGACGATGATGTGATGATGCCGGTGACGGAGGTGTTGGCGGTGAGTCGGGGACGCGACAGCGCGATTGTGCGGGTGAAGGGAGCTGCGTTGACGCCACTGGCACTGGCGACGGATGTTTCACCCGGGGATGAGGTGTGGTGTTTTAGTGATCCTGCGGGGAAGAAAGGGTATTACAGCGGCGGGGTGGTGAGTCGATTTGTGCAGCGGCCTTTTTTGCGGAAGAAGGACTTGGCAGAGTTGCCAAAGGGTGCGGAGGTGCCGAGACCGGTGTGGTTGGAGACGACGGTGGATTGGGCTCCGGGGTCCAGCGGATCGGCGGTGGTGGATGCCAAGGGCAATTGTGTGGGGCATGTTTCCGAGATTCAGACGGTGCTCGAAGATCTGCCGGGGCGGAAGCGGGCGAAGACTGAATCGGTGGCTTTGGGGACCCAAATCGTGTTTCACCATGCGATTGCGGCGGGGGAGGTGCGGGCGTTGGTTCGGGGTAAGTGAAGGCTGATGTTCTGGTGACGATGACGAGGCCTTTTGATTCGATGCTTTTGCTGATTCGGAGGCAGGGATGGCAGTGCAGTTTGGCCTTGATGGTGGCGGTCGCGGCTGGGTCGGCGAGTGCTTTTTTTCTGTGGGCTTTGGAGGCGGTGACGGCATGGCATTGGAGGCATCCGATAGCGCTTTGGGGTTTGCCGGTGGCGGGGTTTTTGGTGGGGTTGCTTTACCATTGGATGGGCAAAGAGGCGGAGCGGGGAAGCAATCTCATTATTGACGAGATTCATGAGCCGGGCGGCGGGGTGCCGGGACGGATGGCGCCGTTGGTATTGATAGGGACACTGGTGACGCATGCGTTTGGCGGGTCGGCAGGGAGGGAGGGGACGGCGGTGCAGATGGGGGGAGGGTTGGCGGGGTGGCTGGCTCGTGTCGTGAGGGTGGATGGGGAGAGTCGTCGGGTGATGCTAATGTGCGGGGTGGCAGCGGGGTTTGGATCGGTGTTTGGGACGCCCCTGGCGGGAGCGATTTTTGCGTTGGAGGTGTTGACGATAGGGCGGATTCATTATCGGGCCTGGCTGCCGGTATTGGTGGCGAGTGGGGCGGGGGATGCGGTTTGTTCGGCGTGGGGGACGCAACACACGGTGTTTCCGTTTGAGGGGAGTTTGGAGGAGGGAGGGCGATTTTGGTTTGATGGCGTGATGCTGTTGAAGGTGGCGGTGGCGGGGTGTGTGTTTGGATTGGTGGGGCGTGGTTTTGCGGCGCTGACGCATGGTTTGCAGCGGTTATTTGCGAAGAGGATTGCTTATGCGCCGATGCGTCCGGTGGTGGGAGGATTGATGGTGATTGGGCTGGTGTGGTTGACGGGAACGCGGGCGTATTTGGGTTTGGGGGTGGAGGCGGGGCCGGGAGGAGGTGCTTCGATTTTGTCGGCGTTTGAAGCGGGTGGAGCGGAGGCTTGGGATTGGGTGGGGAAAACGGTGTTTACGGCGGTGACGCTGGGGAGTGGATTCAAGGGCGGAGAGGTGACGCCGTTGTTTTACATTGGATCGACGCTTGGGAATTCGCTGGGCGGGTGGATGGGGGCGCCGGTGGCTTTGTTTGCGGCGCTGGGTTTTTTGGCGGTGTTTGCGGGGGCTTCGAATACGCCGATTGCATGCACTGTCATGGGGGTGGAGTTGTTTGGGGGGCACTACCTTGTGGCGTTTGGAGTGGCGTGTTTTGTGGCGTATGTTTGCAGCGGGAGGTGGGGGATTTATCGGGCGCAGCGGGTGGGGGTGGCCAAGGGGAAGGTGGCAGGAGGGTAGAGATGTTTTGGAAAACTTTGGTTGGAAGTGGGGGTCGGACTGCGTTTGTATGGGCTGCCATGATGTTTCATTCCTTCCGACTGCTGTTTTTGGGTACTGCTGTTTCTTTGACTTCCGGTTTAGCTTGGGCTGGAGAGTCGGTGATTTTGTTTGATGGCAAGAATTTGGATGCCTGGGAGAGTAGCAATGGTGGGGCGCCTGGAGCGGGGTGGGTGATCGAGGCGGATGGAGCGCTGCATCGGAAAGAGAAGACCGGGGATCTGGTGACGAAGGCGTCTTTTGCAAATTTTGAGATGGAGTGGGAGTGGAAGATTGCGGAGGGGGGCAATAGCGGGGTGAAGTATTGGGTGAACTCGATTGCGAAGCAGAATCTGGGGTTTGAGTATCAGTTGATTGATGACGAGCGGCATGCGGATGCGAAGAACGGAGTGAAGCGGCAGACGGGGGCTCTCTATGATATCAAGGGCGCAGCGGCGGATAAGGTGGTGAAGCCGGCGGGGGAGTGGAATTCGAGTCAGTTGGTGGTGAAGGGGAAGACCCTGCAACATTGGCTGAATGGCAATCTGGTGGTGAGTGTGGAGATGGGGAACGCGGAGTGGGAGAAGATGTTTGCCGAGAGCAAGTATGTGAAATACGCGGACAAGGGTTTTGCGCCAGGGCATGGGAAGATTTTGCTTCAGGATCATGGTGATCCGGTGTGGTTCCGGAACATTCGGCTGACCAAACTGGACGATTGATGATGGAAAACGTGTTCGAGAAGATGCGGGCGGCGAGGCTGTATGGCATCGTTGACTTGGGGTATGTTTCGACGTGTGAGTTGGTCTCGATGACGCGGTCACTTTGCGAGGGTGGGGTGGATTTGTTGCAGTTGCGGGCGAAGGGGCATTCGGCGGGTGAGATCGAGACGTTTGCGAGGGCGATTCTGCCGGTGACGCGGGATTTGGGAGTGCCGTTGGTGATCAATGATCATCCGGAAGTGGCGTCCGAAGTGAGGAGTGAGGGGGTGCATGTGGGGCAGGATGATGAGGCGGTGGCGAAGGCGCGGGCGCTGGTGGGGTCGGGGTGTTTTGTGGGGAAGTCGACGCATTCGCTGGCGCAGGCGGTGGCGGCGGGTGAGGAGGGGGCGGACTACATTGGGTTTGGGCCCTTGTATGCGACGGGGACGAAGCCGGATTATGTGCCGATTGGGTTGTCGGACATTGGGGAGGTGCAGCGGCGGGTGAGCGTGCCGATTTTTTGCATTGGCGGGGTTAATGAGAAGCGGTTGGAGGAGGTGCTGGCGGCGGGGGCGCGGCGGGTGGTGGTGGTGTCGGCTTTTCTGCAGGCAGCGAATGTGGCGGTCTCGGTTCGGGCGTTCAAGAGGCACCTCATTGGTGCTGACTGTTGATTTGTCCTTGTTGCGTGTCCTTTGAGGCGCTTTTATAGCTTTCTCCTTACCATTTATGTCTCCGATTCTTCGTGTTTTGATGTGGGTTGCCGTTTCCGCGCTGGGCGCTGGGGCGGTTGCGTTTTCGGCCTTTCACAAGGGGGAGACGATCAATGCGTTGTGGTTGGTAGTGGCGGGGCTTTGCTCGTTTGCGGTGGCTTACCGATTTTACAGCAAATGGTTGATCACGAAGGTGCTGGTGCTGGATGAGCAGCGGGCGACGCCGGCGCATACGAAGAATGACGGGGCGGATTTTGTTCCGACGAACAAGTGGGTGGTGTTTGGGCATCACTTTGCGGCGATTGCCGGGCCTGGGCCGTTGGTGGGGCCGGTGTTGGCGGCGCAGTTTGGGTATTTGCCGGGGATGTTGTGGATTTTGATCGGGGCGACTTTGGGTGGAGGAGTGCATGACGCGATCGTGATGTTTGCGAGCATTCGGCGGGGCGGTAAGTCGTTGGGGCAGATGCTGAAGGAAGAGGTCAATCCGCTGGTGGGGTTTGTGGCGATGATTTCGGTGCTGGCCATCATGACGATCCTGCTGGCGGTACTGGGCTTGGTGGTGGTGAAAGCGCTGGCTGAGAGTCCCTGGGGATTGTTCACGATTGCGATGACGATTCCGTTGGCGTTGATGATGGGATTTGGGCATACGATCTTCAAAATCAGTGTGCGGAACATCACGATTTTTGGGATCGCGGGACTGATTGTGAGTGTGTGGGCGGGGAGTCATTTGAAGGACTGGGGCATTGAGCATTTGTTTGACTACAAGGGGGAGACGATTGCGTGGTCGATCATGATTTATGGGTTTGCGGCGTCGGTGCTGCCGGTGTGGATGCTGCTGGCGCCCCGGGATTATCTGAGCACGTTCATGAAGATCGGGACGGTGGCGGTGCTGGCAGTGGTGGTGATCTGGGTGGCGCCTGAGTTGCACATGCCGAAGCTGACGAAGTTTGTGGATGGGACGGGGTTGGTGTTTTTGGGCGGGGTGTTTCCGTTTGTGTTCATCACCATTGCCTGCGGGGCGATCTCGGGTTTTCATGCGCTGATTTCATCAGGGACGACACCGAAGTTGCTGGATCGGGAAGAGTCGATTCGGAGTGTGGCATATGGGGCGATGGTGACGGAGATGCTGGTGGCGCTGATGGCCTTGGTGGCGGCGTGCGCGTTGCAGCCTGGGGAGTATTTTGCGATCAATGCGGGAGCGGCGAAGATTGTGCAGACGGATCCTTCGCAGGGTGAGGCGGTGACGCAGATGATCACGGCGGCGGGGTTTCCGGTGACGGTGGCGGGGATGGACAAGCTGGCGGCGGACATCGGGGAGAAGACGATGTTTGGTCGGGTGGGAGGAGCGCCGACGTTTGCGGTGGGGATGGCGCAGATGTTTGCGCGGGCATTTGGGCCATCGTGGATGGCGTTTTGGTATCACTTTGCGATCATGTTTGAAGCGTTGTTTATTTTGACGACGATTGATGCGGGGACGCGGGTGGGGCGGTTCATCTTGCAGGACTTCCTGGGGGGGATTTGGAAGCCGCTGGGGAACACGCGGAGTTTGCCTTCGAATGTTTTGGCGAGTGCGTTGCTAGTGGGGGCATGGGGTTACTTCCTCTATCAGGGAGTGGTGGATCCGCTGGGGGGGATCAATACCTTGTGGCCGTTGTTTGGGATCGCGAATCAGTTGCTGGCGGTGATTGCGTTCTGTCTGGGGACAACGATCTTGATCAAGATGGGCAAGGCGCGCTATCTGGCGGTGACGTTGATTCCGCTGGTGGTTCTAATGATGGCGACGTTTGCGGCGGGGTACATCAAGTTGTTTGATGCGAATCCCAAGATGGGATTCATCTCAGGGGCGAAGTTTTACGCGGACAAGATCGCTGGAGGTGGGACGCCGCAGGAGATGAAGGAGTGGGCGGCGCAGCAGTTTAACTTCAACGTGGATACGGCGGTGACTGGGTTCTTCCTTTGCGCGGTGGCGATCATCTTCCTCGGATGTTTGAGGGAATGGATCAGTCTGCTGAGTGGGTCGAAGAAGTCGGTGCTGCATGAGGATCCGTATGTAACGGCAGATCCGGCGTAGTCTGGGGAACTGTGGGGTGCCATATTGACAATCGGAGCTTTTTCTTCGACTCTGTGAGCATGATTGCGACCATTGCTGCGCCCGAGACGTGGATTCGAGCCGTTGGGAATTTGCGATTGCCTCCCGAAACAGACAGTCATCTTCAGAGGTTGATGGAGAGGAACAACGACGGTCTCTTGCAACCGTATGAAAAGGAAGAGTTGGCTGCTCTTGCGGCCTGGAGTGAGGAAGTTTCTTTGCTAAGAGCCGAAGCCCTTCAGTTGCTTGGAAAACGGCCTGCATGAATTCCTCTGCTGAGCTGGCGGTGGCGGTGAGGGCCAGGGCTTTTGAGCGCTGCGAGTATTGTGGGATGAATCAGTCACTTCAGGGAGCGACATTCCATGTTGAGCACATTTTGCCCCGGATATGCGGGGACATGACCACGATGGAGAATTTGGCTTTTGCCTGCCCGAGTTGTAATCTTCACAAGTCGGATCGCTCGCACGGAGTTGATCCAGAGAATGGGCAGACGACGGCGCTGTTTCATCCTCGCAAGTCAGCGTGGGAGGATCATTTTAGATGGGTTGGTGTCGAACTGGTCGGTTTGACGGCGGCCCGACGTGCGACGGTTCAGTTGCTTGATCTCAATCATCCGCGCAGGTTGCGGGTTCGGGAGGCTGAGGCTGTTTTTGGTTTATTCCCTCCGGGCACTCGGTCTTAGAGCAGTGGCAGGGTGCGTTTTTGTTGGGCGCTTTGGATGGCGGTGTCGGTGATTTGCTGGCCTAGGCGGGAGATTTCGAGGGTGAGGGGGCCGATGAGAGGTGCGCCGGTTTCGAGGTGGTGGAGGACGTGCTCGATGGGGTTGCGGTTGGGAGCGGCGGTGGGTTCGATGGGGATGGAGTAGCCTTCGGGGTGGGCGCGGGTTTGGACCCAGAGGGTTTCGGCGTAGTCGTAGCAGGAGATCGTGCCTTCGGTGCCGGTGAGGACGAAGCCGCACTTGGGCTGGGGCTGATGGGTCCAGGGATCAGTGAAGGTGCCCCAACGGGTTTCGGTTTTGCTGAGGCCGAAGGGGTAGCGGAGGACGGCGATGGCGTGTTCGTCGACTTCAAGGCCGTCGGGGATGTTCCAGGTGCATGTTACTTCCAAGGGGGCGCGGCCGTTGAGGTGCCAGGAGCCGATGGTGGTGCCGTAGCCCATGTAGTCGAGGAGGGACCCGCCACCGAGGGCAGCGCTGTAGAACCAGCTGGCGGCTTTTTCGACAGGGGTGGGTTCGGAGTCGATCTTATCGGCGCCGTGGTAAAGGGGGCCGCGGTTGCCGCCGTGGTGGTGGAAGCCGGTGACCTCACCGATGAGGCCTTCCTGGATGAGGCGGTGGGCGGTTTGTTGGCAGGGAATCCAGACGAGGGGCCAATTGATGATGAGTTCCTTGCCGGTGGGGGCCATGGCGGCGATCATGGTATCGGCTTCGGCGAGGGAGGCGGCGAAGGGTTTTTCCATGAGGATGTGGACGCCGTGGGGGGCGATTTTTTGGACCCATTCGCCGTGGGTGGAGGCTGAGGGGCAGAGGATGACGAGGTCGGGCTTGGTTTGAGCGAGGCAGGCGTCGGTGTCGGTGAAGACTTGGGAGTCAGTGAGGTTGAAGTTCTTTTGAGCGCTGGCCATGCGCTGGGGTTGATCGTCACAGATGGCGACGATGTCGGCGCTGGGGTGAGCGAATACCTGGCGGAGCAGGTCGCCCATGTGGAAGTGGTCGAAGTTGATGCCTGCGATGCGCCAGCGTTTCATGAGGGGACAAGGTCAAGCGGGCTTTGTTAGCTCGAGTTGCTCAAGACGGCGACGATGGTCATTTTGGGCGGCTGCGAGGGCGAAAATGATTTGATCGATGAGCTTGCGGCGTTGTTTACTCAGACGGATTTGAAGCTCGATGCAAGCGAGCGCTAAAGCCATGGGGATACTGATGAGAATGCTAATCGGAACAGAGATCCAGAGAGAAACGAGTACAGTAAACAGTGGAGTGGAGGCTATGGTGCTCCACAATAAGCGCCAAAGGTCTCTCTTTGTGATGCCTGTGTTAGCCGCGCGCAAGTCACAGAGCAACACTGACAGAGACTCCATCGATTTATCTAGATCCTGAGAAGAGGAGGGATCGTGGTTGATGGTAGGCATGTAATTCTGAGAACAATGCGGGTAAAATGAGTTGGCGAGTTAATGACCAACATTTTCCGGCGCATCCAAATCCTTCGGGGGCCAGAAGGCGAGGGCGAGGAGGAGGGTGGCGACGAGGGCGAAGCCGGTGGGGTAGAGGAAGAGGTCGCGGTAATTGACGGTGCCGTCGGCGGCGGTGAGTTTGCCTTGGAGGGGGATGAAGATCCATTTGGCGGCGAGGTCGCCAATGCCGAGGATGAGGAGGTTGAAGAGGGACTGGGCGCTGGAGCGGATGTCTTTGGGGAAGGCTGCGTCGATGAAGATGTAGAGGGTGGCGAAGAAGAAGGCGTAGCAGATGCCGTGGAGGACCTGAACGGCGATGATCATGGTTTGATTTTCGGGCATGAAGGCGAAGACTGCGAAGCGGGCGGCGTGGCCGAGAATGCCGAGGGTCATGGTGGTTTTCCAGCCGAGGCGGGAGAGGAACCAGCCGAGGATGGCCATGGTGAGGATTTCGGCGATTTGGCCGATGGACATGACGGGCATGATCCACTCCGGTTTGATGCCGACAGAAGGGCTGCCGAGGAAGCCGCCGGCCATGATGAAGTAGCCGTTGTGGATGGTGGAGTCGATGAAGGTGACGATGAAGAGGACGAGGAGGAAGGGTTTTTTGAGGAAGGTGACGGCGCGGAGCCAGGCGAAGCCGCCTTCACCGGGTTGGGCGGGCTTGGGCGGGGTGTGGGGGAGGCGGAGGCTGTAGGCAGCGAGGGCGAGGGAGGAGATGCCGGAGACGAGGAAGATGTTGCGGGAGGCAGCGACGGCTTCGGCACCGACTTTGCCTTGAAGGATGAAGTATAGGGGCCAGGCGGCGAGCATCCAGCCGATGGTGCCGCCCATGCGGACGATGCCGAATTCTTTCTGCGCGTTTTGCAGGTGGCTGAAGGCCAGGGAGTTGGCGACGGAGATGGTGGGGACGTAGAAGAGCGAGTGGACGAGCATGAGTCCGAAGAAGACGGGGAAACTGGTGGCCCAGTACATGGCGAGGATGGCGATGCCGCCGACGAGGTGGCTGAAGGCCATGAATTTTTCTGCGGCGAAGTTGCGGTCGGCGAACTGGGAGGAGAAGAAGATGCCGACGATGGAAGCAATGGCGAAGGCGGTGCCGACCCAGGCGGTCTGGCTTTCGGTGAAGTTGAGGCCGTCCTTGCCCATGTAGCCCCAGATGAGGGGGAGCCAAGCGCCCCAGATGAAGAACTCCAGGATCATCATGATGAAGAGCTGGTTGCGTTTGGTGGCGTTGGAGGAGGGAGTCATGAGAAGTGTCAATGGGAAGGTTCTTGGCCGGTGGGGAGTTTGAAGAGGGGAATACGGGGTGGAAAGGAGGAAATGAGCAAGAGGTGCTGAATTTTGGGGTTAAACCTAAAAACGGAAATGGCTGAGGGCGAATCTGCCGCCGTCATTGGCCCCACAAGGCTTCCCGCTTCTCGGGTGGCATCATCTTATCGATGCAACCGCTGCGAACCGGGAAGCCCTGTGGAACCAAGCACGACACCATCTTCATCCCTTTCCATTTCCGTTTCTAGGTTAAAACGGATCTCGAGGCGGCTTGTCATTGGGCAGCGGTGGGACGACTACCTAGTCGCTGAGGTTGCTGCGTTTGCTGCGTTTGCTGCGTTTGCGGGATCAAAATAACACGCGCTTTGAGAAACGATCCCAATCGTTGAATTTGAACGGAATTCATTCAGGATTAGCCTTTCGTTATGTAATGAGAATTAGATGTGGTGTGAGGGTGTTTTAAGTTGCGGGTAAGTGGGCTTTGGTTGTAGATCGGCGGGGTGATTTGCATTATGAGATTCCGGATCCGGCAGTGTTTGTTTGTTGTTTTGGCTGGCCTATCGATGTCGTCGGTGTCCTGTTCCTCGCGATTTTTGAAGGCTGCGCCAACGGAGTTGAGTGGCTTCTTGGAAGCGAAACCGGAGTTGAAGAATGAGCGGAAGAAGACGCCGTTTTTGTTGAGCGGGGGGACGGTGGTGGCACCGGTGAAGGGGATCTATATTGCGCCGATTTCGCTGGAGTATCTCGGGTCGGAGTCGAAGACCCTGTCTAAGATGGAAAGCAGTGATGAGGGGAGGGAAGAGGCAGCGAGGAAGTTGGCGGTCTATGGTCGGCGGAAGTTTGTGGAGGCCTTTGAGAAGTCGAGGAAGCCCAGGTATGTGCTTTTGACGAAGCCGGACAAGGATTGTTTGGTGTTGGAGATGGCGATTACGGATTTGCACCGCAACAGCATTTCGGGGAGTCTATTGCGGCTGGCGGTGCATCCGATTGTGGAGCCGGTTTTGACGAAACCGACGCCTGGGTTGAAGGGAAACGTGGCGGTGGAGGGGAAGCTAAGGGATGCGAAGACAGGAGAGGTTTTGTTTCAGTTTGCGGATACGGAGGAGAGCAGTTCGCTGGTGGTGCCGATCAAGGATTTTATTCCTTATGGGCAAGCGAGGGAGGCGTTCCGGAGTTGGGCGCGACAGTTTGAGAAATTGACGCGTGTGGCACCTGGGAAGAGGGTGCGGGATACACGGGTGATTAGTCTGTTTTAGTTTGGGTTTGGTGGAAGCGGGGAGGTGGTAGAGCTGCTTCGGTTGGTAGTGGATATGATGAAAGTGGCAGGGGAATAACCGGGCGATAGAGCCATTAGGTGGATTTTGGGACTGCGGATGACGCGTTGGGAGTAGCCCCACTTGGAGGTGGGTGCGTAGGAAGGTGTTCCTTTCAGGAGTGGACAGGGGTCGGCGGGTCGTGGTCCGTTTGAGGTGGCGCTAGGCAGGTTGGGATGACTTGTTTGGATTGAAGTGCAGGAGAGCGGGGCGGAGAGGGCTCCCGGCAGCAGGGCTGCCCAAGCTTGAAAGCGGCAGCAGGCTGCGCGCAGTCCATGGCTGGCGCGGATCAAAACTGAAACCTTTGTCTAGTTGTGAGGCCTGCGGATTCGGCGGGATTACTGGAAATGGATCTCGGTGCTGACGGTGGCGTTGCGGGTGTCGGTGAGGGTGAGGAACCAGGTGTTGGCTTCGTTTTGGGGGGCGGGGGCGGTGATGGTGTGGCTGGTGATGGAGGTGGCGTTGATGACGGCGGGGATTGTAGTCCAGTTGCGGGCGGAGCGGGGGCCGGTGTCGGTGGTGTAGTGGAGTTCGGCTTTTTGCAGCTTGGTAACGCTTTGACAGGTGAGGGTGATTTGTCCTTCTTTGAGGATGGGTTTGCCGGGGATGGGGAGGGGTTTGCCTTCTAGGCAGTGGGAGTCGATGAAGAGGCCGATTTCTATGGGGGCCCAGCCGGGTGGGTGGCCATGGGGCATCTTCACTGTGACGCGCATTTGTTTTTTGTCTTGGGGGATGCGGTCGAAGGATTTTTGGTAGCTGTCGAGGACGTAGTGGACGTCGTTGGTGCCGTTGACGAAGAGGATGGGGATGCGGCAGTTGGGGAGGTGGTTGGAGGGGTCGTAGCGGGTGACCCAGTCGGAGCGGTGGTCGCCGAGTTTGTCGATGGAGGGTTTTTGGACGGACTCGCCTTCGTGTAGGAAGCCGCAACCGTAGACGGGGACGGCGGCTTTGAAGCGGTGGTCGACGGAGGCGACGATGCAGGTGGTGTAGCCGCCCCAACTGATGCCGGTGACGGCGGTGCGGGCGGGGTTGACGTCGGGGAAACTGCGAATGAGGGAGTGGGCGCGGATGACGTTGGCGACGGCGTGGTAGGGCCAATCGTCGGAGATGGTGGGTGTGTGGATGCAGTCGAATTTTTCGGGATGGCCGTGATCGGGGCCGCCGTTGGGGAGTCGGGTGCGGGTGCTGTTTTTGCCCCAGGGTTTGGGGATTTTTCCGCCGTTGGGGGCGTCGGAGTAGGTGGGGTCTTCGGGTTGGCTGCCGGAGAGGTCCATGGCGATGGCGGCGTAACCGCGTTTGGCCCAGAGGTGGGTCCATTCGGCGAAGGCGGTGCCGCCGCCGCCGTGGATGAGGACGACGGCAGGGAAGCCTCCGGCAGGGGGCTTGGTGCCGTTGAGGGTGGCGGGGGAGGCGTAGAAGGCGAAGACTTCGGTGGGGTGGCCCTGGTAGGGTTCGCCGGTGTAGAGGAGGGAGTGGATGGGGTTGGTTTGGTCGAGCCAGCGGTGGGCGGGGGCGGGGTCGAGTTTGGTAAGGTCCCAGGGGATGGGGGTGGCGGCTTGGAGGGTTAGGGTCGAGAGGGCGAGGAGGGCGAGGCGCATGGGAGGGCGGCGTCTTTTTTGGACAGGATTGCTATGCTTCGCTTCCCTTTGGGCTGCCTTTGGCAGGCTGTCTCCCTTCGGTCGGCTTACAGGATTTTAGGATTAACGGGATTTTTGGCGGACGAGGACGAGGGAGAGGGGGAGCAGTGAAAAGTGGTTGGGGGTCGGAAGGATTTAGGGGAGGGAGAAGGGGGACACGCCTCGGAGAGTCGTGGTACGTTTTAGAGTTTTGGGGCTATCCAGGGGGGGATGCCGGTGGTGGCTTTTTGTTTGTTGAACCACTCGTGGTAGGGTTTGGTGGGGGACATGGGGGCGGATTCGTTGACCATGAGGGGGCGGGCTTCTTTCCAGTATTGGTCGTAGGCGGCTTTCATTTGGGCGGCGATTTCGGGGTGGTCGGCGATGATGTTTTTGGTCTGGGAGGGGTCGGTTTCCATGTCGTAGAGGGCGGGACCCGTGCCTGCGGATTTGGCTTTTTTGGCTTTGGCTTCGGCACGGGAGGCGCCGACGTAACGGTAGCGTTGGTTGCGGACGGTGAAGTTGATGTCCCGGAAGTTGTTGGGTTCGGCGCCGGTGGGCCAGCGGCAGATGTGGGCGAAGATGTGGCGGTCTTTCCAGTCGGTGGTGTTGCCTTCAAGGAGGGGGAGGAGGCTACGACCTTCGACTTGGTTTTCAGGGAGGGGGGCTCCGGTGAGGGCGGCGAGGGTGGGGAAGACATCGATGTGGGCGGCAAGGGTGGGGATGTCTTTGTTGGCGGCGATTTTGCCGGGCCAACGGAGGAAGAAGGGGACATGGACGCCGCCTTCGTCGGTGGAGCCTTTGAGGCCTTTCATGCCGGCATTGAAGAAGGGATGGCCGGGGGAGAGGTCTTTGCTTGGGGTGCCTGAGCCGCCACCGGCCATGCCGTTGTCGGACATGAAGATGATGAGGGTGTTTTCAGAGAGTTTCCATTCGTCGAGTTTGGACTGCAGGAGGCCGATGTTTTCGTCGATGTTTTCGACCATGCCGTAGAAGCCGGCTTGCTCGGTACCGAAGCCGAGATCGGTGAAGTGTTTGGCATTTTTCTCGGGGGCGATGTAAGGGCCGTGGGGAGCATTGGTGGCGATGTAGGCGAAGAAGGGTTCTTTTTTGTCGGCTTTGGTTTTGATCCAGCCGAGGGCGGCGGTGAAGAAGACATCGGTACAGAAGCCTTTGGTTTGGACGAAGGTGCCATTGTGGCGGATGACCGGGTCGTTGTATTTGTTGTCTGGGGCGTCGGCGCAGGAGCAGTCGTATCTTTGGCCGATGCCGCCGGCACCATGCATGAAGGTTTCATCGAAGCCGCGCTGGTCGGGTTGATATTCGTGTTCGTCACCGAGGTGCCATTTGCCGAAGATGCCGGAGGTGTAGCCGGCTTTTTTGAGGGACTGGGGGAGGATGGTGGCGTCGAGGGTCATGCGCTCGCGCTCGAGGATGGTGTGGGTGATGCCGTTTTTTTCGGGATGGCGTCCGGTCATGAGGGCGGAGCGAGTAGGGGAGCAGGTGGGGGCGACCATGAAATGGGTGAAGCGGGTGCTGGCATCATGGAGGGCATCGAGGTTGGGGGTTTTCAGCCAAGGGTGACCGTGGCGGCCGAGGGGAGGGAAGCCCTGGTCATCGGTGATGATGAGGATGATGTTGGGGCGGGAGCCTTCGAGAGCGGCTTGGAGGGGAGATGAGGCGAGGAGGAGAAGGAGGAGGAAGGGGATGAAGCGCATGATGGTTGGGATCGGAGTGATAGTGTGGCTGTTGAACGCTGGAAACAGTGGGATTTTTCGAAAAGGTGGAAGGAAAGAACGCTGAGGGGCTGTCGTAGTGGTTGCATGTTTACGAAGGCGACTCTGGTGGTTTGGTGCGGGTGTTTATCGGTTCTGGTGGGAGGGGAGGTGGATTGGGTGGCTTTAGGGCAAGGCAAGGAGGATGCGGCGGGTGTGATCGAGGCGGAACTGAAGGAGAAGGGTAGCGTGCATTTGCCGAGGGGAACGTATCGATTGAGTCGAACGGTGGAGGTGAAGCTGGCTGAGACGGGATTTGTGGCGGTGACGGGCGATGGGACGGCGCGGTTGGTGATGGAGGGGGCAGGGCCGGCTTTGCATTTTATTGGGACGCATGAAGGTTCTGCTGCACCGACGACTTTCAAGGCGGGTGTGTGGGAGAGAGAGCGAACGCCGATGGTGTCAGGCGTTGAGATTGTTGGCGGGCATGCGGAAGCGGATGGGGTGAAAGTGACCAAGACGATGCAGTTCACACTGAGTCGGGTCGTGGTGCGGTTGTGCCGGCATGCGGTGCATTTGGCGGAGCGAAATCGGAATGTGCTGATCAGTGATTGTCATCTGTATCAGAATCGGGGGATTGGAGTTTTCTATGACAATGTGAATCTGCATCAGTCCAACATCGTGGGCAGTCACATCAGCTACAATGGAGGTGGAGGCGTGGTGTCACGCGGGGGCAATGTGCGGAACGTTCACATTGGGACCTGCGACATTGAAGGGAATCACGTGGCGGACGGGCCAGCGACAGCGAACGTATTGTTGGATTCGAGTGAGGGATCGATCGGGGAAGTGGCGATCACGGGCTGCACGATTCAGCACACGAACAAGGCCCCGGACTCAGCGAACATTCGCATCCTCGGAGCGGGGGCGGATCCTTCGGTGGAACGAAGAGGGGGGCGGGCGAGTACGAGAGAGGGAAATATTACGATCACGGGCAATGTCTTCAGTGACGTGCAGGTGAACGTGGAGGTGAAGGATGCGCGGGGCGTGGTGATCACTGGCAACACGTTTTGGGAAGGGTTTCAGCATGATGTGCTGGTGGAGCGCAGTTCGCATGTGGTCGTGAGCAGCAACAATTTTGACCGCAATCCGCGCTATTTGGTGAACGGATTTGACAATGCGGAGTGCAATGGGTTGGTCTTTGTGGACTGTGAGGACAGCGTGGTGACGGGCAATATGATCGGAGGCGTTTGGAAGAAGCGCGCGGCTTTGGATTTGATTCGGTGCAAGCGGATGCAGGTGTCTCAGAACAGCGTTCTGGATTCCGATGGGATCGGGCTATTGCTGGAGGAGGTGAGTGAGAGCGTGGTCACGGGTAACTTGATTCGGGACGACCGGGAGGGGGTGGACAAAGGAGCGGCGGTGTCTCTTTTGCAGCGCAAGAGCAGGGGGAATCTGGTGCAAGGCAACTTGCTGGGGAACGGCGAAAAGTCAGAGTGACGGGGCGTTGTTCTGACCGGTGATGCTGGAGATGACATCGTCGATGTCTTTTTTCCAGGCGGCGAGATTGGGGTGGGTGGGGTTTTCTTTGAAGAGGCGGATGAGTTCGAGGCCTGCGGAGCGGCCACCGACCTTGCTGCGGAGGAGGTCGAGTTGTTTGCGCCACATGAGGTCACTTCCGGCGTCTTCGCCCCATTTTTTGAAGGCATCTTCGGACATGGCTGCGCGGTGGATGGCGGCTTCCATCTGGATGCGTTCGTCCCACAAGGCAGCGAGTTCGGAGGGGTTGTTGGCACGTGCGTCAGTGAGCAGCATGCGGTCGTAGACAGCATCCAGGTTGAGAGGGGCAAGGGACCAATCCTGCGGGGGTTTGATGTGATTTTGGAGATTGTAGGCTTCGGAAAAGACGGAGCCCATGACGGACTGGGTGAGGAACTGACCGGCATCGCGTTTGCCACCCGGGCCGCGCTCTTTGCCGGGTCCACCACGCCGTTCGCCGCCTCCGCCAGCTGCGGGGAGAAGTGCCAGTTCCTGGGCGACAGTGGCGGCTTCTTTGGTGATGAGGCGGGCTTTCTTGAGAAGCGCGGGGCGTTCGGACTCGTCTTTTTGGGCGGCTTCGATGAGGAGGCCGAGCCAGGCGAGTTGGATGCGGATGGCTTTGGGAGCGCCGGACTCTTTCATCCATTCGATTTGCTCTTCACGCCAGCCTTCGGGTTCGACGGCGGGTGTGGTGCCTGCGCGGTCTGCGTTGACGATTTTGAGCGCGGTGAGGTAGAGTTCAGCGGAGGTGGACTCACTTGCGGTGGCGGCGCGGATTCGAGTCAGGGCACTGGCGAGGAGGGTTTCTTCGGATTGGGAGAAGTCTTCGTCGAGCTTTTGGAGTTGACCGAGGAGTGCGGAAGCGTCGTCGGGAGAGAGGCCTAAGGGGTTGTCAGACGGTGGGGGCGGAGTGGGGGCTGCGTCTTGGGCTTGAGAGGCTGCGAATTGAGTGAGGCAGATGAGAGTGCAAAGGGAGCGAAGAGAGGACATGGGGAGTCGAGTAAACCCAGTTCCGGAACATTGGTTGCCGGGAGGGAGCGAATTGATGCGGCGTGAGCCGTCTTGGCCGTGATCGGAGCTTAGCGGCCCGTCCAGGTGGCGAGTTGGCGAAGGGCTTGGACGAGGCGTGCGCGGCTGTCTTCCGGGTCCTTGCTTGGGGTGGTTTCGGCGACCTCGAGGAGGAGTTGGTGATTGAGTTTGCTGCCGGGAAGGCCGCCATCGAGGAGGATGCCGAGACCGAGCATGGCGGTTTCGAAGCGGAAGTCTTCACGGGCCTTGCGCCAGTCCTGTCCGCGATCAAGCACTTGGAGACTGCTGCCGTCAAAGGGGCCGACGGTTTGCGTGGTGAATCGAGCGGAGGGAAGACGAACGGTGGCGATGTGTTTGCCGGTTTCGTGGCTGTTTGCGGGTGAGCCGTTGGGTTGGAACTCGTACCAGACGACCTGGGTGCCAGCGCTGCGGAGTTCTTTGGAAGGGATGTGGCGGGTGCCAAGACGACGGAACTGGCGGACGTTGTTGGGGTCGAAGGCGATTTCGAGAGGATAGTCTGAGTCGCCGATTTGGACTGCTTCTTGATCGGCGGGCAATTGGATATTCACGCGGAGAAGGCGAAGGTTTGAGTCCCAGGGACAGGCCGCGACTTCGGTGCGCCAGGAGTGGATGTAGAGTTCGGGCTTTTTGCGGGAGGGGGATTCCTTTGGGGTCGTGCCGGAAGCTGAAGGGTCGAGTGGTTTGGCTTCGAGTTGGGTGGTGGCTTGGGCGATGGGTTGGCGGAGGCGGCGCGGGTAGACGACCATGCTATCGCCAGGCGTTTTGCTGGCGTTGATGAAAGGCGAGTTTGCTTTGGCGGTGGCGAGGCCAAAGGAGGGGAATTGGGCGAAGGTGTTTTTTGGGGGTTCTTCGAGTGGGGCGACGGGGGCTGCGGCGAGCGTTGGGTGAGGGGCGGCGACGGGTGAGGGTTGTTCGGGGAGGGTGGCGACGATGACCTTCGACTGATCCACAGCGATGGGAGCCGGGGGGAGATCGGCGGGGATGCGGTGTTCGACAGGGGCCTTCAGTGGAGTGGTTTCGTTTGGAGGCGGGGTGGTGGAAACCGTTGTGGGCTGTTGCTCGTCTTGGGACTGGGTGCCGAGCCAGTAGGCGGCGAAACTGAGGGTTAGGAGGGCGGCGATGCGGAGGATCGAACCCATGAAGGAGTGACTCTTTGCGTGATGAGATTGCTTGAGGCGGGGGGGGCTTGATACGGGTTTTTGAACGGACGGTTGCAAGACGCGGCGGCGTTGGCTGGAGGTCAGGTGGAGGTCGTGCAGCGGAGAGGTGGTGCGCAGAGTCTCGGCGAGATGCTGGATTTCGGCGACCTCGTTGCGAAGCTGGGGATGTGATTCAATCCAATCTTGGACGACGGGGTGTTCGTCGGGAGAAAGGTCGCTGAGGGCGTAGCGCGTGATGAGGGGGTTGTCTGAATCTGAAGGGTTCATGAAAGATGGGCGTGGGGAGGGGTTCGTGCGAGCTGGCGTTCCAGTTGGAGGCGAAGTTTTTTCAACGAGGTGTGAAGAATGAAGCCGACGTTGCCGACAGTGAGGCCGGTGATTTCAGCGATTTGCTGGTAGGAGCAGTCGTGCTGGAACTTGAGTTTGAGGACTTCCTGCTGGTTGGGAGTGAGGGATTCGACGAGTTCCCAGACGCGGTCGGAGAGGTCCTGGACATCGGCTTGATGGCCGGGTTCCTCGTGCTGGGAGGGAAGGAGTGAGAGGGCGGTATCGTTGCCGAAGTCGAGGCGGTGGTCTTTGCGGAGGACGTCGAGGGCGCGATTGCGACAGACGGTGTAAAGCCAGGCTTTGAGGTTTTCGCGGACCTTGGCGTGGTCAGCGACCCAGAGTTTGAGGAAGGCGTCCTGGACGACGTCACGGGCTCTCTCGGCATCCCCATTGAGGATGCCGGTGGTGTAACCGATGAGCGCGCTTTCATGTTCTTGGAGCGCACGCTGGACCAGTTGATGGGCTTCGCTGGAGTCGCGCTGGTCTGGCATGCTATTAATCTGCCAGATTGAAACGGAATGGGAAAGGATTTGTTAGGGCCGAAGTTGGCTGGATTGGCAGGAGGTTTTTCGGATTGCAAAGCCGAGCGTGCTGGATTGGGTGTGGCGGTGAACCAGGGAAATGAGAGGCAAAGGAATCGGAGAACCCAACCGCCGCGGCGCGGACGGGGTGGGGACATGCGGGGACGGGGAACAGAGAGGGAGGTGAGGATGCCCCCGGCATCGTCTCTTGGGAGTGTGGTGCGTGCGTGTGCGGGGGCGAGGAAGGCACTGGTTGAGGGGCCGAATGCGGTGAGGGATTTTTGGCGGGCGTGGGATGCGGAGCATGGCAAGAGGCCGGATTTTGGGCTTTGGCGACAGTTGCGGGAGGGGGATCGATTTGGGGGACGGTTGGAGGGGATCGTGGATTTGATGGGGCGTGCTTTGAAGGCGGGGGATGTGCAGGTGCGGTGGGGGGCGCTGGCGTTGGTGTCTGCTTTGCCGAGTCGGTTTGCGACAGGGCCGCTGGGGAGTTTAGTGCGTGAGGCGGTGCGTTCGGTGAGACCGGAAGGGGTGCCGAACTCGGTGGCTTGGGTGAGTTGGTTGGTGGGCGTGTGGCTGGGGGACGGAGGGATGGATGAGGTGTGGGATTTGATCCATGGACAAGAGGGCGGGACCTGGAAGGTGGGAAGGTCAGTGAGTTTTGCGGGGGTGAGGGCGGAGAAGTGGCTGCCCGTATCGGGTGGGGTGTTTCGGTGGTGGGTGGCTGATGCGATTGAATTGAAGAAGGAGTCGTCGAGTTGGCTGGTGACGGCTTGGCAACTGCGGCGGGATGCGCGAGTGGCGGGTGCGCCGAGGAGTTCAGGGGAGGCATTGACGTTGCTGAATGCGGCGGTGTTGGCTCGCCGGGAAGGGGAGCCTGAGGAGAGTGTTCGGTTGGAGGCTTTGGCTTTGGCATTGATGCCTGAGCGGATGCCGGAGGGTTTAGCTAAGCGAGGACAGGTGGCGGCCTGGCGGGTGGTGGAAGGGGGATTGCGGACGATTGAGCGGTTTCCGGTGAAGATGGAGGAGATGTTTTTTCCGGGGGAGCCGATTGAGAGTGAGCGCGGTCAGGAGACGGCGCGTTTGTTTGGGGATGCTGAAGATGAGTCGGCGGAAGGGTTGATGGCGGAGGCGCAGGGAGCGGGGGACTGGGAGGTTTTGAGGGCGGCTGGGGTGGCGATGCGGTATCCGATGGCCGCGCTGGCGTGGGTGGCGAAGAAGGCGCTGCATCATGTGGTGAAGAAGCAGACGGAATTGTTGGAGGCGGGGGTTAGATTGGCATTGAAGCACCACTGCCTGGGGAGTGCTGGGCGGATACTGGCGGTGTGGCCGGGGAGGGCTGAGATGGTGGTGGCGTATGCTCGGGCCACGCGTGCGAGTGTGAAGAAGATGCCGGTGCTGCGCGATTGGGCGGTGTGGAACGAGTGGGCGGGGTTTTTGCGGGCGGCTTGGGGAAGATTGGAGGCGGGGGCGATTGCGGATGAGGAGACGGTGTTTTTCCTGCAGGAGACGTTATTGGATCGGGAGAAGACGACATTGAAATGCCTGCCGGCGTCGATTCAGGAAGGGGATGTTTTGGCTGCGCTTGAGGCAGATCCGAAGTTGATGTCGCTGTTAGAGCATCAGCGGACGTTGGAGCTTTGGGAATTGGCGGCGCTGACACGGGAGCGGGCCGAACTGGCGGGATGGATTTGGGTGAGTGTGGTGACGATTGGGGAGGGTGGGGGCGGGCGTTATGGGGCGCTGCTTTTGGGTGCGGGTGGGAAGCGGATGATGAGGGGTAAGTTGCGAATTGATGGGGGGATTGACGCTGAGGGTGGGGCGGCGATGGCGGCGGAGATTGCGGGTGCGGTGAAGGATTTGGCGGGCGAGGTGCCGGTTGGAGGGGTGATTTTGGCGGTGGATGTTCGGGTTGATGGGATGGATTGGGACTCCGTGTTTGAGGGGATTCAGGTAACGAGGGTGCCGAGTTGGGAATCGGCGTTTCGGGCGGTGCGTGAGGGGGTGGTTCCTGGGGCGTTCGCTGAGATGATGTGACAACTGAGCGGGGCGGGGTATGCTGGGGCGATGAAGTGTTTGCGCTTGTTTTGGCTGTTTTGCCTTATTTGGGATCCCTCCGTGTTTGCGGAGGTGCTGGCCAAGCATGTTTTCATCATTAGCATTGATGGGGCGAAGCCGGCGGTGATTGCGGAGTCTGAGATGCCGGTGTTGAAGCAGTTGGCGGCGGAGGGGGCGGTGACTTGGGAGGCGAGCACGATTTTTCCTTCGAAGACGCTGCCTTCGCACACTTCGATGCTGACGGGGGTGGGGCCGGACAAACACCAGGTTTTGTGGAATGACTTTTCGCCGCTGAAGGGGTTTGTGAAGGTGCCGACGGTGTTTTCGTTGGTGAAGGCTGCGGAGCCGTCAGCGGTAACGTCGATGTTTGTGGGGAAGATGAAGTTTCGACATTTGTGGCTGGATGGTAGCGTGGACGTGTTTGACTTTGGCGGTCCGCAGACGCGCGCGCCGGTGGCGGGGTCGGCTGAGTTGGAGAAGGACAAGAAGACTTCGCAGATGGTGGTGAAGCAGGCGGTTGACTGGTTGGCGGGGAATACGCCACGGTTGATGTTTTTGCATTTCTCCGACCCGGACAGCGCGGGTCACAAGAGTGGTTGGGGATCGCCTGAGCAAAAGGAGGCGTTCAAGGTGACGGATCAGGCCTTGGGGCAGTTCATGCGGGCTTTGAAGGGGTCGCCGATGGCGGAGGACAGTGTGGTGATCATCAGTGCGGATCATGGGGGGCATGACAAGACGCATGGGGACAACATTCCTGATGACATGCTGATTCCTTGGATTGCTTGGGGGAAGGGTGTGAAGGCGGGACACGTGATTGCGGCGCCGGTGACGACTTATGACACGGCGGCGACGGCGCTTTGGTTGCTGGGGGTGCCGGTGCCGGAGGGGTTTGATGGGAAGCCGGTGGTGAGTGCGTTTGGGGAGTGAGGGTGAGTGGACGGAGGCGATGTGGGGATCGTTTTGAAAGGGGTTTCCTATTGAGAGTTACTGACTGTTGCTGAGAGGCAAATGTATTGCGCGACTTCGGTCCCGGTGGTATTTGTCCGACATGACAACGCAATTTCTCACGGATCAGGAAGGGAAGCGGGTGGCTGTCGTCCTACCCGTTGATGATTTTGATGAGTTGATGGAGGACGTGTCGGACTTGGCCGCTGTTGCGGAGAGGCGCGATGAGGAGCGGTTCACGCTGGATCAGGTCAAGCAACGTCTCATTGCAGATGGACTTCTATCGCATTGAGTTCACGCGATCAGCGGAGAAGGATTTGAGGAGGTTGGAGAGATCCAGGATTGGGTCGATTCTCGAAGAGATCAGTTGCCTCTCAAATGATCCAAGGCCGCATGGAGTCAAGAAGTTGGCAGGGGCAGAGCGAACCTACCGGATTCGAGTCGGTGACTATCGAGTCGTGTATGAAATCGAGAATGACGTTCTGTTGGTTCTTGTTATTCGCGTTGCGCACCGAAAGGATGTTTACAAATGAGGTGGGTGAACAAGACGCGTCCGGACAATTATGCAGGCAACGGCGTGAATGGGTATGCCCTTCGATGGGTGCATTTGGATGAGGATATCACGGTGCCCGGGGTGGTTGCTGGGCGATTCGAACTGCCTCAGAAGTCACGTTGAACAGGGCATATAGGGTGACGTTATGTTGGTTCTTGTCATCCGAGGCACTCATCGAAAGGGCGTTTTCAGACAGGATGGCCAGATTAGGCTCGCCTGGATTCGTTGGTACAGTTTTGATCTTGACGTGTGCGTTCAGTGCAGGCGAAAGTTGACTCATGGAATTGTTTAAACCATGCCTTTGTGTTTGGGAGGCTTTTGCAGCGAAAAGCCTGTGTATCCAACAGTAGAGAAACAAGGTGGCTGATTGTAGTATTCGCCGAAGTAAAAGTGTCGGTTGTTATGAGAGTCCCCCAAGAAGCCCAACAACGGCCAATTGAATCTCTATCACTGGGTAGGTTGTCGGTGTGTTGCTTGTTTGCGGCTATTGGAGCTTGGTACTTTAGGGGAGACCTTTTTTTTCATCTGCTGGCCATTCCCGCCGCGTTGTTGCTCTTGTTGCCGACTGTCGCCTTTTTGAGAACCTCGTTCGGCAAGGGTGTAGCAGTTTACTTTTCTACCGTCGCGATGAGTTGGATTGTTGGATGGGGTATGAATCGATACGACATTGGCGTTGCCATGGAATTTCCTCGTCGGGCTAGGCCTGCTATTGAGGCATATCTACGCACTCATTCTGAGCTACCGGATGATTTGTCGGGAATTCCGGGGGTTCCGCCGATTCCACGGACTCTCAATGTGCATACTGATGGCACCGAAGTGAGTTATCGAATCGACAGCAGGGTTAGTGTCTATGACAGCTGGAGTTATCGAGCATCGGACGATACTTGGCATCACTTTAGTCTGTAGACGATACAATCGGGTGTCATTCGTTTGGATAATTGTATCTGACGTATCTGTATAGTGGGTTGCTGGGGCAACTGATCAGTGGGCTTCGAGCCAGGTTTGGCCGGTGCCGGCTTGGACTTCGATGGGGACGCGGAGGGGGAGGGCGTGGCGCATGGAGTCGGTGATGAGGAGTTTGGCGGCGTGGACTTCGTCTTCGGGGACTTCGAAGAGGAGTTCGTCGTGGACCTGGAGGAGCATGCGGGTGCGGAGGCCGGCTTCGCGGATTTCGTGATCGACTCGGATCATGGCGAGTTTGATCATGTCGGCGGCGGTGCCCTGGATGGGGGTGTTCATGGCGATGCGCTCGGCGCCGCCGCGGACGGTGGCGTTGGCGGAGGTGATGTCGCGGATGTAGCGGCGGCGGCCGGAGAGGGTTTCGACGTAGCCTTGTTTTTTGGCCGTGGCGATGATGTCGTCGATGTAGCGCTGGATGCCGGGGAACTGCTGGAAGTAGGCGTCGATGATTTGACCGGCTTCCTGACGGGGGATTCCGAGGCGCTGGGCGAGGCCGAAGGCGGAGATGCCGTAGATGATGCCGAAGTTGACCATTTTGGCGGTGCGGCGCATGTCGGAGGTGACGTCGGCGAGGGGGACGCTGTAGACGCGGGCGGCAGTGGCCTGGTGGATGTCGTGGCCGTTTTGGAAGGCGTCGATCATGGCTTCGTCGCCGCTGATGGAGGCCATGATGCGGAGTTCGATCTGGGAGTAGTCGGCGCTGAGGAGGAGCCAGCCGGGACGGCCGGAGATGAAGGCTTTGCGAATCTCTCGTCCGTTGGCGGAGCGGATGGGGATGTTTTGGAGGTTGGGATCGCTGGAGGCGAGGCGACCGGTGGCGGTGAGGAGTTGATGGAGGTGGGTGTGGATGCGACCGGTGACGGGTGAGACGTCCTTGGGGAGGGCATCGACATAGGTGTTCTTGAGTTTGGTGACCTCGCGGTAGGTGAGGATGTCGTCGATGATGGGGTGGGCGCCGAGTAGGGACTGGAGGACTTGCTCGTTGGTTTGGTATTGGCCGGTGGCGGTTTTTTTGGGCTTGTCGAGGAGCTTCAGTTTTTCGAAGAGGATCTCACCGAGTTGTTTGGGGGAGTTAAGGTTGAACGGGGCGCCAGCGAGGTCGGTGATGCGGCGCTGGAGTTCGGCGGCTTGTTTTTCGAGTTGGAGGCCGAAGTCCTGGAGGACGGGTACGTCGATGGCGACGCCGATGTTTTCCATGCGGGTGAGGACGGGGAGGAGAGGGGATTCGATCTCAGTGAAGATGCGATCCTGGCCGCGCTTGGGGAGGAGGTGGCGGAAGAGCTCGGCGAGCTGCCAGGTGACGTCGGCGTCTTCGGCGGCGTAGTCCTTCAATTTTTCGGGGGCTTGCTCGGCGACGTCGGCCATGGTGTGCTGGCCGAAGAGGTCGTCCTGGCCGCCGATGAGGTTGGAGATGGGGACGGGGGTGTAGGCGAGGTAGGTTTCGGCGAGGTAGTCCATGCCATGGCGTTGCTCGGGCTCGATGAGCGCGTGAGCGAGCATGGTGTCGAAGAAGGGGCCGGTGACTTCGAGGCCGTGGGCGAGGAGCACGGAGAGGTCGAACTTGAGATTGTGACCGACTTTTTCGATGTCGGGGTTGGTGAGGAGGGGGCGGAATTCTTCGAGGACGGTGGCGGCGTCCTTCGGGGAGCGGGGGAAGAGGACGAACTGGCCGGTGTGTTTTTCCGTGGAGAAGGCGATGCCGACGATGCGGGTGTCGCGGGGATCGAGGGAGGTGGTTTCGAGGTCGAAGCAGAAGCTGCCCTGGTGTTGGAGGCGGTGGATGAGGGTGGCGCGGTCTTCCGGGGTGAGGATGAGGTCGTAGTGGTGCTTGGTGTCGGCGATGGTGTGGAGTTTGTGGGCGGAGTGGGTGGCGGGGTCGTTTTCGCCGAAGAGGTCTGAGGGAGGCAAGCCAGCGGCTTGCTCCACGGGGGAGGTGGACGAGGCGGCCATTTGGCGGGAGCGGCCGGCTTTGAAGGAGTCGCCAAAGAGGCGGCGGCCGAGGGAGTTGAATTCGAACTCGGTGAAGAGGGCTTTGACGGCGTCGTCGTCGCGAGGTTGGAGGTTGAGGCTGTCGGGTTCGACAGGGAAGGGGAGGTCTTGAAATATGGTGGCGAGTTCTTTGGAAAGGAGGGCCTTTTGGGCGTGCTCGATGACTTTTTCCTTTTGTTTGCCCTTCAGTTTCTCGGTAGAGGCGAGGAGGTTTTCGACGGAGCCGAATTCCTGGATGAGTTTGGCGGCGGTTTTTTCGCCGATGCCGGGGATGCCGGGGATGTTGTCGACGGCGTCTCCCATGAGAGCGAGGATGTCGATGACTTGGGTGGGGCGTTCGATGCCCCATTTGGCGCAGACTTCGGCGGGGCCGAGGATTTCGACGTCACTGCCCTGGCGGCCGGGTTTGTAGATTTTGATGTGGTCGGTG
>JAIYDW010000166.1 GCA_027487315.1 Verrucomicrobiaceae bacterium | reverse complement strand
GCGGTGGCGGGGTTGTTGGTGGCGGTGAACCGGGTGCGGTCGGCGAGGTCGGCGAGGGTGAGGTGCTGGCGGAGGGCGAGGCGTGCGCCGATGAGGGTGGTGGGGGGATTACCGGGGAGGGTGTGACGGGTGCTGGTGGTGTCGAGGACGAAGGCGGTGGTGGAGGCGGTTTCGTTGAGTTCGAGGCGGTGGCCGGCGTGGGTGCCGGAGAGGACTTCGAGGTAGTGCTGGGCGCCGGGGGTGAGGAGGGAGGTGGGGGAGGCGCCGTTGAGGGCGGAGGGGAGGTTGAGGGCGGTGCCGGAGATGGATTCGAGGGTGGCGGTGAACCGGGTGGGGGAGGTGAAGGAGTGGGCGATGGTTTGGAGGTGGGTGCCGAGGGTGAGGCGGGTCCAGCCGAGGGTGTGGGTGCGGAGGGTGGCTTCAGGGGTGCCGTTGAGGTCGGCGTCGAGGGCGAGGCGGAGGCGTGCGAAGCCTTGGGAGGGTGAGGCGGCGAAGGCTGGGTGAGAGGCGATGTTTTGGAAGCGGAGTTCTTCGGTGTCGTCGGGGCGGGGGGTGACGATGGGGGCGAGGGTGGTGTTGTCGGACCAGCCAGCGGGGCTATTGGCGAGGTTGGGGAGGAGTTCGAGGGTGAGAGTCAGGCCTGAGAGGGAGGAGACGCGGTCGAGGCAGAGGTCGATGCGCTGGGTGGCGGGGTCGACTTCGATGCGGAGGGGGGGACGGGAGGCGATGCCGGTTTGGGAGTCGAGGCCGAAGGCGAACTCGAGGAGGTTGGGGAGGGAGTCGCCATCGGGGTCGCCGGTGGGGGTGGTGTCGGGGAGGGCGGTGTTGCGAGATTGCCAGGCGGACCAAGTCAGCGGGAACGCGCTATTGATGAAGCTGAAGCCGATGGTGGTATCGATTTCGCCCGGGGAGAGCGTGATGATGGGGGAGTTGGTGGTGGTGGCTTTGCCGTTGGGTTGGGAGCCGTTGTTGTCACCGGGCGTTTGATCGTCTGCCGGATTGGTGATGAGGGATGCGACCGAGAGGTCTGCGAGCGGGGAGCCGGTTTCGAATGCGGAGGCGGGGATGCGGAGGAAGAAGGTTCCAGAGGCTAAGCCGGAGAGTTGGGCGGTTCCATTGGTGCCTGTTTCGATCGAGTTGATGAGCTGGTCATCCGGGGTGTCGATGAGGCCGTCATCGCCGGTGGACCAGAACTCGATGAGGACACCTGAGAGGGGTATTTCGTCATCCGGGGTGTTGGAGAGGTCATCGTTGCCATTGGGCTGGTGCAGGCCGTCGGCGTTGAGGTCGCTGAAGACGAGGGTTCCGAGGGTGGCGGGGAGGGTGAAGCCGAGATCGAGGGTGAGGTCGGTGGAGGTATCATCGGCGTCGTCGGAGGTGGCGTCGAAGCCTGATTCGGCGGGGCCAGCGGGGGCGAGGCCAGGGGAGAGGGAGAGGGTTTGGGAGTTGAGGCCCCACAGCTCATGGGAAGCGTTGTCGAGGCCATCCTCACCGGAATCGTCATCGCCGGAGGTGTGGCCGGGGAGGGAGATGCGATTATTGAGCGGGGCGCCGGATTCGAAGGCGGCGGGGGGGATGTGAACGAAGTATTGGCCGGGGGCGAGGTCGGCGAAGAGGTAGCGGCCCTGGGAGTCGGTGGTGGTGGTGGCGAGGGGGGTGTCGGAGAGCGGGTCGGCGCCGAGGGGGAAGAGGCGTAGGGGGACATTGGGGACGCCTTCGGCAGGGTCGGCGCGGCCATTGTTATTGAGGTCGAAGAAGACGAGGTTACCGAGGGCGACGGGTTGGGTGAAGCCGAAGTCGATGGTGAGGTCGGCGTTGTCGTCGTCGGCATTGTCGAGGTCGGCATAGACGCCCTGTTCTCCAGAGATACCGGTGGGTTCGCTGTCGGGGGAGAGGAAGAAGGCGTAGGAGCGGATGCCGGTGAGGGCGGGGGAGGTGGCGTCGATGCCGTTTTCGTCCAGGTCATCGTCATTGCCGAAGTCCAGGCCTGCGCCGGGGAGGGAGATGAGGGTGGCGAGGGGTTTGCCGGGTTGGAATTCGGAGGGGGGGATGAGGATGAGGTAGCTGCCTTCCTCGAGTTGGCTAAAGAAGTAGGTGCCGAGATCATCGGTGATGGTGGTGGCGAGAGGAGGATCGGAGAGGGGGTTGGCAGTGGAGGGGAAGATCTGGAGTTGGACGCCGGGGACACCTTCGTTGTCATCGGCCATGCCGTTCGCGTTTTGATCGATGAAGACGAGATTGCCGACGCCGACTTGGAGGGGGTCTTGGATTTGGAAGCCGAAGTCGATGGTGAGGTTGCCATTGGCGTCATCGGCGTCGTCGCTGTCGGAGAAGGCGCCGGTTTCGTATTGGGCGCCGGTGGGCGCGGTGTTCATGGCGAGGGTGAAGGTGGTGGAGCGGATGCCGGTGGCGAAGGGGAGGGCGGAGTCGATGCCGTCCTCGGAGAGGTTGTCGTCCTGGTTGCGGGCGTTGCCGGGGATGGAGAGGCTATTGGCGAGGCGATTGCCGGGAGCGAACTCTTCCGGGGGGATGAAGACGAAGTAGGAGTCGGCGTAGAGGAAGTCGAAGAGGTAGCGGCCTTCGGAGTCGGTGGTGGTGGAGGCCTCGGGCAGTTCGGAGAGGGGGTCCTGGCTGGCTTTGAAGAGGGAGACCTGAACGCCGGGGAGGCCTTCACCGGTGTCGTAACGGCCATTGAGGTTGTCGTCTGAGAAGACGAGGTTGCCGACTTGGAGGCGGCGTTGGAAGCCGAAGTCGACGGTGAGGTCGATGGCGGAGTCGATGAGGTCATCGGAGGCGGAGCCGAGGCCGGTTTCTCCGGTATCGGAGGTGGGGGCGGTGCCGATGCCGATGCTGACGAGGTTAGAGGTGACGCCGGTTTGGGAGAGGTCGCCGAGGGCATTGCCATCTGAGCCGACATCGTCGTCACCAGCGATGGAGGTGGGGATGGAGATCATGCCATGGAGGGGGGTATTGGCGGTGAACATTTCTTTGCTGATGTGCACGCGGTAGGCGCCGGGGGGGAGACCGACGAAGGAGTAGATGCCGCCGTTTGAGGTGGTGGTGGTGGCGAAGGGGGCGTGGGTGCCGGGGGCGGTGCCGTCGGGGTAGAGTTCGAGGGTGACGCCGTCGAAGCCTTCGCCGGGATCGGCTTTGCTATTGCGGTTGGCGTCGATGAAGACGTGGTTGCCGATGCCGACAGCGATGTAGAGGCCGAGGTCGATGGTGAGGTCGACGTTGGAGTCGTTGGGGTCGTCGGAGGCGGATTGGAAACCGGATTCGTAGGTGTATTCGGAGGGGGCGGTGCCTTCGCTGAGGAGGAATTCACGGGAGGTGATGCCGGTGATCCAGGGTTGGAGGGAGTCTTCGCCGTCTTCGCCCTGATCATCGTCGCCGAAGCGGACGCCGGTGATGCTGAAGGTGCCGGTGAGGGGCTGGCCGGGCTGGAAGTAGCGGGCGGGAATGTGGATTTTGTATTCGTTGGGTTCGAGGCCGGTGAAGAGGTATTGTCCGTTGGGGCCGGTGACAACGGTTTCGCGAGGAGGGTTGATGCCGGGTTGATCATCGCCTTCGTAGAGAGCGAGTTCGATGTTGAGGAGGCCTTCGCCGGTGTCGGCTTTGCCGTTGCCGTTGCCATCGAGAAAGAGGAGGTTGCCGACGGACATGTCGGAAGGGGGGGTGATGATGCCGGAGGTGGTGACGTCGACGCTATCGGTGGCGGTTTTGGTGCCGCCGTGCCAGGTCATTTGGGCGGTATTGAAGCGAGTGCCGCGGGTGGTGGCGAGGTATTCGACGCGGATGCGGCGGAAGCCTTGGGCGGGGACGGTGCCGAGGTTCCAGGTGAGGGGGCTGGTGGAGGTGGGGGTTTCGTTGGCTTCGATGTAGCTGATGCCGGAGGGGAGGGGGTCACGGACGACGACGTTGCGCATTTCTTCGGCGCTGGAGTTGACGATGACGAGATCGAAGTAGGAGCTTTCGCCGACGCTGACGATGGTTTTGGCGAAGGTCTTTTGGAAGTGGGCGGCGGTTTGAGCGGAGAGGGGGGAGGAGGTGACGTAACGCCAGGTGTGGTCTTTGCCGTTGCTGGTGCCGCCGGCGTCGCCGCCGGAGACGTCGGAGTGGAGGTTGATGATGCGATTGGGGTCGAGAGGGGCACCAGGGGCGTCGGGGAGGACTTTGAGGCGGACGCGGCCGTGTTCGGAGTTGCCGAGTTGGAGTTCGCCGAAGGCCATGCGGATGGCTTTGGGGCTGGACTTGTCCGTCCAATCGAGGGTGGGGGGCAGGGGAGTGTCCGGGCTGAGTTCGACGCCGAGGGTGTCGGCGTTTTGGATGGCGAGGCCGGTGGTGTTGGAGTTGAGGCCGGGTTGGTCGTTGGCGACGGTGCTGCCTGGGTAACGAATGCGTTTCCAAGGGCCCTTTTTGATGGATTTCTGCATGCGCTTGGGGTCGTTGGCTTTGGAGCGCCACTCGCCGAGATCGAAGGACCAAGCGTAGCCGCTTTGGGGGCCGGCGACGGGGCTGGCGAGGCCCCAGGGGGCGTTTCCTCGACCATCGGGGTCGATGAAAGGGGCGGCGGGATTTTTCATTCCGAAGGCCATGAGTTGGGCGGCGTCCCAGAGATTGCTGGGAATGATGGGGTCGCCGCTGTTGGTGGTGAGGGTGTTGTCGTTGGTGGCGGGGTTGCCGTCGAAGCCGCCGGAGGTTTCGAAGGTGCGCCAGGCGGTGTCGGGGTCGGTGGAGTAGAAGATGCCGACGTCGCCGTAGATGCCTGCGAGGGTGCCATTGTGTTTGCCGGAGGCGTCGGCGGTCAGGGCGGACTGGCCGATGATGTTGGGGCCGAGGCGGAAGCTGGCGAGGGCTGAGGTACTGGCGGAGCCGACGGGGCCGGTGCCGAGGGGCATGTTGGCAGGGGGTTTGAGAGGGAGCGGGACAAAATTGCCACTGGAGGTGATGTCACCGTATTCGGCACCGGTGACTTGGGTGCTTTCGGGGATGTAGAAGGTGAAGTAGCCGCCCGCGCCGATGTTGGTGCCGGGGCCGGGGGTGCTTTTGAAGACGATGCCGAGTTCGTCACCAGCCTGGATTAGGGGCTCGTTGATGAGAGAGCGGAACTCGAATTGGTTGATGGTTTGGAGGTCGAAACGCAAGTGGGTGTTCACTTGGTCGAGGTTGTGAGCGGGCGAGAGGGTGGCGAATCCGAGTGCGACGAAGAGGGACCACCTCAGGGGAAAGAGCGCGGTGAAGCGGGAAAACGCAGATGGTTGAAGGAAGCGCACGATATAAAATAAACATATTCACAATAAAAACAATAACAAAGTATGGAAAACCATCCCTAGGGTGGAATCTCTAGTCAGCGGGGTTGGGGGGTGGGAGAGGGGTGGTGGGTGCGTGGATGGGGCGATGGAGGGGCTCTTTTGGGGAGAGGAGGGGGCGATGCTGCTTTGGGGGGGATATTGGGTTATTCGTGATCTGGAAATATCAGGAATGACAAGAGAACCTTCAGGCCTCCGGGAGGTTGCTATGCCTTGATTGGTAGGTCTTGCCGTGAGTAGGCTGTGGTGACGAGATCGTGTGGTATTGATATCGTGGTGGACTGACTATACTGTTCGCTAACACAATATGTGCTTCGTGCTCTACATTGCTTCTCCAAAACCATTGCCGCTGGTAGGTTGGGATGAGACGACTGGTGATATTCATACTGAGCCCATTTCTGATCGAGACTTGCCTGTGAAAGCACATTTCAAGAATCCGCATATATACTACGTTGGATCAGATACCCACTGTGGATGTGGCTTTCGAAATGCGTCATACCAGAATGGGTGTTGGCCAGAGGAAGAATGGCAACCAGAAGGCGATACCTCACAGATCGCGGCACAGCCGAATCACGAACGTTTGGTTCAGTTTATTCACCGATATCTTTCTGAACCGACGACCTTCGAATTTTACGGCATGTTGGAAGGAGATTTTACCGATCCATCACTTTCCGACCAGACAATCCCTTTGGATCGACTTTTTGATCTGAGTTTCTATTTTCGTGACCGAGGACACTACACGGTG
>JAIYDW010000089.1 GCA_027487315.1 Verrucomicrobiaceae bacterium | reverse complement strand
CTCCTCGCCGGCGCCGCCACCGCCAACATCACCCCCGAACTCGGCAGCCCCATCGTCGGCGGCTTCCTCCCCTTCCCCTCCACCCACGTCCACGACGAACTCCACGCCCGCTGCCTCGTCCTCGACGACGGCACCACCAAACTCGCCCTCATCGTCTGCGACCTCCTCGGCGTCCACCGCAGCCTCTCCCTCGAAGCCCGCAAGCTCATCGAGACCGAAACCGGCATCCCCTCCACTCACATCCTCATCTCAGGCACCCACACCCACTCCGCCACCAACGCCCACAGCACCGACCCCCGCGCCTACCTCTCCGACATGGAGCTCACCCCCTACCAACGCTTCGTCGCCCGCCGCATCGCCGACGGCGTCCGCCGCGCCCACAACCTCCTCCGCCCCGCCGAAATCGCCTTCGGCACCGTCGACATCCCCGAGCACGTCCACAACCGCCGCTGGCACATGAAAGACGGCACCGCCCCCCCGAATCCCTTCGGCAAAATCGACAAGGTGAAGATGAACCCCCCCTCCGGCAGCCCCAACCTCATCGAACCCGCCGGCCCCACCGACCCCACCGTCTCCTTCATCGCCCTCCGCGAACCCAACGGCCGCCTCATCTCCCTCTACTCCGCCTACTCCCTCCACTACGTCGGCGGCGTCGGCTCCGGCCACATCTCCGCCGACTACTACGGCATCTATTGCGAAGCCCTTAAAAACCTCATCCCAAACAGCACCGAAGATCCCCCCTTCGTCGCCCTCATGGCCAACGGCACCAGCGGCGACATCAACAACATCGACTTCAAAAACCCCCGCAAAAGCCAGCCCGCCTACACCCAAATGCGCCACGTCGCCAACGACGTCGCCGCCAAAGTCCACAACGCCCTCACCAACCTCTCCTGGACCACCAGCGCCCCCCTCGCCGCCCGCTACCGCGAGCTCGACATCCAATGGCGCACCATCGACCCCGAACTCCTCGCCTGGGCCAAAGAAACCGAAGCCACCGCACCCCGCATCCAGGGCAAAGCCAACCTCCCCCTCGCCTACGCCACCCGCATCCAATCCCTCGCCACCCCCAGCCCCGAAACCAAACTCCCCATCCAGGCCCTCCGCATAGGCGACATCCTCATCGGCACCTCCCCCTGCGAAACCTTCGCCGAAACCGGCCTCGAATTCAAACAGCGCAGCCCCTTGAAGAAAGCCTTCATGGTCGAACTCGCCCACGGCTACTACGGCTACATGCCCACCCCCCGCCACTTCGAACTCGGCGGCTACGAAACCTGGCCCGGCACCAACAACCTCGAACCCCAAGCCGCCCCCAAACTCCTCTCCGCCCTCCTCGAAATGGCCGAAGAGCTCAAGTAGACCCGAGTTCCGAAGTTCGAGGTGCTGGAGAGGCGCAGAGGCTTGGTTGCTCAAGGCTTTCCGGTCCACAGCGGCTGCATCTTCTACGATGCCGCCCAAGGAGCGGAAAGCCTTGAACGGCCAATGTTCAAGCCTATCAGGTGCCTCCAACTTCGGAGTTTGGGGTAACCCCTGGCCGCCGCAAAAACCGCAACAAAAGCCAAACCACCGCCCCCAACACCACCGCCAGAAAACACCCCGTCAAAACCCCCACCGCAGTCATGTTCAACCGCCCCGACACCCCCTGATTCGCCAGCACAATCTCCCGGTTCATCAGCGTCCCCCACACCAGCATCGCCGCCGCCAGCCACTGCGACCACACCCGCATGACAGCGCACGCCACCGGATACCGCTCCGGCGTCCCCCAGTAATCCTTGTTCGGCAGGTTCATCAACCCCGGCGGCAACCGATGCATCAAAGCGCACAGCCCCACGATGAACCCCGCCACCCCCAGGTGCACCGCCATCGACCCCCACAGGTGCCCCTCCCGGCTCATCCACCCATTCGCACGCCCCGCCCCATCAAAATGCGTCGCCACCCGCTCCGGCAGCATCGGCATCCAAACCACCTCACACCCCACCAAAACCCCCACCGCTACCAGCAGCATCACCCAGGACAAGCGCGCATTTTTCATCGCAATCAAAGCCCCCGCACCAGCGCCGAGATCAGCACCTTCGAAAAAACCTCTGCCACCACCAGCCCCACCACAAACACCGCCACCGCCCGCCCGCCACGCACATTGCAGCAGTGGGAAAAAGACTTCCACATCAGCGCCACCATCCACACCGTGCACGCCAGCATCACCACCGTCACCAGCCAGAACGCCAGCGCATCCACCCCGCCCGGCAATGTCGGCACCACCCCTGGCTTCAACCCCGTCAGCGCCTTCACCAGCGCCGCCGAATACCGGTGAAAGCCTGGCGCCAAACAGGCCAACGCAATCAACACCGTCGGCCACCGCGCCAAAGCCTGCGTCCCCAACAAATCAATCGCCCGAAACGCCGTCCCCGAAATCACCCGCCCCGCCCCCAGCAGCACCACCGCCAGACAGATCCAATCGATCACCCCCTCCGCCACGAACACCCACCACGGCGCCCGAAACCCCACATGCACATCCAGCACCCCATCAAAGTGCAGCCCCTGCCTCGCCCCAATCAAACCCGCCACCCCAATCGCCCCTAACCCTAGCCCAAGCGACAAAGCCCCCGCAACACGATGAAAAGGCGAAAACAAAAACGGAGTCAGTTTCATAACAAATTTCTTTCTGTAGCAGGGGCCACCGACCCCTTCATTGGATCACAAAAACCATCGCCCAGACCTCATCTCTCACCCCTTCCGGCTTCACGCTCAGACTCCGGCGACCGCAACCGCCCAATCACCTCATCCAGCCGATTCCGCACCGTCGGATAGCTCACCTTCAAAAGCGCAGCCATCTCCTTCAGACTCCCGCTCGCCTTCACAAAATCACAAATGAAAGCCTGATCCTCCAACCCCAACGCAGCCAAAGGCGGCAAAGGATAAACCCCCTCCACCTCCGTCCCACACTCCCCACAAACCAACCGCTTCACATCCAACCGCCTCTCACAGCTCGGGCAGCTCACAGGAAGGCGTTTCATTAAACAATATTAACCCATGTCTAAACTTTATTCAACAAAAAATCAAAAAAATTAAACTCCGCCACGACTCACGACTCACGACTGACCACTCTCTACTCTCTACTCTCTACTCTCTACTCCCCACTCACCTCCCCCGCCGTCTGCTCCGGCGTCACCCGCCCCCCCGGCAACTCCAAAATCCGAATGTTCCGAAAGTGAATCTCCGCCCCCTCACTCTCCAAACACAGATACCCCTTCCGCACCGTCGCCTCGCGCATCCCGTTCACAAACTTCCCATTGATCGCCAGCTTCACCACCCCGTCCACCGCCACCACATCATAGGTGTTCCATTCCCCCTTCCCCTTGCACCGCATCTCCCACGACATGCTCCGCTTCCCCCTCGGATTATCCGGCACCGCCTCCAGCCCGTTCGCCCCAAACAACTCCCCCGACACATAACCCATGTGACGTGGCGACCCATCCTTCTCCCGATTCAAAAACGGCCACTCCAGCTCCAGCATCTGCACCTCCATCCCCTTCGGCAGCGGCCGCTCCTTCGGCGTCGTCCCCTCGCTCCAAATAAACACCCCCGAGTTCCCCCCGGCCTCCATGTGCCGCCACTCGATGTGCAAAACAAAGTTCTCATACTGCTTCTCCGATCGCATCACCCCGATCGGCAGCCCCTTGCACACCAGCAGCCCATCCTTCACCACCCACGTCTCCGCACTCGTGTTCACATCCACCCACCCCGTCAGATCCTTCCCGTTAAAAAGCGACACAAACCCCGCCTCCTCCGCATGACCCATCCCCAACAGCAATCCCATCAAAAGCAAACATCTCATATCCCAAACCAACGCCCATCGCCCTCCTCGTTTCTCATCGATTGACAACACGTCACCAACACTCTCCCCACATCCCGGCAACGATCCGACCAAAGTCCGATAACGCTCCCGTCATCCATCGCGCACTTTGCCAAAGTCAATCCCCACGCGCACCATGAAACTGAAGTCCCTCCTTCTCACCGCCCTCCTCAGCATCCCCGTCCTGCCCACGCCGCTCCCCGCCGCACTCCCGGGCTTGAAAGTCCTCAAACT
>JAIYDW010000092.1 GCA_027487315.1 Verrucomicrobiaceae bacterium | reverse complement strand
TTCAACGAATCGTTTGTTTACTCTGGCAGCCGCCGCAACTGGCGCGACCATTTCGAGCAACGCCTCCAACAACAACGCGCTGGTCTGGACGAGCACTGGGCCTATCGTTAACAACACCATTGCCGCTGCGACCTTGATTTTTGGTGGCACCTCGCTGGGTGACAACACCTTCGCCCCGCAGTTGGTGGACAGCACCGCGTCAGTCGCGCTGGGCATCAACAAGACGGGAGCAGGCCAGTGGAACTTGGCCAACAGCGCCAACAGCTACACCGGAATCACGAGGGTGACTGACGGTGTTCTCGCCGTCAACAATGCTACCGCGCTTCCTGCCAACAGCCCGCTTGTCCTTGGGACCAACGCGACCTCGGGTATCTTCCAGTCATCCGGCACATTCGCTAGAGACTTGTCAGCAACACCGACAGCAGGCACTGGAACCATCACCTTCGGTGGGACCACGGGTGGCGGTGGCTTTGCGGCACACGGCGGACCACTCACTGTCACCCTCAATGGTGGCGCGGATTTGATCTGGGGAAGCGGCGGCTTCGTTGGCACCGGAGGCACGCAAGCACTCATCTTGAACTCAGCGAGTTCTCTCGATGATGTGACCTTCACCAATGCCATCGACCTGGGCGCAGTCGCCCGCACGGTAACCGTCAATGACAACGGCACGACCGGTGCTGATTACGCGACCCTATCAGGCGTTCTCTCAGGCGCAGGTGGTGGCTTGTTCAAGAACGGCGCGGGCATCCTTCGCGTTGGTAACGCCAACTCCTACACAGGGTTGACCTCAGTTGACGCGGGCACCTTAGTGGTCACTTCCCTTGGCAGCAGCACCGGTGGCTCGACTTCAAGCGTTGGGGCTGGCGGGGTGGCTATGAACGATGGCAACGCCATCGTCTTGGGGAATGCGACTACCACTGGCGGTAACTTGGTGTATGTGGGTGCTGGTGAGACCAGTGACCGCAAGATCCGGCTGCGTGGCACCTCAGCCAACAACACGATCCACGCTGACGGATCTGGACCGCTCATCCTGACGAACGTGGCGCACGATACCACTGAGACGGGCAACAAGACATTGAACCTTCGGGGTTCCAACGCCGATGGCAACGCGATTACCAACGTCCTTACTGATAACGGAGCTGGCGTCCTCTCGGTCGCCGTGGACGGCGGAGCGACCTGGATCCTGAGCGGTGCCAACACTTACACGGGTAACACCACAGCTTCGGCAGGTGCACTCGGTATCGGGAACAACGCCGCGCTTGGAACGGTGGGAGCGTTGGTTCTCAACAACGGGAACGTCTTCGCCTCCGGCGGCGATCGCACCATCGCGAATGCTGTTACCCACAACAACAACACCACCAATGGATTCCTGGGCGATTACAACCTCACCTTCAGCACCGCTCTCAACTTGGGTGCTGCTGCCAATAACGTCACCACCATCAACAGCGTTGTCGCAGGCAAAGCGGTCACCTTCAATGGTGGCGTCACGGCCAATGCATTGACCGCGAACCGCTCATGGACGCTCGATGGGCCGGGAGAGACGGTGATCAATGGAAACTTCACCACTTCGACGGCCTTTGGTGTCCGATTCGACGTGAACGGGGGTGGGACCCTCACACTAGGGACGAACGGCGCAACCTCGAACTTCAACCAGAGCATCGTCTTCGCTGACATCGACCGCGGCACGATCAGATTCACGACCAACGAAGCCATCAACAGCAGTGCGATCGCGGCTGGCGGACTGATCATGAGCCCCGAATTTGTGAACTCTGACACGGCGACCTTGAACCTCAATGGCACCACACAGACGATCACCTCTCTGACAGCCACGACGGACGGTGCCGTCGTCATCGACAACACCTCTGGAACGGCTGCGACCTTGCGCTTTGGAGCCAATGACAACGTGGTGAACCTGAACCCTGCGACTTCTACCGGATCACGGACGATCACGGACAGTGGAGCGGGAGCTTTGAGCATTATCAAGGCGGGTAACACCACCACTACCTTTAATGCGGGGATGACCCTGACGTATCAGGGCACTACCAGTGTCGTTGGAGGCACCTTGAACATTAATTCGCCACTGAATGGCACCACGGGATTGCGGGCTGTGGGTGGAAATCTTGGGATAGGTGCAGGGTTGGCGGCACCTGGATTAATCACCAACGTTGAGGTTGGCGTGGGGTCCAGCCTGAGCTTGATCAACGGTTCGGCGGATCAACTGACGAACCTGACGTCGATGAGTTTAGGCGCGGTTGGTTCAGGTCTGCTGACTCTTGGACTGGATATTGGCGCCAACACCGCGACGTCGGACACGCTGACGTTAACGGGGGCAGCCACGACCCTTAACACCGTGAGGTTCAATTTTGGCGTACTGCCTGGGTTTGGATCATCTCCGACTTATGATCTCATTTCGGCGACCAGTGGATTGTCGACGGCAACCTATAGCCTGGGGTTCCTGCCCGGTGGATTCAGCTACAACCTGACTTCGAGTGATACCCTAGTGCAGTTGGGGGTAAACGCGATTGCGGCTGGAGACCTTTTCTGGCGTGGTGGAGTGAATAACAGCTGGGCGACGATAACGGGTGGCAATTCCAACTTCACGACTGATTTGGCAGGAGTGACCAATGCTGGTGGATCCCCGGGCACTGCGAATACGGTCGTCTTTTCGGCATCCTCGGTATCAGGACCTTCGATCAACACCTTTTTGGATACTCCCTACACCGTTGACAGTCTTCGATTCTCGAGCAATCCCACCGGAGTGACGGACGTGACGATCGCACCTGGGGCGGTCCTGACAAACTCATTGACCCTTGCGCCTGCTAGTTCGGCTGGCGGCATCAATGTCGAGGCGAGTTCTGGTGCGGCGACGATTAGCGCCCCGGTTGTGCTTGGTGCGAATCAGACATGGACAGTCAACGGTAGTGGAGGATCGAGCTTGACGGTCAGTGGTGGGGTCAGGGGGGCAGGAGACTTGACGATTGCGAGCACCAACGGCGGGTTGGTGACCTTTTCGGGGACGGCTTCGAGTTACACCGGGGTGACGACTTTGCCGACCGGAAGCGTGCTACGCGGTGGTGCAGCGAATACATTTAGCGCGGCTTCTCCTTTCAATGTCGGAGGCACTCTGCGGCTCAACGGATTCGCAAATGCCATCGGATCTCTGTCTGGGGCGGGAACCGTGGAGAACGAGTCGGCCACAGCGGCTGCGCTAAGTGTCGGAGCACTGGGCACTGACACCACGTTCTCAGGGGTTTTGCGAAACGGAACGCTGGCAGGGGCACTCGGACTGACCAAGGTCGGTGCCGGTGCCTTGACGCTCTCAGGTGCGAATACTTACACCGGTAACACGGTAGTAACCGGGGGAACGTTGAACGTGACCGGATCCTTAACTGGCACCACGGTGGCTTCTGGGAGCACGCTAACTTATGGGTCGACGGCGGGTGTTGCCACAGTCAATGTGACTGGCACCGGCAGCATCACAATGCACACCACTCAGGGAGCGAACGCCACTGGTGCAGTTTCCATTTGGAATCAAACTGGCGGAACCGTCACGCTTTCACCAGCCGCCAACACTCAGTATGTGGCGACCAACGGTTACGGGTATTTCGACCTTTCAGGAGGCATCCACAAAACCAATGGACGCTTTATTGTCGCCAACGCTTCCACTGGTGTCGGGGTAGCGCGCATCTCCGGAACGGGCCTGCTAGACCACACCGGTGGGGAGTGGACCATGGTCAGCCAGGGGGGGGCGGGAGAATTGACGCTGTTGAGTGGGGGAACATTGAATCGCACGGGAGCATCCACAGTGCTGGGCATCACGCTGAACCAGTCGAATGGCTATGGGGCCTTGAACGTTGCAGGCGGAACTCTCACAGCAGGTTCGCAGGCCATTCGATTTGGGAACAGCACCACCACGGTCGTCACCAACAACAATGGTTTCGTCAACCTGGCGGCAGGTACGTTGAGCATGGGGGGGGGCTTCACCACTCTTTTCCCCAGCACGGGTACTTCGGGTAACAACGTCTATCTCAACTTTGCCGGGGGCACTTTGCGGTCGAGTGCGAACATGGCCAATGTCATTCCCGCAACCACTGCAGCGGTGACGGTGACCTCCACGATTTTTGGGGCGATTGACAACTCGGCGGTCGTTGGCGCGCCTTCGTTCAGTGGGGGCCTGATCTTCGATAGCAATGGATTTGACAGCACGATCGGACAGCCTCTCGTGGGCGCCGCAACATCAGTGGGGCTGACCCAAGCGAACATCAGTGTGGCTGGCGGAACGGGCTATGTGGCGCCACCGCTTGTCCGGTTCAGTACTGATGGAATGATTCCCGGCGGGACGCCAGCTTCAGGCTATGCTGTGGTGAGTGGTGGGCAGGTGACTGGCATTGTGATCACCTCCCCTGGAACCTACACGGCAGGAACGGTTCCAACTGTGACGTTGTCCGGGGGTGGTGGAACAGGGGCATCTGTGACCCTTGGTGCACTCAATACAGCAAACTTGGCTGGCGGATTGACGAAGACGGGACAAGGCATCTTGACCCTGAGTGCCGCTAACACGTTTACGGGTGTGGTCACGGTGAATGGAGGAACACTGTCGGTGAACTCGGGATCACTGGCAAACATCTCAGGGTTGTCCGTTGGCGTTGGCGGCAACGGGAGTTTTGATCTGTATGCTGATGGAGCGACGACCACTTGGAATGTGCCTAACAACACGGGCATCACTCTGAGCAGTGCGACAACCAGCGGGGGGTTAGGGTTTGAACTCGGGACCCTTGGGACATCGGACAAGATTGTCTTTACAGGAACCGGCGCATTGACTGTCGATCCCGCCGGAGTCGGGCTGATCAACGCCCGCGGACTTCTGGGATTTGGCATCGGGACTTATGAATTGATCAGTGGCCCGAATAGCATTGCGAACATCTCGAATTTAGCGCTCGGCGTGCTTCCAGGTGGGTTTACATACGCTCTCGATCTTACCGACCCTACCAAGGTGTCGTTGAACGTCCTGGCCGCCGCAGCTGGCGAGCTTTATTGGAGAGGTGATTCCTCCACACAGAGTTGGGCAAACATTGCTGGAGGCAATACCAATTGGGCGACGGACACTGCCGGCTTGACCGAGGCGGGCTTCACTCCGGGTTCAGGGAATGTGGTGAATTTTAGCGCCACCAATGCGGGTGCGGCGCCAATCGTGACAACGCTCGACAGCTTGTTCAGCGTCCAAGGCCTGAAATTCCTCAACTCCGGGACGGGTCCTGTCAGCATCGGTGCCGGCGTTGGTGGTGTTTTGACCTTAGGAGCGGATGGGATCGAAGTTAAAGCTGGAGCACCCGCAGCGGTCAGCCTATCCGCCCCAGTTGTTCTTGGGACGAACCAGAGTTGGACGGTGACGGATGCGTCTTCGGTTTTGACCTCAAGCGGTGGAATCACCGGGGCGGCGAATCTGACCAAGGAAGGAGCTGGCACGCTTACTCTGATTGGAAGCAATACCTACACGGGGCTTACGACTGTGAATGGAGGTAAACTGCGCGCTGGTGCGGCCCTTGCATTCAATGCGACATCCGCTCACTTGCTTGGTGCGGCAGGTGGTTTGGAACTGAATGGATTTAACCAGACGGTGGCTTCACTGGAGGGAAGTGTGGGTTCCACAGTGAGCAACGGCGGCGTTGCCGGTGCGGTCCTCACGGCTGGCGCGAACGATACCAGCACAACCTTCGCAGGGATTTTGGAAAATGGCGCGCTCGCAGGGACGCTGGGACTGACGAAGGTGGGAACGGGGACTCTGGAATTGAGCGGTGCCAACACCTATTCAGGAACCACCCTGGTAAACGGCGGGACCTTGACGTTATCCGGGGCGCGTACGGGAACATCGGGAGCCATTACCGTTTCGAGCCTGGCCGGAATCAATGCCACGCTAAACATTTTAGATGGAGTTCACAATTTGGCAGGGTCTAGCTTTACGGTGGGCAATGCTGCCACGACAGCGGCCACTGGAACGGTCAATCAGAGTGGCGGCGCGGTTTCCTTTACGGGCGGCAGTCAACTCCTGATTGGAAACGTTGCCAACATCGGCAACACCGGCATTTACAATCTCAGTGGCGGAACGCTGGCAACGGTGGCATCGGCCACGACAGGTGTTCGACTCGGAGTCAACACTGGTTCAACCGGGATATTCAATCTGAGTGGAACGGGCAGCCTGCAGATGACGGGGGGGACGGGGTCGTTGTTGGCGATTGGAAGATCCGACGCGGTGGCGAATAACACCACAAACACGTTCAATCAGACCGGCGGAACGGCCGCGATTGGGACGCTCGCACTAGGGGGTTCAGCCGGAGGTTCGACAGGTGTAGTGTCCAATCTCAATCTCACCGGAGGAACCTTTGTCGCCAATGCCTTCACCTTGCTTTCAGCTGGAAATACCAACACCTCGTCGATCACTATTGGTGGTACGGCTGATGTGACTCTGCCCGCACTTCCAACGGTAAGGGGCACGGGATCGATAGCAAACCTGACTCTGGATGGCGGCACGTTGCGGCCGCTGGCTTCAAGCGCGTCCTACATGAGTGGACTCACCAATGCCTTCCTCACCAGCAATGGTGCAAAACTGAATGTGGGAGACGGCATCAACATTACCATCAGCCAACCCTTAGCAAACGCGCCGAGCCAGGCTGGTACCTTTCTCAAATTGGGAAATGGTCGCCTGGCCCTTACTGGTGCCAATACGTTCACGGGTGGCATTGTGGTGAACGGTGGACGCCTGGATATCACGGGCACGAACACCACCAGCGTTCCGGTGAATGTGGATGGAGGGGCTATTTCGTTTTCTCCTTCGGCCCTGGCAAACGTCACTACCTTCAACATTGGGGCAACGCAGGAGGGGGCTCTTGACCTTCTTTATGACGGTGTTGCCGCCAACTGGACGGTGCCATCAGGGGTTACGATCAATCTTGGTGGAGCTGTCAGCAGTGGTGCCCTGGGTTTTAATCTGGGTGTGAACACAGCGACGTCCGATCGAATGATCTTCTCGCCCGGAAGTTCCCTCGTGGTGAATGCTGGCGGAGGGCGAATCAATGGATCTGCATTGGGCAGTCTCACGGTAGGGAATAGCTATGATGTGGTGACGGGAGCGACCATAACGGGGCCTGGCGTTTTTGAACCAGGCAACCTGCCTTCAGGATTCACCTACAATGTGAGCACATCACTTGGAACCGTAACTTTGAATGTGGTAGGCCAAGCAGCGGCTGGTGATTTGTATTGGAAGGGTGGAGTCAACAATGCCTGGGGTGGCTTGGGCGGTGGCGGGACGACGTCCAACTGGTCGAGCACCTCGGATGGCCTGACTGGCACGAACTACGGACCTGGAGCGAATAACCTTGTCATCTTCAGTGCGGATACCATCGCCGCGCCGGCGACGACAACGCTGGACTCTGGTGTGTCCGTCCAGGGGATTCGATTCCTGAGTAGCGCTACCCCTTCGGTGAGTCTCCTGCCAGGAGCAGCGGGGACGCTGACTCTCGGCAGCCAGGGAATCGAAATTCAAACAGGTGCACAGGCGGTCACCACCATCGCTGCGCCGATTGTGTTTAGCGCGCCACAAATCTGGACAGTCGCCGATGCAAATTCTTCACTGGCGGCAACTGCAGTGATCAGCGGCGGGACGGTGAACTCGACGCAAGCGCTGCCTGGTGCGAATGTGGCCTTGACCATCACTGGTGCAGGGACGGTGAATTTGTCCAATGTGGCGAACACGTTTGCGGGAGACATCCTGGTGAATGGCGCCGGACTTACAGTGAACAGTGATCGGTCCTGGGGCGGTGCAACGGAGGCCAATGTGACGTCCAAAACAGTGACATTGATCAATGGCGCACGTCTCAATGTGAATGGGGCGGTCAATCCGGGAGGGGTGGCCACAACAAACTACAATTTGGTTCGTGTGGGTGCGGGTGGTGCGACAATTGACACTGCGTTTAACTCGTCATTGACTCTAGATGACGCTGGGCAGTTTGGCATGGCGGACAACGTGAACCTGACCAAGAGCGGACCTGGGACCTTGGTATTGGGTGCAGATTATGGGACGTTGATTGGAGCCAATACGAGCATGACTGTGACCGGTGGCCTATTGCGGTTGCAGAGTAGTGCCGGGGCTTTTGGCACTGCCAATAAGGGTGTGATCACGCTAGCGGGTGGTAACCTGGATTTGCGTCTGAACTCGGGCGGAAACTTTGGCAATAATGTTATCATCACCAACGATGCTACGATCAGCACCGGGCGGACGACAGCCGCGGCCACCGACATCGGTTTGGGAATGGGCACGCTTAGTGTGGGCGCCGTGACATTGACGCAAAGCAACGGGAACGGCAATACAGCACCTAACGTTGCGAACTTGGCTTTTGGAGCGACGACCTTTACCGGGAGTCCGACCTTCAATGTGACCAATGTGAATGGTGCGGGCATTGGCACCCTTACTCTGGACTCGGTCGCTGAGAGCGGCGGCAGTTATGGCATTGCCAAGACCGGCGCTGGCAGCTTGGTGATAACCGGGGTGGCTGGGTATACCGGTTCGACGTCGGTTACCGGCGGGCGGCTGAGTATTCTGGGACAAGCGTCCACAACAGGAAGCTTGAGTGTGACCGGTTCCGGTAGCGTGCTGGCATTCCGTGGTGGTTTCGCCACCCCCTCAGCGATCAATACCATTTCGGTAGGTGCGTCCTCAACCCTGAGTTTGTTGAATGCCGCGCGCAGCGAACTCAATGTGGACTCACTGTCCTTGGGCTCAACGGGCGGCACGATTACGACCTTGAGTCTTGATGTGGGCGACTTGACCACTCCTGGAGACAATGGAGTCACTGACTTGATCAATCTCAAGACAGGGGGACTGCTAAGCCTGTTTACGGGTAACCAAGTCTTCTTGGACCTTTCGGACGCCGGGCTTAGAGGCAATCAGCAGTACAACCTGATCTCGTCTGTCGACGGCGGACTGACGACGGGTGCGCTTGGAACCCTGGATTGGCTATTGGCCAACACACCTGGTGGCTTCACCTCCTTCACGATCAATCGTACTGACAATCTGATTTCGGTTAGTACGGGTGATTTGATCACTGGCAATCTTTACTGGCGCGGTCAGACAGACACGGTGTGGAACGGAAATGTGAATAATTGGACGACTGACAAGGCGGGTGCCATTGCCTCGACCAGCATTCCTGGAACAGGCAACGATGTCTTCTTCCAATCCAATGCGGCGGCGGGCGCAGCCGTCACGACGACACTGGGACAAAACTTCCGCATCAACTCGCTGACTTTTGAACCCAGCACCAACATTCCGACATCGGTCACCATCAATCCAGGCACTGTTAGCACCAACCGTTTGGAAATTGCTGGTGCTCAGGGGATCACCTTGGCGGCAGGCGGTCCTGGCTCAGTCACGATCGGAACCAGTGTCAAACTCGGGGCTGACCAAACCTGGACGGTGGCGGATTCCATCGCTCTCGCGGGGGCGAACTACGCGAACGGCGCAACGAAAGTGGATGGAGTGAACACCACCAACTTGAGGGTTGGGATGGTTGTTTCAGGCCCTGGGATCCCGTTTGGCACGACGATTACCCAAATCATCAGTGGCTCGAGATTCCGGATATCGAACGCGGCGACAGCCGCGGGTTCCGCAGCATCGCTTACGGCCGCCTCCTCTCTTAGTGTCACGGGGGCCCTGACTGGGGCGTTCAACTTGACCAAGTCGGGCAACGGATTGTTGGCATTGGCGAATGACAACCCGCTCTACACTGGCGTTACCACTGTCACCACTGGAACCCTGCAAGTTGGTAATGGTGGCAGCACGGGAAATCTAGGCACTGGGAATGTCGTCAATAATGCCACTCTGGAGTTCAATCGTACTGGAACGCACACGGTTGATAATCTGATCAGTGGAACCGGCACCTTGAGCAAACGCGGCTCGAGTGTTATGGTTTTGGGTAATAATGCCAACACCTTTTCAGGACCACTTGTAGTCAACACTGGCGTGGTGGAGTTTGCGACCGTATCGAACATCGGTGGCGGGCCGAGCAGCCTGGGGCAGGACAGTGCACTGACCTTGTCCGGCGGAACGCTGCGGTTCACAGGCAATGCCAGTCAGGCGACAGATCGGGTCGTCACGACGACGACCACTGGTAGCACTCTAGCTAACAACGGAGTTGGCGGAGCGAGTTTGACCTTCAACGGTCTCATCGTCAACACGGGGACTGCTGACGGCAGTCAACTGACTTTGACGGGGCTGCCCGGTAGCCAAGGATTCATCCGTGGAGGTATTTCCCAAACAGGAGATGCGGCTGATATGACGGTGAACGGCGGCACCTGGAACCATGAGATTGGAGTGAGCCGAATTGGAGACGCCCTGACGGTAACGGGCGCGACGACGTTTCTGAATTTGAACAGTGGGCTGTTGCAGGTCCGCAATGACTTCACGGTCACTGCCGGGGCGACCTTAAACCTGAATGGTTCCGGTGTTTTGTCATATAACACTACGACTCTCAGTGCCGATGCAACCTTGAGGGCCACTGCTGGAGGCATCATCAATCTTGGTGCCTCGGATGCAGTTGATCCCAACCAGTTCGATCAGTTGCGCATCGGTGTTGATGCTGGCGGGCTCGCTGGCGTATTCAACATGAATGCATTCAATCAAACGGTCACCGAACTTCACCTGGGTAACCGGAACTTGGACCGCACGGGGACCATCAACGGGACAGGAACCCTTACGGTCCTCGGTAACGTGGATCTTTATCAAGGCGTGATTAATGCCAATTTGGCAAGCTCCGGAACGGCGACTTTTGACAAGTTCGGGGCGACTGGAACGGTCACACTGAGGGGGGATAACAGCGCGCTGACCTCCACCGGGGCAAGCGCCATCTATGCGGGAACGCTGATCTTGGATTACAAGCTCAGCAACACCGTGAAGCTCCGGGAATTGTCGAATTTGGATATGAGAGGCGGTACGCTTCAAATTCAGGGGAACAATAGCGCCGCTACGACCCAAACCGTGGCAACGCTGACCTTGGGTGAAGGTGGTGCGAACGTGATTGAAGTGGATGGGGGAACCGGGCAAGAAGCAGTGCTGAATTTTGGCGGCCTTACCCGGGCGGCGAACGCGAATGACGGCACGATTCGGTTCATCCTTCCAAATGGCGTTCAAAGTGCCACCAACGGGATAACAACGACCGCAACCCTTACCAATGGCCTGTTGGGGCTTTCGGGCTTTGCGACGGTGAATGATGGAACAGGAACCTACTTCGCCACAACCAGCGGGACCAATGTGGTTGGACTTCTGTCGACGCCGAAGAACGACGTGACGACGTGGGTCACGGGTGACCATATCACCGATGAGACGACCGGCTTCACTGGTACCTTGGCAGCAATCGGCATCAACAGCTTGCGATTCAATGCGGCCGCAGGTTCGGATTTGAACGTCAATACGACCGGAGTGCTTGGAATCACCAGTGGCGGTATTCTGGTCACGAGCAATGTCGGGGGAACGCCCGGGATTTTTGGTGGCACACTGACTTCGGGAGCCATCGCGGCCAACGTTCCGGAATTGATTGTCACCCAGGACAGTTCCCAAGTGTTCGAGATTTCGTCGGCCATCGGCACCAACCACGCGATCACGAAGTCTGGTAACGGCACGCTGCGTCTCTCCGGAAACAACTTCTACACGGGTTACACCGACATTCTTCAAGGCACCCTCGAGGTGAGCGGCGGCAATGCCATTGGCGACAACTCATTGGTGATTCTTGACGACAACCGCAATACGACCTTCCAGTTGCTGAGCAATGAAACGATCGGGCGCCTGCAAGGGGGTCGGCGATCGGATGGTGAGGACAATGGGCTTGTCGCCATTGGTGCCAACACGTTGAGCCTCAATCAAAGCGCATCAACGACCTACTCGGGTGTCATCACCGGGACGGGCGCTCTTGTTATGAACTCCGGAAGTGTGGGCAACTTGAACCTGAATGCGAGTAGTTCCGGATTTACAGGCACCGTAGTGGTCAATGGCGGATTGCTTCAATTGAGTGGTGTCGGTCGACTTGATGCCTCGGCATTCACCATTAACAAAGGAGGCAACCTGCTGCTGGACAACATCAGCGCGACACGTTCAGGGACACGGATTCTGGATACTGCGGGTATCACCTTGAATTCGGCTGACGGGACCTTCAACGGACAGACCATCGTGCGCGGATTGGCCATTCGCACCGACCAGAATGCGGAGACGAGTGAAACGATTGGAGTGCTGACGTTCAACTCGGGCGCAAGTTATCTCAGCGGCGAGGCCAGTGGCACCACCGGACGGGCTTCGATTATCGCAACCAACTTTGTCCGTGTCAACAATGCGACCCTCAGTGCTCGCGGTCGGGCACTTGGCACCAACTCCGGGGATCGCAACCAGTTCCGAATCGGTAATGCCACCAATGAGACGGCTTTCGTCACCGCGATGCGAGGTGGTGCCGGGGTGGCGGGATCCAAGAATGTTTCCATTATTCCTTGGGCCATTGGCGAATCAACCACAGGTGCGCTTGCCGCCACCCACATGGGCAATTCGTTTCTGACGTATGCGGCGGCGACATCAGGGGTTGACCAAGACGGAGATCCCGTCTCAACGCCGGTTGGCGGACTGCGCCCATTGGATCTGACCTCGGAATACAGCACCTTTGCAGCTGCGGCCGCCAACACGAACAACATCCGCGAATCGCTGACGGGAAATTTGGCCTTGCCATTCGGTCCGGCACGAACCGTGAATGCTCTCGTGCTTCACAATAACAGCGTGGCTGCAGCGACGCACGATGTGTCCAGTATCGGAGCCGGCGAATCTCTCGCGATCACGAGTGGAGGATTGCTCTTCACGTTGAATCCGGCAGCGGCGGCGGGGGATTATGGATTGACGTTGGGCGGCTTTGGCAACGGGATCACGGTGGGTGCGGCCAATGAATATGTGATTCATGTGGTGAATCCAGATGCTGGGGTTCCGACTAAGGCGCTCACAGCCACGATCAGTTCCGCTCTCACAACGTCGGCTGATATCACCAAAGGTGGACGCGGAACCTTGATTCTTTCGGGGACGAACACGGCAGGGGGTGGAACTCGGCGGACGACGATCAACGAGGGTGTGCTCCAGATTGGTGGGTTGGCGAGTATTGGTGGAACGGCGGGTAACCTGGTATTTGCAGGAGGAACGCTCCGCCTTGGGACCGGATTTATCGGCGATTTATCGGCGCGGACGATCAGCTTCCTGAACGGGGGGGGCACGTTGGATACGAACGGGAATGATGTTACTCTGGCGGGAAGTTTGGGATCGGGTGTGGGCGGGTTTACCAAGGTGGGTGCGGGGAATCTGACGCTCAATGCGGCGGCGACATACACCGGGCCGACGGTGCTCAGCGCCGGCACCATCACCATTGGAGCGAACAATGCACTTGGGGTTGGAGGTGATCTCACTCTGGCAGGAGGCACGACGCTGGCCTTGGGCAGCAACAATCTAAGCAGTGGGTTGGTGACGATGAGTGGGACAGCTCCAGTCATCACCGGAACCGGCACGATCACTGCGGCTAACGGGTTCTTCTTCAATAACACCACTACTGACCCGGCCACGACGAATGTGGATGCGGTTCTGGCGGGTGCGGGTGGCTTGCGCAAAGCACAGGCGAACACGCTGGTGTTGAACGGATTGAACACATACAGCGGTCCAACTGAGATCCAGGCAGGAGCGGTGACGTTCAACACGATTGGCAACGTGGGTGGCGGCGCGAGCGGTCTGGGTGCGCCGACGACTGCCGGGAACGGGATGATTCGTCTGGGACTTACGACAGCGAACGTGGCCTTGAACTACATCGGGACCGGGCACAGCAGCGACCGGGTGTTGGGGATGCAGGGCACGACGGGCGGGTTAACGTTGAATGCGAACGGTTCTGGTGCGGTTGGATTTGGTGTGGTGACTGGATTGACGTTCGGAGCGAAAACTCTGACGCTCGATGGAACGGCGGACGCTTCGCTGGTGAACTCGATCAATGGCGTGGTGGAAGGTGCGGGGACGATTGCAATCGTGAAGAGTGGAACAAGTTCCTGGGCGATCACGGGGGCAGGCACGCACAGTGGTTTGACGACGGTGAATGGCGGGGTGCTGCGCATTTCAAACAGCACAGCACTGGGAGCGGTGACGGCGGGCACGGTGGTTGCTGATGGGGCGACGTTGCAGTTGGAAGGTGGAATCGCGGTTGGGGCTGAGGCATTGACGATCAGTGGAACCGGAGCGGCGGGTCAAACCGGGGCTTTGGTGAACCGGAGTGGCAGCAACAGCTTTGCTGGAGCGATCACTGCCTTGAGCCCGTTGACGATCTCCAGTGAGGCCGGGGCCTTGGCCTTGGGCGCGCTGACGGGGACTGATGTCGGTTTGACGTTGGCGAGTGCGGGTGCGGGTGATGTCAGCTTTAGCGGTGATGTGCAGCTTGGAACGGGAGCAATCACGAAAAACGGGGTGGGACTGCTGGCACTGGCTGGAAACAACAGCTTCACGGGTGGGTTGGCGTTGAATGCCGGGATCGTTGAAGCTGGCAGTGCGGGGGCCTTGGGAACGACGGGGTCGATCACCTTTGGGGGTGGGACGTTGCGTCATGGAGCGGGCAACACGGTGGATTACTCCGCCCGGTTTGTGAGTGCTCCCGGGACCGCTTACAAGATTGCCACGGCGGGTCAGTCGGTCACCTATGCTTCTCCTTTGAGTGGAGTTGGATCAACTCTGACCAAGTCTGGTGCAGGCACATTGGTACTCAGTGCGGTGAATACGTTTGATGGACAAACGGCTGTGACGGGTGGGGTGCTTTCCATCTCGTCCGAGGACAACCTGGGTGCGGCACCGGCAGCATTCACGGCAGATCAATTGCTGCTTGATGGCGGCACCTTGTTGAGCACGGCGAGCTTTGCGATCAATGATGCGAATCGCGGCATCACGCTGGGGGCGCTTGGGGGTACATTCAATACCGCTCCCAGCACGCAGTTGACGCTGGACACGGCGCTGACTGGCGCGGGTCAGTTGACCAAGGATGGGGCTGGCACCGTGTTGCTGAATGTGGTGAGCACGCACACGGGTGGCACGGTGGTGCAGGACGGCAAACTGCTGCTGGGCGTGAACAATGCGATTAGCGGAGCGGTCACGGTGTCTGGAGCGGGTGCGCTGGACATTGGGGCGAATAGCCTGACGGTGTCTTCGCTGAATGTGACGGGCAGTTCCGCTTCGATCGCGGGCACGGGGTCGATTGATTCGGCGGCTGGGTTTGGCTTCAGCCCTACGGGAACGACGACGATCGGCAGCGTGCTGGCAGGTTCGGGTGCGGTGACGATGAGTGGAACGGGCACGGCCGTTTTGACGGGTGCCAACACCTACACGGGGCCAACGACGATTAGCTCGGGTGCGCTGCTGCTGGATGGTGGCAGTCTTTCGACAGGGACGGTTTCGGTGGCGTCCGCGGCAACGTTTGGTGGTATTGGCTCGGTGGCGGGTCCGGTGGTGCTGGCAGCAGGGACGGGGTATCAGGCCGGGCAGCAGTCCTTGCTCAACGTTGGTGGTGGTGTCCGCAACGGGTTGAATGTGCTGGATCTGAACGGGGATTTGACGACCGGCAATTTCAGCATTCTGGACTTCTACCTGACACGGACAGGATTCACGCAGCTGGATGTGGCGGGTGCGATGAACCTGGATGCCGGGACGCGCATCCGGATCAATTTGGACTCCGGATACATTCCGAGTGCAGGGTCTGCGTTTGATTTGTTGAACTGGGGGACGTTGAACATTGGCGGGGGTGCGTCGCTGGCCGACTTGTTGTTCCCGCTGCCTACCGATGGCATGGGGGCACCGGTGTGGGTGACGACGGACTTCAACACGCTGGGTATTTTGCGAGTTGATGGATTGCGCACGGGACCGGCGATCACGACGAATCCAGTGGGAGGGGTGGTGTTTGCGGGGGATTCGGTGACCTTCACGCTTGGAGTGACGGGGTCTGATCCGTTGGTGATTCAGTGGTATAAGGGACCGACGACGGCGAATCCGATTCCAGGGGCGAATGGGGTGACTTACACGATTCCTGCGGTGGTGGGTGCTGACTCGGGTGAATACTGGGCGCGAGTGACGAATGGTCCGAACCCCGAGGACACGGTGGATAGCCAGTTGGCGACGCTGGATGTGGTGACGTTGCCGCGGATCACGGCGCAACCTACCGGGGCGACGTTGTTCCCATCTCCTGGAACCAACAAGACCTTCAATGTGACGGCGATTGGGCCTGGCACGCTGACTTACGTTTGGAAGAAGGCGACAGTGGCGATTCCTGGGGCGCCTAATGATGATGAGTACACCATCAATGGGGTGCAAGTGGCTGACAGCGGTAACTACACGGTGACGGTGAGCAACGGCTTCGGCAGTGTCACCAGTGATGTGGCGGTGTTGACGGTGAGCCAAGCGATCGCGTTCACACAGCAGCCTCTGACGCCGGTCCCAGCGGTACCAGAGGGGAATCCAGTGACGCTGACGGCGGCGGTGACGGGTGATGGGCCGTTCACTTACCAGTGGGAGCGGGCACCGCGGATCGGGTTGACGGGGTCCAACTTTGGTCCGTTTGCGCCTGTGAGCGGCCAGACGGCGCCTACGATCACCCAGACGCTGGATTTGACCAACCAAGGCAAGTATCGGTTGGTGGTGAGCAATGCTTACACGACTCTGACCAGCAACGAGGCAACGGTGATCTTTGGAGCGGCGCAGGTGGTGGTCACCACGCAGCCGATTTCGAAGGTGGTAGCGGTGGGTTCCACTTTGGAGTTGGATGTGGTGACGAGTGGTGGCAAGCCACAGAAGTTCCAGTGGTTCTTCAAAGGTAAGGCAGTGGGGGATGAGACCGACTCGACCTTGCGGATTGAGGACGTGACGAGCGCGCGTGCGGGTCCATACTTCTGCCGGATCAGCAACTCGCTGGTGAGTGGATCGACTCAGGTGGATACGCAGGTCGTTTATGTATCGGTGGTGGATCGCAAGCCCGGACGGTTTGTGCTGACACAGCCTGGAACGGTGAGTCTGAGTGTGACCGCGACCGCGGACAAGGCTGATCCGCTGACCTATCAGTGGTTTGTGGATGATGATGGTCTGGTTTCGACAACGACCGCGCAAGAGGTTCCTGGTGCGACGGCTAGGACGTTGAGGATGCCGAACCTGACGGCAGGTCGGAAGCGGTTCTTCTGCCGGGTGTCGGCGGGTCTTGGGACCCGGTCCTTGGATGGGGGTGACAACTTGGTGTTTATCTACACGCAGCCGCCTGCGCTTCAGCCTGAAGGTTCCTGGAATCTGCCTGACACGGTGGTGAGTCAGCCTTACAGCTATCAGGTGCCGATGGTGGACAATCCGTCGGAAGCGGGGCAGCCTGATCCGCTGAAGATGCCAGTGAGCTTCAAGGCGGTGGGACTGCCTCCGGGTCTGACGATCAACAGCGCGGGTCTGATCAGCGGGCGTGCGACGGTGGAGCGGCGTGACAAGGTGACGAAGCTGGTGATTCCTTACACGGTGACGATCACGGCGACCAACAAGCTGGGAACGACGACACCGATCATTAAGAACCTGGTGGTCAATCCGCTGGATGTGGGTCTGATTGGTGCGTTTACCGGGCCGATCGATCGGAATTCGAGCCTGAATGGCAATCTGGGCGGGATGATTAACTTCACGACGACCAAGACGGGGAGCTACAGCGGCAGTCTGACGATGGGAGCCAGGGTGTTTCCTTTCAAAGGTGCGTTGAACTCGGCGATCAGTGATCCGACGAACCCGAGTGTGACCGTGAAGGTGAGCCGGGGCACGACGTTGCGGCCGTTGCTGGTGAGCTTCAAATTGAACTCGGCTGGCTTTGTGACGGGCCCTGTCAATCCGCTGACGCGCGGCACGATCACGGATGGCCGGACGATTGCGCAGTTTGACGGCTGGAGGAACACCTGGTTGGTGACGCCAACGAACAAGACGCCGGCGCTGGCTTACTCGGGCTACTACACGATGGGCTTGGACATTCCGTTGCCGCTGCAAGGCACGACGACCAATCCGAGCATCCCACAAGGGACGGGTTACGCGTCGTTCACGGTGAGTTCGACCACTGGCAAGCTGACGGTGTCCGGCAAGCTGGCGGATGGAACGGCGTTCACGACGGCGACGTATGTGGGGCCGACGGGCGAGGTGCTGGTTTACCGAGCTCTGTATGGAACCACAGCGACGAGCACGCGCGGGTCGGTGCTGGGCAAGCTGCAGATTGACCAAGTGGTGGCGTTGGACACGACGGACAACACGCTGGACGGTACAGTGAGCTGGTGGAAGGTGGCTCAGGCGGTGAGTACCTCGACGGCGGGTCGCACGTATGCGGCAGGGTTCGGGCCGTTTGATCTGAGTGTGCTTGGCAGCCGCTATTTGCCGCCGTTGAAGGGCTTCCCTGTGTTGGGCTTGGCGCAGAATGCCACGACGAACAATGCGCGGTTGAACCTGGTGGAAGCGAACTCGGAGGCGTCCCTGCCTGTGATGACCGGAAGCCCCGCGAACACGGTGGCGGTGCGGGTGGACAATGCGAGCAAGGTGTTCCCGGATGTGCTAAACAACCCACGGAAGGTTTCGATGACGATCACTCCGGCGACCGGGTTGGTCTCGTTCAAGTTCAGCCTGAGCCAGCCGCATCCGTTCAATGGTTCCCCAGCGACGGTTGCGCGGGCGGTCAGCGGGGTCGGGATGATCGTGCGCAATGGCACGGAGCAACAAGCGTGGGGTTACTTCATGCTGCCACAACTGCCAAGCAGCTTCAGCGAGAAGACGACGGCGACGCCGATCTTGAGCGGTCAGGCAGTGTTTGAGAAGATCCCGTAACGAGATATTGGCCTATCATTTGATCCCAGGGCGCGCGCGGCAAACAGCCGCGCGCGCAATGTTTGGGGGTGGAATGCCAAGGGGTGGTTAGCGGATGAGAAGGTGCCAGGGTAGAGTGTGGTGATTGAAGGATCCAGACAACGCGCCATTGGCTGACTGCCGTCACTGCGGGACTCCTGTCCCTGTGGGGCGGACGGATGGGTTTTGCTGCACGGGCTGCGGGTTTGTGTTTAACCTGTTAATGGAGGAGGGGTTTGAGCGGTTTTATGATTTGAAAGGGGGGAAGATGCTTTCGCCGGTGGCGCCGGAGGCGTTGCGGGAGCGGGATTACGAGTGGCTGGAGACGCAGTTGGCGGCGGCGGAGCAGGCGTGTGCGGTGTGTGATGGACGGGCGGAGTTGCGGCTGAGTGTGCAGGGGCTTTCCTGTGTGGGTTGCGTGTGGTTGATTGAGCGGGTGTTTGCGCGGCTGCCGGGGGCGCTGCGGGTGAATGTGGATGTGATGCATGGGGACATGCGGCTGGAGTGGCAGGCGGGTGTGTTTGATGGGGTGGGATTTGCCAGGGAACTGCAGGGTTTTGGGTATCTGCTGGGGCCGGCGCAGGGGCGTGGGGCAGTGGAGCGGAGGGAGCGGTCGGGGTTGGAGAAGCGGATGGGGGCGTGCGGGGCGTTTGCGATGAATGCGATGGCGTTTTCACTGCCGGCGTATTTCGGGATGCCGAAGGATTTTCCTTTTGCGAGCTGGTTCACGCTGATTGCGGCGGCTTCGGCGACGTTGGCGATGATCGTGGGTGGGTCGTATTTTATTGAGCGGTCCTGGAAGAGTCTGCGGGCGGGGGTGCTGCATATTGATACGCCGATTGCGCTGGGGATTGTGGCGGCGTATGCGGGTTCGCTGGGGGGCTGGGCGTTTGGGGTGGAAGGGCTGTTGTATTTTGATTTTGTGGCGATGTTTGTGTTTTTGATGCTGACGGGGCGGTGGGCGCAGCAGTCGGCTGTGGAGCGGAACCGGCGCAAGTTGATGCGGGACACTTCGATTCCGGAACAGGTGCGGTTATTGGAAAAGGATGCGAGTTTGCTGGTGGCGGAGATTGCGAAGGGGGTGTGTTTTCGGGTGAAGCCGGGTCAGACGCTGCCGGTGGCGGCGCGTTTGTTGAGTGAGCAGGGGTCGGTGAGTTTGGAGTGGATCAATGGGGAGAGCGAGGTGCAACGGCGGGAGGGGGGGCAGTTGCTGCCGTCGGGAGTGTTGAATGTGGGGGTGCGTGAGTTGGAGGTGGAGGCGCTGGAGGGGTGGGAGGAGTCGACGTTGAACCGGTTGCTGGAGGCGCGGCGGGAGACGGAGTTTCGGGATCAGGGGTTGGAGCGGTTGTTGCGCGGGTATTTGGCGGTGGTGGTGGTGGTGGGTTTGGCGGGGGCGGTGTGGTGGTGGCGGCATGAGGGGGTGGCGAGTGCGTTGCAGGTGATGATCTCGGTGTTTGTGGTGTCGTGTCCGTGTGCGCTGGGGGTGGCGGTGCCGCTGGCGGAGGAACTGGCTTCGTCGCGGGCGGAGCGGTTGGGGGTGTTTGTGCGGTCGCTAGGGTTATGGAAGAAGTTGCTGAGGTTGAAGTGGGTGGTGTTTGATAAGACGGGGACGTTGACGCTGGAGAATCCGGTGCTGATGAATGCTGAGGTGATGGAGGGATTGGATGAGGAGGGGCGCGCGGCCTTGCGGCGGTTGGTGACGGGTAATCTGCATCCGGTGAGTCGGAGTTTGTTCGATGCGGTGGGTCCGGGGGTGATGCTGGAGGGTGAGGTGGAAGAGCGGGTGGGAGAGGGTTTGGGGTTGAAGGCGACCGGGGGAGCGAACTGGACGCTGGGGCGTCCTGGGTTGTGGAGAAATTGGGGTGTGGGCGTGGAGGCGGTGGATGTGGAGCTCTGCCGGGACGGGGTGTTTGTGGCGGGGTTCGCGTTTCAGGAGAGTTTGAGGCCGGATACTGTTGAGGAGGTGCAGAGGCTGCGGGCGCGGGGGTTGGCGGTGGCGATTTTGAGTGGGGATCGTGAGGAGAAGGTGGCTGGGGTGGCGGGGCAGTTGGGGCTGGCCAAGGGAGAGTGGGAGGCGGGTTTGGATCCGGCAGGGAAGGCGCGCTGGCTGGTGGAGCATGATGCGGGGCATGCGCTATTCATTGGAGATGGGGCGAATGACAGTCTGGCGTTTGATGCGGCGCTGTGTGCGGGGAGTCCGGTGACGGGGCGGAGTTTTTTGGAGCAGAAGGCGGATTTTTTCTTTTTGGGATACAGTCTGCGGTTTGTGAGCGGATTGATTGGGGTGGCGCGGCAGCATCGGGTGGCGGTGAGGCGGGTGTTTGCGTTTTCGGTGCTGTATAACCTCAGTGCGGCGGGGTTGGGGCTGGCGGGGCATTTGAATCCGTTGCTGGCGGCGATATTGATGCCGCTGAGTTCGCTGGCGACGATGAGTCTGGTGGCGTGGACGTTTCGGGTAGGCGGGCGATCCCGGGTCAAGAAGAGAGAGGTGGTGGTCGCTCCTTTGAAAGTGGCGGGTTATCCTGTCTAGGCAGCGCAAAGAAAGCGGGATAAGGCGCAATTCTGGTGGCGCGGCAGGGTGGATTGTCTGTTACCGTTGGATCAGAATTCCAAAGCCTTATGAAAACATTTCATCGCGTTGTCGTCGCCATTGACTTCACCAAGCACTGTCGAATCGCACTCAAAGAAGCGGTGCATCGTGCGATGGAGGATCACAGTGAGGTGTTTGCGGTGCATGTGATGGATGAGTTTTTGATGGAGGAGTTGAAGCGGGCGCAGGCGACGGATCGGGTGACGATTCGGAATGAGTGGGAGCAGAAGATGATTCAGTTCATTTGGGAGGCCGGGGTGAGGGATATGCTGAAGATTCGGGTGGAGGTGCGGATTGGGCGACCGTTTGATGAGTTGGTGGAGGCGTGCCGGGTGCGGCATGCGGATTTGCTGGTGATGGGAGCGAAGGGGTCGCGGAATGAGCCGAATCGCATCGGGGTGATCGCGGCAAAGTGCATTCGGCAGGCGCCTGTGGATGTGCTGGTGGTGAGGGAGGATGCGCAGGGGCCGTTCAAGCAGGTGCTGGCGTGCGTGGATTTTTCTGAGAACTCAGCGAAGGCGGTGCAGTGCGCGCTGCATGTGGCGAAGCAGGATGGGGCGGCGGTGGAGGCGCTGTTTGTGTATCAGAGCGCGCTGGCGATGGCGCTTGATTACGGGGGCATGGTGGCGCCTGCGGTGACGGGGGCGGACCCGGAGGCGCTGGCGAACTGGCAAAAGGATTTGAAGGCGTTTTTGGAGCCGTTGCACCGGGGGGATCATGAGGTGGCGCTGACTTCGGTGGTGAAGGAGCGGATCAATATTCGGGAGGCGATCCTGGAGCAGGCGAGCGATTCGCATGCGGACTTGGTGGTGCTGGGGACGCGGGGCAAGTCGGGACTGCGGGAGCTGTTCATAGGGACGACGGCGGAGAAGATCATCCAACATGCGACGTGTTCGATTTTGGCGGTGAAACCGGATGAGGTGACGGGCCAGTGAGAAGCGTTTGATCTTGGTTGGTATGGAAGTCCCTTTTTCTGCTCAAGCTGCGGGCACGCTGGATACGGAAGACCCTGATATTCTTCAGGGGTTGGTGAGTCATGCGGGCATGCTGGTGATCAAGCTGGACTTGGAGGGGCGGGTGGTGTGGTTCAACAATGTGTTTGCGACGGTGACGGGGCAGGAGCTGCAGGCGATGCGGGGGCGGGATTGGGTGGAGGAGTTCATTCCGGAGGAAGAGCGAGGGGCAACGCGCGCGCAGTGCCGGGAATTGGTCGGGAGGAGCAGCAGGGAGGTGCACACGAAGCCGTTGATCACGCGGGAGAGGGGGGTCCGGTACATGGAGTGGTTTCACTCGGACCTGAAAGATGAGCAGGGGCAGACGGTGGGGATTCTCTGCATCGGGCGGGATGTGACGGAACTGCAAAGCGCGCGGGAGGCGCTGCGGGAGTCGGAGGAGCGGAACCGGGCGGTGCTGGAGACGGCGGTGAATGCGATTTTGACGATTGATGAGGGGCGGGTGATCACGAGTGTGAACTCGGCGACGGAGCGGATGTTTGGGTATCGCCGTGAGGAGTTGATCGGCCAAAACATCAAGATGCTGATGCCGGAACCGTATGCGGGGCATCATGATGGCTACGTGAAGAGTTATGTGAAGACGGGGAAGCGGAAGATCATTGGGATCGGGCGTGAGGTGGTGGCGAAGCGGAAGAACGGGGATTTGTTTCCGATTGATTTGTCGGTGGGCGAGGTGGTTTTGGGGCCGGGGAAGCGGTTGTTCACGGGGATCATTCGCGATTTGACGGACAACAAGCAATTGGAGGAGAAGATCCTGCGGATCAGCGAGGAGGAGCAGCACCGCATCGGGCAGGACATTCATGATGATTTGTGCCAGCAGTTGGCGGCGATTGGTTGTTTGGCGAAGGTGGCGCATCAGCGGCTGGTGAAAACGGCGAGCGCGGCGGCGCCGGATTTGGACCAGGTGGTGCAGATGATTTCGTCGGCGAATCAGCGGGCGCGGGAGATGGCGCGGGGGTTGGTGCCGGTGGTGCTGGATGCGTCGGGGCTGATGGCGGCGCTGGCGGACATGGCGCGGGGGACGCAGCAGATTTTCCGGATTTCGTGCCAGTTGCATTGTGATCCGCCGGTGGAGGTGAGTGACAATACGATGGCGATTCAGCTTTACCGGATTGCGCAGGAAGCGGTGGCGAATGCGGTGAAACACAGCAAGGCGGACCGGTTGGATTTGAGTTTGGAGGAGGTGGATGGGTGGGTGCGGCTGAGCATTCGGGACAATGGCGAGGGGATACCGGATCATGCGCCGGGGAAGGGAACTGGAATGGGGCTCTTGACCATGAGTCGGCGGGCGCGCATGATGGGCGGCGATCTCAGCGTGGAATGTCACCCGCTAGGAGGAACCGTTGTCACATGCAGCATCCCGATTCACAAGCCGATCAGTCCAGGTCAGTCGAGTCCCGCGTGAGGGAGGGCTGTGCGAAGCGGCTGCTGTTGATCGATGATCATCCGATCATGCGCTATGGGTTGGCGCAATTGGTGGCGGACGAGGGGGGGTTGGAAATTTGCGGGCAGGCGGGGACGGCGCGGGAGGGCTTGGAGGCGGTGGGGCGGTGTGCGCCGGATTTGACGGTGATTGATTTGACGCTGCCGGATCGGAATGGGCTGGAGTTGTTGAAGGACATTCAGGCGATGCATCCGGGGATGTTGTGTTTGGTGCTGTCGATGCATGACGAGGGGATGTATGCGGAGCGTGCGTTGCGGGCGGGGGCGCGGGGTTATTTGATGAAGGAGGTGGCGGCGGAGCAGTTCATTTTTGCGGTGCAGAAGGTGCTGTCTGGAGGCGTGTATGTGAGTGAGGCGATGGCGAGCCGGATGTTGGAGCAGGCGGTGGGAGGGAAGGGGCGAGGGGCGAGCTTGGGAGTGGAGCAATTGAGTGATCGGGAGTTGGAGGTGATGGCTTTGATCGGGGGAGGGAAGGCGACGAAGATCATTGCGGAGCAGATGGGGATCAGCACGCGGACGGTGGAGGCGCATCGGGCGCACATTAAGGATAAGCTGGGGATTACGGACGGGGCTGAGCTGGTGCGTTATGCGGTGCAGTGGGTGGAAAGCCAGGGAGGTAAGTCGTGAGGTTGTGAGCTGGATTGGATATGTGCTGCTGTTTGCTTCCGGCTTTGTGTGCGGGCTGGCGACGTGGGTGATTTGGAAGGGGCTGCGGTTTGCGGCGGATTTGAAGGCGGCGAGGTCGGCGGCGGGGAGTTTTTTGGAGGCGGGGGATCGTAGTGAGGTGGATCACTTGGCTTTGGAAGCGGTGAAGCGGAGTAAGAATCGGCTAAGGTGGCAGAAGAATCCGAATCCGGAGTGGCTGCCGCCGCTGGTGGATGAGATCCCGAAGTTGGTGCGTGAGATTGCGGCGATCTATCACCCGAGTCATGAGAATCCGTTGCTGGCTCCGGGGCTGGGGCAGTTTTCGCGGGCGGTGCATTTGGCGGCGCTGGATGTGGCGGATTTTTTGCAGACGCGGTCGATTGGGCGGCTGATTGATGTGAGTGCGAACACGGCGCTGAAGACGTGGGAGGTGACGCACAAGATTGCGAAGCATGAGGCGCTGCAGGAGGCGAACAAGTGGTACAAGCGGTTGCTGCCGGTGTGGCAGATTGCGCGGTACAAGTCGCCGCTGGTGTGGGCGACGATGGCGGTTTCGAATGTGGCGACGCGGACGCTGCAACCGGCGATCATTGATATCGTGGCGCGGCGGGCGATTGATTTGTATGGGGGGCGATTGGGGCCGATCACGGGCGGGTGAGGGAGGTCATATGGGCGAGGAACTGGCCCCAGCCGCTGGGGCTAAGGGGGAGTTTGCCGCGGCGGGCTTCCTCGGAGACGAGCTGGCTGAGGGTGTGGAGTGCGGTGGTGGTGTGGGTGGATTCGAGGAAGGCGGGATCGTTTTGGAAGAGGTGGGAGACGAGGAGGAGGGATTCGATGGCTTTGTCCTTGGTCATGACGCCTTGGGTGGTGAACTCGGCGTTGCGGGTGGTGAGGCCGAGGCGGAGAGCGGTGAGGATGGCGGGGCGATCGGGGTGATTGGGAGGCAGGGTGGCGGTGAGTTGGGCGAGGGCGCTCATCATGATGTAGTGATAGGCGGGGCGGGCGTTGTGGGGATCCAGCCAGCGGCCGGCGAAGGGGCCGTCGGTGAGTTGGCCGGGGAGGACGCCGAGCAGGGCTTTTTGGAGGGCGGCGTCGAGGAAGTGTGGGTTTTGGGTGACGGCGTGGGCTTTGGCGAGGAGATGGACACTGAAGGCGTTGTAATTCCAGTTGGTGCAGAGGGGACGGGAGAGGGCCCAGTCGGCGGCTTTGAGGGCGGCGGCGAGGTGGCGGGGGTCTTGGGTGAGGTGGTGGAGGTCGAAGAGGGCGAGGGCGCATTCGGCGTTGTCGAACTGGAGGCCGCCGTCGCCATGGTCTTCGAAGGCCCAGCCGTTGCGGACGGTTTGAGCGAGTTTGCCGGCTTTTTCGGCGCGATCGAGGAAGCGGGTAGCGACCTGCATGGCGCGGGCCTCGGAGGTGCCGCGGGCGGCGGGGAAGGGGAAGCAGCCGGCTCCGGCTTGTTCTTGCGTCCAGAGGAGGAAGTCGGCGGTTTGGGTGGCGAGGGTGAGGCATTCGGTGCTGCCTTGGAGGTTGGCTTTGGCGATGGCGGTGCAGCCGGAGATGATGGAGGCGGGGGCGCGGAGGGGTTCGGTGAGGGTGGTGGGATCGAGGCCGGGTTTCCAGGGGGCGGCGAGTTGTTTGAGGCGGGTGAAGTGGGGGGAGAAACCGAGTTGGGCGATGGCGGGGTCGAGGAGGGGGGTGTTGGGGGGGACTTTTTGGTAGGTGTCGGCGACTTCGGGGGTGCCGGCGCGGTCACCGAGGCGGAGGCGTTCGGTTTGGACGAGGGTTTGGATGGTTTGGGAGTTTTTTGCGGCGAGGGCGGCGGTGAGTTCGGTGGAAATCGATTGGGCTTTGCCGGGATGGCAGGCGGCGAGGGCGAGGATGAGGAGGTAGCAGAGGGGACGAATCATGGGGTGTGAATTCGTTTTTAACGGAGGATGCCGGGGTGTGGTCACGAGGTTTTTGGGAGGGAGCGAGAGAGAGTGGACTTTACCTGTCGAGGGGTTGTGACAGGATGGGGGATGGATTTGAAACTTGCAGGACAGACGGCGGTGATTTTTGGGGGTGCGAGCGGGATTGGCGCGGCGATTGCGGCGGGCTTTGCGGCGGAGGGATGTGGGGTGCGCGGGTTTGATGTGCACGGAGATGAGGGACGAGGGATTGTGGCGGGGGATGTGACGGACTATGCGGCGGTGAGGGCGTTTGCGGAGGGGTGCGGGGAGGTGGATCATGTGGTGTTTTGTGTGGGGGTGGGGTCGGGGAAGTTTGGGTTTCCGTTTTGGAATTTGGAGCCGGGGGATTGGGCGCGGGTGCTGGAGATCAATCTGATTGGGGCGGTGAATGTGGCGCATGCGTTTGCGCCGAAGCTGATCGAGCGAGGGGGAGGGTCGATGCTGTTTTTGGTATCGGTGGCGGGGCAGATGGGGTCGCAGACGGATCCGCCGTATAGTGCGGCGAAGGCGGGGCTGATCAATTTCACGCACTGCGCGGCGAAGGATTTGGCGCCGTATGGGGTGCGAGTGAATGCGTTGTCGCCGGGGATGGTGCGGACGAATCTGAACGAGGCGGTGTGGGCGGCGTCGCAGGCGCGGGTGGCGGAGGGGGAGCGGGTGCCTTATGCGGTGTGGGCGGAGGAGAAGATTCGGAAGGTGTCGCCGCTGGGGCGGTGGCAGACGGTGGAGGAGTATGCGGCGATGGCGTGTTATTTGGCGTCAGAGCATGCGCGGAACATCACGGGGCAGACGCTGAATGTGGATGGGGGGCAGGTGATGCACTCGTGAGGGTCGCATTCTGGCGAATGCGCCTACGGGGGTGATTGGGGGGAAGGGGAACGCAGTCTGGCGACTGCGCCTACGGGTTAGCGAATGGGGCTATTCGTACATTTTGAAGAGGCCGGAGTGGTCGAGGTCGGCGCCGTTTTTTTCGTGGACGAAGGATTCCCACTGGGCGCGGCAGTTGTCGAGGGTGGGGGAGTGGAAGCCGAGGGAATCGGCGAGCTGGCAGATGAGGCGGACGTCTTTGAGTTGGAGGGTGGAGCGACCGCCGGGGGTGAAGTCGCGGCGGACCATGCGGTCGCCATGGAGGTTGAGGATGCGGCTTTCAGCGAAGCCGCCGAGGAGGGCTTGGCGGACGAGGGCGGGATCGACACCGGAGAGTTCGGCGAGGCGGAGGGCCTGGGCGACGGCGTCGATGGTTTGGGCGACGATGAGCTGGTTGGCGAGTTTGGTGACCTGGCCGGAACCGGAGGCGCCCATGTGGGTGATATTTTGGCCGACGGCCTGCAGAACGGGCAGGGCGCGTTGGAAATTGGCTTCGGTGCCGCCGGCCATGATGGTGAGGTTGCCGGCTTCGGCGCCGACTTGACCACCGGAGACGGGGGCGTCGATCCAATGCACGCGTTTGGCGAAGGCTTGGGTTTCGGGGACGCCGGTGGTGCCGAAGTCGATGATGAGGGCGTCGGGGTGGAGGCCTTCGATGAGGCCGCCGGGGCCGAAGACGACTTGGTCGACGACATCGGTCAGGGTGAGATTGATGCAGAGGGTGCCGGGGCCGATGGTGCGGGCGAGATCGGGGAGCGAGGGGGCGCGTTTCATGCCGAGGGCGACGGCGGCTTCGGCGGGGGCGTCACTGCGGTTCCAGACGATGACTTCGACGCCGGCTTCGTGGAGGTGGCGGGCGTTGGCGCGGCCCATGTTGCCGAGGCCGACAAAGCCGATTTTTTGTCCGAGGAGGGGTTGATGCATGAAATGTGGTAGCTGTGATTGGCAAGTGAAGCAAGTTGGCTAGGGTGGGAGGGGTTTTACCATCATGAAAATCTTGATCACTGGCGGCGGCGGGTTCCTTGGATCCAAATTGTGTGAGGCGTTGCTGCGGCGGGGGGCGTTAACGGGGCCGAGCGGGGAAGCTGAGGCGATTGATGAGGTGGTGTTGTTGGATGCGTTTTTTCATGTGGCGGCGACGGATGGGCGGGTGCGGCAGGTGGTGGGGGATATTGGGGACCGGGAGACGGTGTTTGAGGCGGTGGGAAGCCGGGAGGACACGGCGATTTTTCATTTGGCGTCGATGGTGAGCGGGGAATGCGAGGAGCGGTTTGATGATGCGTTGCGAGTGAATTTGGACGGGGGTCGGCATGTGTTTGAGGCGGCGCGAGCGATCGCGGGCAGGCCGAGGGTGGTGTTTGCGAGCAGCATTGCGTGTTTTGGCGGGGAGGGGATGGAGGCGGTGAACACGGATCGGACGAAGCACACGCCGCAGACGACTTATGGGATGACGAAGGCGATCTGTGAGATGCTGGTGAACGATCACACGCGGAAGGGGCACTTTGACGGGCGGAGTGTACGATTGCCGACGGTGATTGTTCGGCCGGGGAAGCCGAATGCGGCGGCGTCGAGCTGGGCGAGCGGGATGTTTCGGGAGCCGCTCAATGGGGAGGCGTGTTTGCTACCGGTGCGGCGGGATCAGCGGCATCCGATGACGGGGTATCGGACGGTGGTGGAGTCGTTCATTGCGCTGCATGAAGTGGAGGGGACGAGGATGGGGAGTGATCGAGCGTTTGTGTTGCCGGCGCATGCGGTGACGCCGGCGTTGGCGGAGGCGGTGGTGCGAGAGGTGGCGGCGGAGAAGGGGATCACGCTGGGGCCGTGGGTAGAGGCGTTTGACGCGCGGATTCAGGGGATTGTGGACAACTGGCCGCAGGCGGTGGATGGCAGCAGGGCGGTGGCGTTGGGGTTGCCGGTGCCGCCTTCGTTGAAGGGGATTGTGGAGGCGTATGTGGGGGATTATTTGGGGTAGGGGAAGGTGGTGAGATCGGGAAGGGTCAAGCTCGATCTGTTGAGTGAGTGGGTCCGCGGTTTGGCTCGGCAAAAGGGAAGTTCGGAGTCAGATGTGATTTCGCTTATCCTCTGGCTGCAACGACGGGGCATTGACTTTCATAGGTGTCAGAACAAGTGGCCCGACCACAGCGCGACCACGAAATCCGCCACGCTCAGGATTTCGATGCCATCGCTGGTCTTGCGACTTTTGGACTCGCGACTGACGACGATCTGCTTCTTCACCGATGGATGCTCCAGTTTCAGCTGGCGCAGGCCTTTCAAGTGATGTGTCTGCACCTCGGCGGAGGATTTGCACTCGATGGCGCATTCGAGGTCGTTGACGATGAAGTCCACCTCTGCGCCGGTGCTCAGTCTCCAGAAGCTGAAGTCTGCAAAGCGATCACGATAACTGTTGTAGCAGCATAGCTCGTGGAAGACCCAGTTCTCGAACGCCTTGCCAAACAATTCGCCACCCGGCTCGATGGTGCCGCGCCGGGCGAGGAAGTTCACGACGCCCACATCATGGAAGTAAAACTTGTCCGCCAGTGACAGCCGCCGTTTCGGGCGTTTGCGGTAAGGCGGCAGCATGCGGGCCAGCAGTGTGTCGCTCAGTATCTCGAAATAGCCTCTCACCGTCTCGCGGGACACGCCCAGCTCGCGGCCCAGATTCGTGAAATTCACCTGCTCCGTATCCGTCAGCGCCGCTGCATTCAGAAAGTCCGAAAATGGCGGCAGATGTCGGACCAACCCCTCGGCCATGACCTCCTCTTTCAGGTAATCGGCCACATAGGCATTGAGCAGCGGGCGCGGGCTGTTGCCGGCGTAGATTCTCGGCAGCGTGCCGTGGTTCAGCATCCGGTTCAGGTCAAAGTCCGCTCCCACCTCATGCGCTGAGAGTCCAAAGAGTTCCCGCCGCAGAGCACGGCCGCCGAGCAAGTTGCCGTGGCCTCGTTTCAGCTTCCGCGCACTCGATCCGCAGAGTGCAAAATGGATGCCGGCATTCTCATGCAACCAATGCGCCTCATCGAGCAGGGCGGGCACTTTCTGCACCTCATCCACCACTACAAAACGGCCACCGCTCTTCGCGAGTTCCTCCCGCAGCAGCTCGGGCCGCGTGGCATAGCGTCGTAACTCATCGGCCTTCAGCAGGTCGATCCACACCGCTTCGGGGTAGCGCTGACGTAGCAGCGTCGTCTTGCCGGACTGCCTCGGTCCCCAGAGGAAAAATGTCTCTGTTCCTGGTTCCGGGAGGCTCTGAACTCTGGTGTAATTCGCCATGAATGATTGCATATTGCATGCAATACGCAATTTGCCAATGCCGTTTTCAGCTTTCCTCAGCCCTCAATTCTCCTTCACATCCCCGTGCTCGTAAGTTTTGGGCAACGAGTCGGTCCAGGCTTTGAGGCGGGAGGCGAGGTCTTGGACGAGGTCGGGTTTTTGGGAGGCGAGGTTGTGGCGTTCGGCGGGATCGTTGGAGAGGTCATAGAGTTCGACTTCGCCGCGTGCGCGATGCGGGAGGTGGAGCTTCCAGTTTTGCCAGCGCATGGTGGGATCGCTTTTCTCGGAGTTCACTTTCCAGAATAGCGGCTGGGTGCGGACGTGGACGCCGCCGAGGAGGGAGGCGGAGACGTCTTCGCCATCGAATTCGTCGGCGTTGAAGGTCACGCCGGTGATGGCGCACAGGGTCGGCAGCCAGTCGGTGCCGCTGAGCACGGATTGGGTGTCCACTCGGCCTGCTGGCACTTTTCCCGGCCAGCGGACGATGAAGGGCACGCGGACGCCGCCTTCGTAGTCGCCGTGTTTTCCGCCTCGGACGTCCGGGCCTGGGTATCCGAGCAAATGGTGTGCGAGACGGGCCTTTTCGGGTGAGAGGGGTTTCTTGGCGGCGGTGGCGGCGGTGCGCTCGCGCAACACATCCTGTGGCGATGAGGGGCCTTGATCGCTGTTGAAGATGACGAGGGTGTTTTCGGTGAGTTTGAGTTCATCGAGCTTGGCCAGCAGGCGACCGATGTCTTGATCCATTGAGAAGGCCTCGCCGAGGAAGCGCCGCATGGAGTCATCGACATCGCCGCCGTGTTTTCGCACGGTGGCGAACTTCTCGCGCTGGTAGTCGGAGAAGTCGTCGTCCTTCACCTTCAAGCTGGCGAACTCATCCACAAAGCGCTGCTGCGGCTGGATGGGATGATGCGTGATATGGCCCCACACATTCATGTAGAAGGGCATGTCCTGGTGCTTCTCCAGAAAGGTGATGGCGTTGTCAAAGAGACGGGTGTCCTTGCCGCCATCGACGGGCTTAGGAGCTGCGTTTTCCTCGTCGGAGCCGATCACGTCGATGCCGTACGTTCCCGGTGTCATGCTGGGTCCGATGTGCCATTTGCCGAAGTGGCCAGTGGCGTAACCCGCTTTTTTCATCAGCTCAGTGACTGTGATGCGATCCCCAAAACCAAAGCTGGCGGGATACTTTGCAAAGGTCGCCGGCCGTTTGCCCGTCATGAGGCCTGTGCGTGCGGGGCAGCAGGTGACACCGGTGGCGTAGAACTGAGTGAAGCGGGTGCCCTCGCGCGCGAGGCGGTCGATGTTGGGCGTCCGCGCGTATGGATGGCCGTAGCAAGCGGGATCACCCCAGCCGTAGTCGTCGGCGAGGATGAAGATGATGTTGGGCTTTGATGCGGCCTGCAGTGAGCACCCGAGGTGGAGAGCGAGGAGGCAGAGCAGTCGAATCATGGGAGGGTGAACGTCATGGTGGGGTAGGGCTTTCGAGGTTTTGTATTCGGGCTTGCGGAGTGGTGGGGGTGTCGAAGGATATGGGCGGATGAAAATGTTCTTTTTAGCTTTGTTGTTTGTGACTTCGCTGCGGGCTGAACCGGTGCCGGACAAGCTGGTGGTGTTGACGTTCGATGATTCGGTGGCGAGTCAGGCGAGTTATGTGGCGCCGCTACTGAAGAAGCATGGCTTTAGGGCGACGTTTTTCATCACGGAGGGTTTTGAGTTTCTCATCGACAAGAAGCACTACATGACTTGGGAGCAGATCAAGGCTTTGCATCAGGATGGCTTCGAGATTGGCAATCACACCAGGAAGCATACCGGGGTGGCGAAGCAGAAGCCTGAGCAACTGGCGGCGGATGTGGCCTTCATCGAGCAGCAGTGTGAGAAGCATGGCATTCCGAAGCCGGTGAGTTTTTGTTATCCTGGCTACGCGACGAGCGAGGTGGCGGTGAAGTTGTTGCGGGAGCGGGGATACCTGTTTGCGAGGGCTGGAGGGGCGAAGGCTTTTGATCCGGCGACGGATGTTGCTTTGCTGATGCCGCAGGCGTTTGATGGGAAGCCTGAGAGTACGCTGGAGCAATTCAAGGCGGCAGTGGCGCAGGCAAAAGGGGGGCGGATTGCGGTGATGACGTTTCACGGGGTGCCGGACATCAAGCATCCGTGGGTGAACACCGATCCGGTGAAGTTTGAGGCTTACATGCAGCACTTGAAAGATGAGGGGTGCATGGTGGTCGCGATGAGAGATTTGGCGAAATACGTCAAGTAAGGGTGAATGGCGACGTATGGGTCGGTATGATGAAATGCATTGTGCTTGCGGGTTTGTTGGTTGGGGTCGCTGCGGTGGCTCAGGAACTGAAGCGGGAGTTTCGTTACTTTGAGGATGGGCATGCGCGGCATGTGCTGGATGTGTATGCGCCTGCGAACGCGAAGGATTTGCCGGTGGTGTTTTGGATTCATGGGGGAGGCTGGCAGTCGGGGGACAAGGCGAATGTGCAAGAGAAGCCGGCCTGGTTCATGGAGCAGGGGTTTGTGTTTGTGTCGATCAATCATCGACTGCTGCCGGAGGTGAAGATGGAGGAGCTGGTTGGGGATGTGGCGAAGGCGTTTGGGTGGATGCAGAAGCATGTTGGCGAGCATGGGGGAGATCCGCGGCGGGTGCTGGTGGGTGGGCATTCATCGGGGGCGCAACTGGCGGCTTTGATTTGCACGGATGATCGTTACTTGAAGGCGGAAGGGGTATCGTTTGAGGTGCTCATGGGCTGCGTGCCGGTGGATGGCGACACGTATGACATTCCGGCGATCATTGAGACGGCGGAGACGCGGCGGCGGGTGCATCACGAGCCGCAGGCGACGTTTGGGCATCGGGAGAAGTTCGGGAATGATGCGGCGAAGCACGTGGGTTTTTCAGCGGTGACGCATGTGGCGAAGGGGAAGGGGATTCCGCCGTTTTTGATCGTGCATGTGGCGGATCATCCAGATAACTCGGCTCAGGCGCGGCGTTTGGCGGCGGTGTTGAAGGGAGCGGAGGTTCCGGTGACAGTGTTTGGAGGGAAGGAGACGAATCACTCGAAGATCAATGCGCTCATCGGAACGGAAGGGGATTTGACGACGAAGGCGTTGGGGGACTTTGTCGAGAAGGTGAGAGCGAAATAGACGTGAGGCCTCACTCTGACTTCGGGATGGGCTGGCCGTAGGTGCCTGCGATTTCCTGGGTGGGGAGTTTGGGTTTGGAGCGGTCGGGACGGTCTTCGGCGAGCCAATGGTTGGATTCGAAGCGGAAGGTTTCGGGGGCGGTGCCGTCGCTGAGGTTGATGTCGGTTTGGACTTGGGAGCGGCGGAAGGTGATGCGGTTGTTTTTGATGAGGACGTTGCGGCAGGGGGTGAAGCCGGGTTCGCGGGTTTCCTGGAGGATGCGAAAGATCCATTTGGTAGGGTAGAGGATGGTGTTGTTGGAGAACTCGGCGCCGTCGACACCGACGAAGGCGGCGGCGCAGGGGCTGCCTTCGATGTGGTTGTGGCGGACGACGATGCTAGCGGCTTCGTGTTGGGTGCCGGGGGGACGGAAGTAGGCGAGGCCGGTGGAGCCGCCGATGTTGAGGGGGCGTTCGCCGGCATTGAGGAAGCGGCATTTTTCCACGATGATGCCGCTGGTGCCGCCTTTGAGCTGGATGGCAGCGCTGGCGGTGAAGCCGGGTTTGCCGGTGAACTGGCAGGCGGTGATGAGGGAGTCGTGACAGCCGACGAAGTCGATGCCCTGGCCGCCCCAACCGGTGATGGAGCAGTCGCGGATGGTGAGTTGCTTCAAGCCGGAGCATTTGATGGCGTCGTGATTGCCGGTGGGGCCGATGTCGCTGACTTCGAGGTGGTCGAGGGTGATGCCGGGGATGGGGGAATCGAGTTGGCCGCCGTCGTCGAGGTTGAGGCCGTTGGCGGATTGGCCGGTTATGTGGAGGTGGCTGAGGGTGAGATGAGGGCAGCGGCTGAACTGGAAGGCGGTGTTGCCACCGATGAAGCGGGGCGGGTTGTTTTTGTCGAGAGCTTCGAGGGTGAGGTGCTCGATGCCGGTGATGTGATGGCCGCCGGGGTAGTCGCCGGGGGCGATTTGCAGGGTGGTGTGGGGTTTGAGATCAGCGAGGGTGGCGCGGAGGGTGGCCGGGTCTTTGATGATGATGGTCTCGGCCAGGGTGGTGGAGGCGAGGAGCAGGGGTAGGAGGCGGATCATGACGGGGAGTCAACGCTCCGGGATCATTTCTTTTTGGCTTTTTTCGGGCCTTTGGTTTTGCCTGCGGAGGGGTTGAGGTATTTGTCGTAGGCCCAGTAGGCTTTCCATTCGGGGAGGAAGCTGGCGTAGGCGGGGGCGTCATACCAGTTGATGGATTCGGGGTCGGCGGGGGTGACTTGGCCTTCGGGGTAGTCGTTGCCGGCGAAGCTGGACTCGACGCTTTGGTTCCAAGCGAGGAGGTCTTTTTTCAGTTGGTCGAATACGGCGGGTTGGGTGGTGCTGAGGTCGGTGGTTTCGTGGGGGTCGGCGATGAGGTCGTAGAGTTCGAAGGGGCCTCGTGTGATGTTTTGGGTGACGATTTTGTATTGGGGACCGATGAGGGCGGCTTTGGTGCCGAAGCGGAAGGGGAGGGGTTTGGGGCGGGGGGCGGTTTCGGCGGTGAGGAGAGGTTTGAGGCTGATGCCGTCGAGGGGCTGGATGAAGCTGGAGTCGGGGAGGCCGACGATGTCTGCGACGGTAGGGAAGAGGTCGACGGTGCCGGCGGGATGGGAGGTGACGCGGGGTTTGATGACGGCGGGCCATTCCATGATGCCGGGGACGCGGAGGCCGCCTTCAAAGACGGTGCCTTTGTTACCGCGGAGGCCGCCGGTGGTGTTGGGTTTGATTTCGGGGAGGCCGCCGTTGTCGCTGTTGAAGACGACGAGGGTGTTGTCGGCGATGCCGAGGTCGCGGAGTTTTTGGCGGAGGGTGCCGATGCTGCGGTCCATGGCGACGAGTTCGCCGTGGTGATCGGCGGAGGCGGGGTCGAGCGAGGAGAAGGGGGCTTTGTCGGGGTCGCTGGCTTTGAAGGGCGAATGGGGGCTGCCGTACCAGAGGATGGTGAAGAAGGGTTTCCGGGCGGTGTGCTGTTTGGCGATGAATTGGAGGGCTTCGGCGACGATGATTTCGGAGGAATCGCCCTCGAATTTCTCGGGGGTGCCGTTGCGGCCGAGGTAGGGGTCGCGGTCGATGAAGTTGGTGGCGGAGAGGTATTCGTCGAAGCCGAATCCGGCGGGGGAACGGGGGTCAGAGGCGAGGACGGGCGCGCCGGGGCCTTTGTAGCCGTTGAGGTGCCATTTGCCGAAGTGACCGGTGCTGTAGCCGACTTTTTGCAGGGCTTGAGCGAGGGTTTTTTCCTGGAGGCGGAGGGCGTAGCCGTGGGAGAGGACACCGGTGCGGTCGTTGGTGCGGCCGGTGAGGACGGTGGCGCGGGTGGGGGAGCAGACGGGGTTGCCGGCGTAGAAGCGGTCGAAGCGGAGGCCGTTGGCGGCCATGGCGTCGAGGTTGGGGGTTTTGAGGAGGGGGTGCTTGTTGTAGCTGGTCTGACCCCAGCCCATGTCATCGGCCATGATGAAGATGATGTTGGGGCGGGTGGTGTCGGCGGCAGGGGCGAGGGAGGTGAGGAGGAGGGTGGCGAGGAGGGTGAGGAAGAGGAGGCGGTGCATGGGGGAGCTAGAGATGGGAGATTGGGGGGAGTAATCAGTGATCAGTGGGAAGCCGGAGACGAGGACGAGGACGAGGACGATTGTCGGTGGGAACGTGGGGGAGAAGGGGATGTATCAGGGACCTTTGCGGTTGTGCTGGCGCTGGCGGAATTCGGCGGGGCCGCAGCCGGTTTGGCGGGCGAACATGCGGGTGAAGTAGTGGCGGTTGGGGAAGCCGTGTTCGATGGCGATTTGGTCGATGGTTTTGTGGGTGAGCGCGAGGGCTTCGGCGGCGAGGCGGAGGCGGGTGGTGAGGACGTAGGCGGCGGGGGTTTGGCCGATGTGCTGGCGGAAGGTGCGGATGAAGGACTCGAGGGATAGGCCGGCGCGTTCGGCGAGGAAGTCGTTGGTGAGTCGGGTATGCGGGGCGCGGGCGATGAGGGTGAGGATGTCGATGAGGGGTTGGGGGAGGGAGGGTGGGTTGGGGGTTTCGAGGTCGGCGAAGACGAGGTGGAGGAGGGAGGCGCTGAGGTGGAGGAGGGTGTGGTTGCGGGAATCGGAGGCGGGTTGCTGGTGGGTGGTGATGAGGCGGGTGAGGAGGGCGAGGAGGGGTGGGGTGATGCTGAGGGTGATGGGATGAGCAGGAATGGACACAGCGGGTCTGGAGGTGGTGAAGTGCAGCCAGAAGTGGGAGGCGGGTCGGGGGGAGCAGCAGTCGAAGACGGTGTTGGCGGGGATGAGGACGGCGTGGCGGGGGGTGAGGGGGATTTTGTCGCCTTGAGATTGGATGTGGCAGCCCGGGGTGGGATTGAAGTAGAATCGCCAGAAGGGACTGTCGACGCCTTCGTGATTCCAGTTTTGCAGGGGGTTGAGGTAGCCGCTGTCGTGGATGATGAAGGGCGTCCAACTGGCGGTGGCGGTGCGGGCGAGCTCGACTCCGAGGTTGGTGGTGTAGTTGAGGTATTTGGGGCGCGGGTTCATGATCAGACACAAACTTTTCGAGAAACGGCACAGGGTGTGAGCGTTTAGTGTTTGATGCAACGGATGTGTTTGATGGTGTCAGGCTTGGTTTGGATTTCGGCGGGGGCCGGGATTGGGGCCGGGCTGCCTGCGGATCATGCGCAGCGGATGGAGCGCGGGTTGAAGGCGTTTGACGAGCACATTGCGCCGTTGTTCAAGGAGCAGTGTCTGGGGTGTCACGGGGGAGAGAAGGTGAAGAGTGATTTTGATTTGGTGACGCGGGAGGATTTGTTGCGAGGGGGATCGCACGGCAGCGTGGTGACGCCGTTTGAGGCGGGGAAGAGTTTGCTGGTGGAGTTGATCGAGCATTCGAAGGAGCCGATGATGCCGGACGACAAGCCGAAGTTGGCGGTGGAGGTGATTGCGAAGGTGCGGGCGTGGATTGATGACGGGGCGCCGTATTCGGCGCCGTTGGTGGTGGGGAAGAAGCCAAAGCGTGATGCGTCGGTGGTGACGGATGAGGATCGGCAATGGTGGGCGTTCAAGCCGCTGCAGAAGGTGGCTGGTGGATCGATTGATGAGCTGCTGTTGAGGCAGGCGAAGGGGATGGCGTTCAATGCGCCTGCGGACGCTGCGACACTGGTGAGGAGGGTTTATCTGGATCTGACGGGGATGCCGCCGACGCCGGAGGAACTGAAGGCGGGGATGGGTGATGTGGGTGCGGTGGTGGAGCGGTTGCTGGAGTCGCCGCGCTATGGGGAGCGGTGGGCGCGGCATTGGCTGGATGTGGCGCGGTATGCGGAGAGCACGGGGTTTGAGCAGGATTACGACCGGCCGCATGCGTATCACTTTCGGGATTTTGTGATCCAGGCGCTGAACATGGACATGCCGTATGATCAGTTTGTGAAGTGGCAGCTGGCGGGGGATGAGTATGAGCCGACGAATCCGCTGGCGTTGGCGGCGACGGGCTTTTTAGGAGCGGGGGTTTTTCCGTCGCAGATCACGGAGAACGAGGTGGAGCGGACGCGGTATGATGCGATGGACGACATGCTGAGCACGACGAGCAGTGCGATGCTGGGGCTGACGGTGGGGTGTGCGCGGTGTCATGACCACAAGTTTGATCCGTTTCCGACGAAGGATTATTATCGGATGCTGAGCACGTTCACGACGACGACTCGGAGCAATGTGGACATTCATCCGGATGGGAAGATCACGTCGGCGATCACGACGAAGAAGGGGAAGGACAAGGACACGCCGCCGATTCCGGGAGCGACGCGGATGATGATCTGCGGGGAGGGGTATGAGCCGATCGTGATGCACACGCAGGGGGGACCGTTTTTTGACAAGACGTATGTGCTGAAGCGGGGTAATCCGGATCTGAAGGATGGGGAGGCGGCGCAGGGCTTTTTGCAGGTGCTGTCGAAGCCGGGGAGTGAGGCGCGGTGGGAGTGGAAGGCGCCGGAGGGGGCGAAGAGTTCGGGGCGGCGGCGGACGCTGTCGAACTGGATCACGGATGTGGATTCGGGTGCTGGGGCGCTGCTGGCGCGGGTGATGGTGAACCGGTTGTGGCAGCATCATTTTGGGACGGGGCTGGTGCCGACGACGAATGATTTTGGCAAGACGGGGGCGTTGCCGACGCAGCCGGAGTTGTTGGACTGGCTGGCGGGGCAGTTGATTGCGAACGGGTGGAAGTTGAAGCCGATGCACCGTTTGATTATGGCGAGTCGGGCGTATCAGCAGAGTAGTGCGCGGGATGCGGTGAAAGAGAAGGCGGATCCGAACAATGGGTTGTTCATGAGGCGGGTGCCGCAGCGGCTGGAGGCGGAGGCGATTCGGGACACGATGCTGGCGGTGAGCGGGATGCTGGATGAGACGATGTATGGTCCGGGGACGAAGGATGAGAATAGTCGGCGGCGGAGTCTTTACTTCACGGTGAAGCGGAGTCAGTTGATCGGGAGCATGGTGGCGTTTGACGCGCCGGAGCCGCTGGTGAGCCAGGGGGAGCGGCCGACGACGACGGTGGCGCCGCAGGCGTTGCTGCTGATGAACAGTCCGCAGGCGCTGGCGTGGGCGGAGGGGCTGGCGAAGCGGGTGGCCGGGGCCGGGGAGGTGGAGAAGCAGATTGCGGTGGCGTATGCGATTTGTTTCAGCCGGGAGCCGCGGGCGGATGAGGTGGCGGCGGGACGCGATTTTATGGGTCAGGGGGGTACGCTGGCGGAGTATTGTCAGGTGCTGCTGGGGTTGAATGAACTGGTTTATGTGAATTGATATGAACACGTCTTTATTTTCTCGTCGTGATATGCTGGCCCGGGCTGGGGGTGGGTTTGGGGGATTGGCTTTGGCGGCGATGCTGAAGCGGGAGGCGGGGGCGGCGAGCAATCCGTTTGCGCCGAAGTTGCCAGGGCATTTTGGGAAGGCGAAGTCGATCATTTGGATCTTTGCGAACGGCGGGCCGTCGCAGGTGGACACGTGGGATTACAAGCCGGAGTTGCAGAAGCGGGATGGCAAGCCTTTGGAGGGGTTTGATCCGAAGACGGGTTTCTTTCCGGGGTCGGTGGGGCCGCTGATGGCGTCGCCGTTCAAGTGGAAGCAGCATGGGCAGAGTGGGACGTGGGCGAGCGAGCTGTTTCCGAAGACGGCGATGCATGTGGATAAGATGTGTTTCATTCACTCGTGCTGGACGAGTTCGAACAATCACTCGCCGGCGTTGTTCATGATGAACACGGGGGTGACGCGGATGGGGAATCCGTGTGTGGGGTCGTGGGTGACATATGGGCTGGGGAGTGAGAGTGATTCGCTGCCGTCGTTCATGGTGATGAGTGATCCGCTGAACCGGGGGCTGCCGAAGGGGAGCGCGGCGAACTGGGGGGCGGGGTTTTTGCCAAGTGTGTACCAAGGGACGTGGTTGAAGCCGACGGGGCAGCCGATTGACAATTTGGCGGTGCCGGCTTCGCTGAAGCCGGGGCGGCAGCGGGCGCAGTTGGATCTGCTGGCGCGGTTGAATCGGGAGGGGTTGGCGGGGTCGCCGATTGAGAGTGAGTTGAACGCGCGGGTGGAGAGTTTTGAGTTGGCGTATCGGATGCAGACGGCGGCACCGGAGGCGTTTGATGTGTCGAAGGAGCCGGAGCACATTCGGAAAATGTATGGGGTGGATGAGAAGCATTGCGGGCACTTTGCGGCGCAGTGTTTGACGGCGCGGCGGATGGTGGAGCGGGGGGTGCGGTTCATTCAGGTGTATTCGGGGGGGATGGAGAACCAGCAGAGCTGGGATGGGCACAATGATTTGATCGGGAATCACAGTGGGTTTGCGGCGGAGAGCGACCAGCCGGTGGCGGCGTTGCTTTCGGACCTGGAGCAGCGGGGGCTACTGGATCAGACGCTGGTGATCTGGGGGGGTGAGTTTGGGCGGCTGCCGATTTCACAGAAGGCGGCGAAGCCGGGGCGGGATCACAATCCGCATGCGTTCACGGTGTGGATGGCGGGTGGCGGGGTGAAGGGGGGCTATCATCACGGGGAGAGTGATGAGCTGGGGTTCAAGGCGGCGGTGGACAAGGTGAGTGTGCATGATTTTCATGCGACGATTCTGGCGGCGGCGGGATTGGATCACGAGCGGCTGACGTTTAAGTTTCAGGGGTTGGACCAGAAACTGACGGGGGTGGAGAATCCGAAGGTGGTGAAGGAGATTTTTGCGTGAGGGTTACTTCACGTGGCGCCAGATGCCGGCTTTGTTGGTGCGGGCGCGGTCGCCGTGTTTTTTGAGTTCGAGCATGTAGGCGACTTCGTCGCGGGAGTCGTTGGGGAGGGGGGTGGTGACGCCTTGGACGCGGGCGTAGCCGGCCTGCATGAGGAGGTCGGCGAGGTAGACGCCTTTGCCGGGTTGGATTTCGACGCGGATGAGGGCGTAGTAGCGGGTGGAGTTGGGGACTTGCTCCCAGCGGGTGAGGACCTGGTAGGGGCGGGATTTGAGGAGGTCGCGGACGTAGTTGAGGGCTTCGACGCCGGTTTCGACGAGGAGGCGGTCGTTGACGTTGCCGAACCAGCGGGCTTGTTCGTTGATGCGCTGGGGGTGGGAGGAGGAGGCTTCGATGGCGTCGACGAAGTAGAGGACGAAGATGTTTTCGTCGGCGCCGGTGCGGAAGCGGAGGGTGTCTGCTTCGTTGGCACGGGTTTCGACGAGGGTGGTTTTGTCGAGGAGTTCGAAGGTTTCGCGGACGGGGCGGGCGTTTTGGTCGGTGATGGTGAGGTTGGCGGGATTGACGGGGATGGCTTTGGGGACAGCGGCTTTGCTTTTTTTGAGGACGAGGGCGACGAGAACGATGACCAGCACCAGGACGGCGGTGATGGCGAGGTTCATGAGGGCGTCGCGAAGTTTCATGGGAGAGCGGTAAGAAACGCTTGAATGGGTGCGAGCGCAAGCTTGGGGGGGTAGGAGAAAGGCGCTATGGATGGGCGGAGTTGTGCGTTTTGATGGATTGTTTTATGAAATTGAATTGGACCCGAACACCGAAGTTGGAGGCACCTGATAGGCTTGAGCATTGGCCGCTCAAGGCTTCCCACTCCTTGGGCGGCATCGTAGGAGATGCAGCCGCTGCGGACCGGAAAGCCTTGAACCTAAAAACGGAAATGGCTGAGGGCAAATCTGCCGCCGTCATTGGCCCCACAAGGCTTCCCGCTTCTCGGGTGGCATCACCTTTTCGATGCAACCGCTGCGAACCGGAAAGCCTTGTGGAACCAAGCACGACGCCATCTTCATCC
>JAIYDW010000162.1 GCA_027487315.1 Verrucomicrobiaceae bacterium | reverse complement strand
GCGCCGATCCAGACGATGTCGACATCGTCATTGTCGACGACGTCTTCCCAACGTTCGGTGGGGGTGGCTTCGGGGGCGTGTTGCTGACAGAAGGTGCGGGCGCTTTCGAGGGAGGCGTTGGCGACGGCTTGGATGTGGATGCCGGGGAGCGAACGGAGATTGGGAAGGTGACGTTGGCGCACGATATCACCGGCACCGACAATGCCGATGCGAAGAGGCGCTGAAGTGTCTGGTTGATTGGACATGGGGCAGTTAGTTTTTGATGCCGACGTGGAGGCGGAGGATGCGGAGGATTTCGTGGACGGTTTCGGGTTTTTCCGTGCAGCTGTGGGGGTGGGGGACGATGAGTTCGGATTGAGCGGTATCGAGATGGGAACTGGAGTAGGGGACGATGCCATCGGAGGAGCCAGGGGAATTGTTTTTGCCACGGTCGCCGATGATGGAGTGATGGGGAACGAGGATGGGGCGTTTGTCGATGGCTTTGAAGTAGGGGTGGCCGGGAGAGAGCATGTCGACGCTGCGGAGTCCGAGGAGGTTGTAGCCGAGGAGGGCGGGGTTGAGGGCGCTGAAGTCGTCGGTGAGGGCTTCGGTGGCGAGGGAGATGGCATCGCCGGGGAGTTTGATGATGCGAATGGCGAATTGGACGATTTTGAGGTCGGCGACTTCACTGCCGCGGTGGGGGACGGCGACGAAGATGGCGCGTTTGATGAAGGGTTGGTGATCGAAGATGAGGCCCTCTTTGACGGAGGCAGCGGTTGCTTTGGTGAGCCAGGGGATGCTGTCGATGGGTTGGGAGAAGAAGGCTTTGCGGAGGTCTTCACCGGAGTCGATGACTTGAAGACGAGAGAGGATGCCGCCCATGCTGTGGCCGACGACGATCATTTGATTCATGCCCGGGTCATTCAGATCGGGGTCCCATAGTTTGCGATAGGTATTGAGGCTCTGGCGGAGGCGGGCGGCGGAGGCTGGGACGCTGAGGCCGGAGGGGTAGAGGAAGAGGACGGGTTGGTAGCGAGCGGCGAGGGCGGGGTCGAAGAAGATTTCGTTGATGGCGGGCTTCCAGATGTGGGCGTCGGACTTGAGGCCGTGGGTGAAGATGACGGGGATCTTTTTGGGGTTGTAGGGGGTGATGGCGAAGAGGCCGATGTCATCGTCGCGTTTGTCAGGTCGGAGGAGTCCTTCGAGGGCATTTTTGCGGATGTATTTGTTATCCAAGGCGATTTGGATGGCGGCGCTGATGTTGTAGGCGAGGGGGCGTGTGCGACCTGCGACGGGGGCTTCGCGAACGTCGAAGGTATTGATGATGCGGAGGCGAACGGGGATGGGATCGTCCGGGGTGGCAGCGCGGCCAAATTCGAGAATGGCGGTGCCCGGAAGGTAGATGCCGACGCGCGGGCGGAAGGGGCGTTCTTTGACGATTTGGTCGATGTCTTCGCGAGCGAGGACGAGGGGGGTGCCATAACCGGAGTTGGCGACGAGGTTTTCGCAGTCGGTGACCTTGTAGTGGTAGGCGGGAAAGATGCGGGTGTAGAGGGCTGGGGCGAGTTCGCGACCGGATTGAAGTTTGTCCGTGGGAGGTTCGAAAGTGACGATCCAGTCGCGGCCGGGACGTTCAACGCGGAGGGGTTCGGACCAGTTGGAGAGAGGGGCGCGTTTTTGAAGGGCTAGGATGAATTTTTCGACTGCGACGTTGTAGCGGCCTTTTTGGGGTTGTTGACGGTCGGAAGCGAGCGCGGCGTCATCGAGAGCCTTGGAGAGGGCGCTATCGCGGAGGTTGTTTTTTTCCTCTTCGGTCAGGAGGGTTTGAGCGACCTTGACTTTGGTTTGGATGGCGGTGTTGCAGGCACTGAAGAGGAGGATCAGTGGGGCGAGAGAGCGGATGAGATTGGGAGCAAACATTGGGCGGAGGAAAGGTGAGGAATGAAGAAGGTTCAAGGTTTAATGGGAGGTGTTTGGATTATGCGTCGAGCTGGTTGAGCCAGCGACGAAGGGAGTTGGCGACAGGACCGGAGGAGAGGAGAGATGCATCGAGGGGGAGGGAGAGCAGCCATTCCCGGTGATGACGTGAGGCGGAAGCGCCGAGAGCATCCCACCAAGCGCGCATGACGAAGTTTTCATCGAGTACGTGGGCGATGAAATGGGTGATTCCAAGGGAGGAAGCGTGCAGCCAGAGGGCGGCGAGGAGGATGGTGCCATTGCCCTGATTCTGGAACTCATCGGCGAAGGTGAAGGAGACTTCTGCATTGAGAGGCTGGTCATGAAGGCGCCAGAATGAGCCGCCTCCGACGCCGGGGATGTCTTCGTTCTCTTTGAGGATGATGACCCAGGTGGCATGGGTGTTGTCTCCTGGGGAAAGCAGTTGCTTGATGAAGCGCGGGTTCAGTTCGCGAAAACGGGTCCAGAAACGAAGGTAAGCGGATTCGGGTGAGAGGCGATGGAAGGCTTCACGAACGCGTTCGCGATCGTCTGCGGTCAGCGGGCGAAGGATCGCGGGCAGGCCGTGACGGAGGATTAGGGATTGGGAGCCGATTGGGTTGAAGGCCATGGGCGGCTGCTTTTGACTGGGGGTTAGCGCCAGATGACGAGGGCGTTGTGGAGTTCGCGGGTATTGGCGACGCGGAATTCGTTGGCGGCCTGCATGCGGATGTTTTCGCCTTGGGGGGTGGAGAATTCGATGATGAGGGGGAGTTCGCCGGGGTGTTGGGTGACGACTTCGTAGATGCGCTCGACGTCGATGGGGCTGTGTTTGGCGGTGTTTAGGCGAATGACGACGGGTTTGATTTCGACGGGCTTTGGGGGTTTGGGATCGGAAGGGGTGTCGGAGGTGATTTCATCGCCGTTTTCGTCGAGACGGCGGCGGGTTTTCTTGGGGGGGAGTAGTTTGGCGTCGTAGAGGGTAAGTTTGTTTTGTTCGGTGCGCTGGTCTTTGGTGCAGCGGCAGCGGAGGCCGAGGACGTTGCCTGCGACGAGGAGTGGTTTGTGTTTCTCGTAGTCGTCACTCCAGACCATCATTTCAGTCGAACCGGTGAAGTCTTCGAGGACGAGGGTGGCGAAGGGGCGGTTGTCCTTTTTGGAGTAGCGGACCTCGGCCTTGTTGACGATGCCGGCGACCCAGACGGTGACGGGTTTGCCGGAGGTGTCGACTTCTTCCAGGAGGCCTAGTTTGGTGAGTTTGGTGGAGTCGAAGTGGCCGCGGTAGCTATCGAGAGGGTGGCCGCTGACGTAGAAGCCGAGGAGCTCTTTTTCAAAGCCGAGAAGTTCATCATGGGGCCATTCGGGACGGGCGGGAGCGGCGGTTTTGCTGGAGGTGGCGGGTTGGGTGAACGCGAAGTCGTCAAAGAGGCCACCTTGTCCGGCCTTTTTGTCTTTCTGCATGGAAGCGGCGGAGGAGAGGACCTGGTCGAGGCGCTCAAACATGCTGGCGCGGGTTTCATTGGTGAAACCGAAGGCACCGGCTTTGACGAGGGCTTCGAGCATGCGTTTGTTGACGGAGCGGGAGTCCATGCGGGCAGCGAAATCTTCGAGACTGGTGAAGGGGCCGTTTTTTTCGCGTTCGGCGATGGCGCCTTCCATGGCGGATTCGCCAACGTTTTTGATGGCGGAGAGGCCGTAGCGGATGGCGTCGGGTCCGTCCGGGGTGAGGGCGCGGAATTCAGGATCGGGTTCGGGGCTTTCTTCCGGGGTGAATTTGAGCCAGGAGCGATTGATGTCAGGAGGGAGGATTTGGATGCCCATGCGCTGGCATTCGCTGACGAAGTTGGCGATTTTGTCGGTGTTATTGACTTCGTAGCTGAGGACGCCGGCCATGAACTCCACGGGGAAGTTGGCCTTCAGGTAGGCGGTGTAGTAGGTGACGATTCCGTAGGCGGCGGAGTGGGATTTGTTGAAGCCGTATTGGGCGAATTTTTCGAGGAGGTCGAAGATCTCGTTGGCTTGCTTGGGAGGGATGGCGTTGGTGTCTTCGCAGCCTTTGACGAAGCTGATGCGTTGTTTGGCCATTTTTTCGGCGTCCTTTTTGCCCATGGCGCGGCGGAGGAGGTCGGCCTGGCCGAGGGAGTAGCCGGCGAGAAGGTTGGCGGCCTGCTGGACCTGTTCTTGATAGACGAGAATGCCGTAGGTTTCGGCGGAGATTTTTTCGAGGAGCGGGTGGGCGTATTCGACGGATTCGCGGCCCCATTTGCGTTCAATGTAGTTGGGGATGAACTGCATTGGGCCGGGGCGATAGAGAGCCAAGATAGCGATGACCTCCTCGATTTTGTCTGGGCCGAGTTGTTTGCAGGTGTTCATCATGCCGCCGGATTCCATTTGGAAGACGGCGACGGTTTCGGCGCGTTTGAGAAGTTCGAAGGTCTTGTGGTCGTCGAGCGGGACCGCGGCGACTTGGAAGTCGGGGAAGCGTTTGTGGATATGGCCTTCGGCTTCGTGGATGACGGAGAGGGTTTTGAGGCCGAGGAAGTCCATCTTCAGCATGCCGAGGTCGGTCAAGGGGCCCATGGCGAACTGAGAGACGATTTCCCCTTCGTTGCCGCGGGTGAGAGCGATGAAGTTATCGAGGGGGCGGTCACCGATGACGATGCCGGCGGCGTGGATGCCGGTGCCGCGGGTGAGGCCTTCGAGGAAGGTGGCGTGTTTCCAGAGTTCCTGGGTATTGCTGTCGGTGTCGAGGACTTGCTTGAGTTCGGGATTTTTTTCGACGGATTCCTTGAGGTCGATATTGAGCTCTGTGGGAATCATTTTGGCGAGTTTGTCGGCGTCGCCGTAACTCCAGCCGAGGACGCGGGCGACGTCACGGATGACGCTTTTGGCGCCCATGGTGCCGTAGGTGATGATGTGACTGACGGCGCGTTCGCCGTATTTTTGGCGGACGTATTCGATGACCTCGCCGCGGCGGCTTTGGCAGAAGTCGATATCGACGTCGGGAGGGCTGACGCGTTCTGGGTTGAGGAAGCGTTCGAAGATGAGGTTGAAGCGGAGGGGATCGATGTCGGTGATGCCCATGACGTAGGCAACGAGGGAGCCTGCGGCGGAGCCACGGCCTGGTCCGACGGGGATGCCGTGATCTTTGGCCCACTTGATGAAGTCCCAGACGATCAAGAAGTAACTGGTGAAGTTCATCTTGTTGATGATTCCCAGTTCGTAATCGAGACGAGTGCGGAGTTCGTCGCTGTTGAGGGCGGCGTCGCGGCCGTAGCGGAACTCTAGGCCTTCGAGGCAGACGCGGCGAAGGTATTCGTCGCGGGGGGTGCCGTCGTCGGGTTTGAACTGGGGATAGCGATCGATGCTGGTGGAGTCGAGTTTGATGCTGATGTTGCATTTCTCAGCGATCTCGAGGGTGGCGTCGCACGCCTCGGGGATTTCGGCGAAGAGGGCGCGCATTTCTTCGGCGGTTTTGAAATAGACTTCGGGAGAATAGGTGAGGCGGTTGGTCTGGAGGAGTTGGCTGTTGGTGCCGATGCAGATCATGACATCGTGGCTTTCATGATCGGAGCGATTGAGGAAATGGACATCGTTAGCGGCGACGGTTTTGAGTCCGAACTGCTTGGACCACTCGATCATTTGCCGAGCGGAACGTTTTTGGGCTTCCATGCTGTGGTCATGGATTTCGAGGTAGAAGTTTTCTTTGCCGAAGATGTCTGTAAATTCGCCGATGCTTTTTTCGGCTTCGTCTTTGCGGTCGGAGAGGAGGAGTTCGTTGATTTCGCCATTGATGCAGCCGCTGAGGCAGATGAGGCCTTCGCTATGGGCGGCGAGGGCTTCTTTATCGATGCGGGGTTTGTACCACATGCCATCGAGGTGGCCTTTAGTGATGAGTTTGGAGAGGTTTTCGAAGCCGGTGTTGTTGGCGGCGAGAAGGGTGAGGTGAGAGGAGCGTTTGCGGCCCGGGATTTCCTCTTTGTGGTTCATCGAGAGCGGGGCGAGGTAGGCCTCACAGCCGATGATGGGGTTGATGATGGCGGGCTTTTTTTTGTCCTCAGCTTTGGCCTTGGCTTTTTGGTAGAATTCAATGGCACCGAAGAGGTTGCCGTGATCGGTCATGGCGACGGCGGGCATGCCGAGTTCGGCGACGCGGTCCATCAGTTTTCCAATTCGCACAGCGCCATCCAGTAGCGAGTATTCGGTGTGGAGGTGGAGATGGACGAAGGAGTCTGACATACGATTTGGGATGCTAGCGTGGCAGGGGGCGGGGGCAAGAGCGGGTTGTTGTGATTTGAGGAAGAGCGGACGGGATTTGAAGTGAAGGTCGTCAGGGCTTCGAATCAGAAGATGCACCGAGCAATGGGGTGCAGCTTGGACGAGCAACGTACATTAAAAGGTCACTCTCAAGGGCTCAGAGGCGGATTTCGCCAGATCGAAGAGGGTGGCCGACATGAAAGAGCAGGCAGACAGTCATGGCATGTGCAGACATTCGACAACTAGGCTGGCGATTTCGGCGGGTGAGAGTTTTTTTGGCAGAATTGCAGAGACTTAAAGCGAGTTTTTATGCCTTTTTGACGCCTTCGCGCAGGTCTTTAACTCACGCATCGCGAGTTTTAGGGAATGTTGTGTCGTCATGAACGACGTCATCTACCTCGGCATCACCGTCGCCTTCCTCGTCATCAGCGGGTTTTACGCCCACGGCTGCGAAAAGCTCTAACCTGCACCCCACCATGGAAACTCTCCTCGTCGGGCTGATCGCCCTTGCCCTGCTCGCTTACCTCACAGTGGCGATGTTGCGTCCTGAAAAATTCTAACTACCTCCCATGCACTCCACCGACTGGCTTCAATTCGCCCTCTTTTTCGGGCTGCTCACGCTCATCACCAAGCCGCTGGGCCTCTACCTCATGCAGGTGCTCGATGCCAATGGCCGCACTTGGCTAGATCCGATCATCAAATCGGTCGAAAAGCTCACTTACAGGCTGCTCGGCGTCGATCCGCAGCGCGAGCAAGGCTGGAAGCAATACACCTTCGCCATGTTAGCCTTCAGCTTGGTCGGCGTGGTGTTCACCTATGTGATCCTGCGTTTGCAGGATGTGCTGCCGTGGAATCCGCAGGGGCTGCCGGCTTTGAGCCATCACCTGGCCTTCAACACCGCCGTGAGCTTCACCACGAACACCAATTGGCAGAGCTACGGCGGCGAGGGCACTGGGGCATTGTTTCCATTTGGCGGCGCGGGCGGAGGCATGGTCTTTTGGTCGACGAGTTGGGCGCGGCGATCGTCGGAGTCTTTGACGCGTTGGGCGATGGTGAGGAGGTATCTGGAGAGGGAGGTGATTTCTTCCTGGGGATGGTTGGGGAGGGGCTGGGAGATGGCGCTGGTGTAGGCAGAGATCAGGATGTCGGTGGAGCTATTGAGTTTGACGGCGGACGGGTAATGGGTAGTCTTGGGGTAAGCGCTTAGCGGGGTGATCTCGATTTGGCGTCAACCTGAACCTGAAAAACTATGAATAACGAATCCCTTCTCATGCAACTTTGTGCAGCTCAAGTGGAGCTTAATTCAGTCACTTCTGGTGGGCAGCAAGACAGCGGATTGGGCTAATTCCAATTCAGCCCTCGAAGCCTCGAACAATCACTCAGTCTAATAGCACGATGAAAAACCAATCACTCCTTCTTCAACTTTGCAGTGCTCAAGTGGAGCTTAATTCTGTCACCTCTGGTGGCCAAGCTGATGGCGGGATCGAGTAGTTTCGATTCAGCCCTCGAAGCCTCGAATAATCAACTACACTAATGGATAGAACAATGAAAAACCAATCACTTCTTCTTCAACTTTGTGGTGCTCAAGTGGAGCTTAATTCTGTCACGTCTGGTGGTCAGCAAGATAGCACGCTCCAGTAGTGCCTGTTAACCCTTCAGATACTCAAAAACCACTCACTCTCGTATCACGATGCAAAACCAATCACTTCTTCTTCAACTTTGTGGTGCCCAAGTGGAGCTAAATTCTGTCACGTCTGGTGGTCAGCAAGACAACGGAGACGTCTAGGGGGTTTTTCGCGGGTCTCGATGGTGGGATCTGTTTGGCGACGGAACGGTATACCTGACATGGTTTCCATGTCGGAAGTGAGAGTGGCGTTATGTGCGTCGCCCGGGTCTAACGGTGGTTGTGTTGTGAATGGGTGCGACTTTTGAGGTTTGTTTATGGTTCTTTTGGTAAGCACTGAGGATGACGAGCATGGGAGGGCTGTGGGGGAGCGGTTGAGCGCGATGGGGCGGAGGTGGGGGCGGGTGTCGGCAATGGAATTGGGGAGTGGTTTGGGCTATGCGATTGACCCGTTGGCGGCGGATTTTGGGATGTCGCGGTGGTGTGTGGCGATGGCGGGGGAACCGGGGGCGGTGGAGATTGGGGTCGAGGAGATTGAGTCGATTTATTGGAGGCGGCCGATTCGGAGTGGGGAGGCATTGATGGAGAGTCATCCTTGTGCGGAGGAGTTGTCGTGTGCGGAGGGGATGGCTGCTTTTAGGCAGGCGATGGCGTGTTTTGAGCGATCAAAGTTTCCTTTGGGGCATCCTGATGCGATTCGGGAAGCGGACAACAAGTTGAAGCAGTTGAGGTTGGCGCGTGAGGCAGGGTTTGAGGTGCCGGAGACACGTGTGGGGAATGAGCCTGGGGAGTTGGCGGCGTTTGTGGCCCGGCATGAGTTTTGTGTGGTCAAGCCCTTGAAGCATGGGGTTGTTTTCGAAGCGGCGAATCGGTCTGAGGTGGCGAGTTCGCTTTGGTGTCGGGAATTTCCGGCTGCGGTTTTGTTAGAGCATTTGAAGGGAGCGAAGTCTGTGCAGATGCTGGTGCAACAGGCGGTGAAGAAGGTGGAGGACTGGCGGATTACGGTGCTGCCTGGACGGACGATTTGTTGTCGGATTGACACATCGAGATTGCCTAAAGGGGAGCCAGATTGGAGGAAGCGGACGATGGAATTGACTCACCAAATCATTGAAGTGAGTGCAGCCTTTGAGGGGAAGCTGCGGCGGTATTTGGAGTTGATCGATATGCCTGCGGGCTACTTTGATTTTGCGGTGACGGCTGAGGGAGTGCCGATTTTTTTGGAGATGAATCCGAATGGGCAGTGGCTTTGGATAGAGCAGTTGACGGGGTATCCGATCAGTGAGGAGATTGCTAAGGCGCTGGTGAAACAGAGTTAGCGGGGTTTTTTGAGGCGTTTCCACCAGGGGGTGCGGGCTTTGAGTTCGAGGGACTTGATATGAACGGTGAGGTCGCTGGCGCGTTGTTTCCATTTGGCAGCGCGGGCGGAGGCGCGGTCTTTTTGGTCGACGAGTTGGGCGCGGCGATCGTCGGAGTCTTTGACGCGTTGGGCGATGGTGAGGAGGTAGCTGGAGAGGGAGGTGATTTCTTCCTGGGGATGGTTGGTGAGGGGCTGGGAGATGGCGCTGGTGTAGGCGGAGATCAGGATGTCGGTGGTGCGATCGATGGTGGCTTCCTGGCGAATGCGCTGGGTGATGGCAAGGGTTTGGGCGGGGGTGATGCGGCGGAGCTCGGTGATGATGTGTTGGAGGTCGATGGGGGGGGCGTGGACTTCGGCGGTGAAGTTGCGCATGGCGAGATCGGCGAAGTTGTCCGGGCAGATCCAGTCGGCGGATTGTTCGGCGGAGATGGGGATGACGGCGCAGCCACAGGCCATGGCTTCGATGGCGGAGCGGCCAGCGGCGAAGACGACGTCGTAGTCGGGGAGGAGGCGTTCGGGGTGGGGGGAGGTTTGGCCGAAGGCGTGGCCGAGGGTGTCGAGTTTGAGGCCGACGGTTTCGCAAGCCGAGCGAAGGGTTTTGATGGCGGGGCCGTCCGGGGCCATGGTGTTGTGGAAGACGAGGGCGCGGCCGGTGGTTGAGGCGGGTGGGCGTTGTTGGGTGAAGCGCCGGGAGTCAAAAAAGTTGGGGGCGACGATGAAGGAGGATTCGGGGAAGCCGCAGGTTTCGGCTACGAACCAGGCGAAGCGTGGAGAGGTGCCGAGGTAGCTGAGGATGCGCGGGTGTTTGGGTGGGGCTTCCTCCCAGGGAGTGGCGCCGTGGATGAAGTAGATGGCGGGGCAAGTCGGCCAGGAGCAGAGGGCGGTGATGGCTTCCAGGTGGTGCTGGCCGTGGATGATGTCGGGTTGGAAAGGGCAGGCCTTTGGATCGGTGACGAAGGGGATCTGGAGATTCGTGAGACGGTCCGCGATGGGGTTGCTGATGGCGGTGGAGAAGACGCAGACTTGATGGCCTCGGGAGACGAGGGCTTCGGCGATTTCGGCGACGAACAACTCAGTGCCGCCCAGACTTTGAAGTCTGTGATTGGTCATCAAGATTTTCATTTGAGGAAGGTATCGCGAAGGAGGGTGGCGAGAGGTGACACGATGAAATCGCAGCCTGGAGGGAAACTGCAATAGAAGACATCGCCGCGGCGAAGGCGAGTGGGGAGATAGTCGATGGTTTTGGTGTCTTTGGGTTTGACGGAGACGACGATGCCCTGCTGGCGCATGGCGGCGGTGAGGCGTGTGTTGGAGAAGGGGCCATTGGGAAATTCGAAGAAGTCCCAGGGGCGCAAGAGGATGACGCGATCCGCGGCTGTGAGGGCCTTGGGGAGGTCGCGCTCTTGGAAGCCATCGCGACCGCCGGTGTTGCGGGGTTGGATGACGACGACGAGTCGGCGATCGGGGTAACGCGTCTTGAGTGCCTGGAGGTTTTCGGCGATGGCGAAAGGGTGGTAGGCTTCGTCGAGGATGAAGGTGAGGCGGTCGTCGTCGATGATGGATTGCATGCGACCGAGAACACCTTCGAATTTGGCAAGGGCGGCGGCGGATTTTTTGATGCTTACGCCAGCGGCTAGGGCGGCACGGGAGGCTAGGGCGGCGTCGAGGGCGAAGGTGCGACCGGTTTGAGGGAGGGAGAAGGTGTGGCCGCAGAAGTGGAAGCGCGTGCCGTGGGGGTGGAGGGAGAGGTGGGTGATGCGATGGTCGGCTTTAGGGGTCCAGCCGACGGTTTCGACCGTGGCGGGGGTGATTTTTTGCAGGTCGAGGGTGTTCGGGCAATGGGCGTTGAGGATGAGGCGACCGGTGGTGGGGAGGGCTTTGGAGAGGGAGCGGAATTCGGTTTTGACGTGCTTGAGGGTGGGGTAGATTTCAGGGTGATCGAGGTGGATGTTGGTGACGATGAGGGTGTGGGGTTGGTAGTAGTGGAACTTGGCGGTGCGGTCGTCTTTGGCGGAGGGGTATTCATCGCCTTCGAGGATGGCGATGGGGCTGTTTTGCATGCGGACCGAAAGGGGGAAGTGGGGGCATTGGCCGCCGAAGAGGAAGTCGGGTTTTTTGCCGGCGTGCTCAAGGATCCAGGCGAGCATGGCGGTGGTGGTGGTTTTGCCTTTGGTGCCGGCGATGACGAAGCGATTGGAGTGAGGGAGCAGGTGGCGGCCGATGAACTGGGCCATGTTGCAGACGGGGGTGCCGCGTTTGAGGGCGGTTTGGACTTCGACGTTATCGGGCGTGATGGCGGCGCCCATGATGAGGAGGCTGGTGTTTTTGGGGACGTTGCGGGCGGCGAATTTTTTGGTGAGGCGGAGGCCGGCGTCCTTGAGGAACTGATCCATGGGAGCGTACTGCATTTCGTCGGTGGCGGAGAGGCTGTGACCTGAGTTTTTCAGATCGACGACGAGGGGGCCGAGGGCGCGGCCGCAGGCTCCGGTGAAGTGGAGATGAGTGAAGGAGGTGACGGGCATTAGCGGGAGACTGCATGGTCGAATGAGGCGCCCTGCATTGCAAGTCATAGGGAGGGTTTGAGGAAGTGTTCGAAGAAGGCGACGAGGACGGCGTTGGATTCGGGGTTTGGGGCGTGGTCTGGGCGGTTGGTCATGAAGACGCGGTTTGGGTGGCCGAGGAGATGGTTGACGGCGATGCTGTGTTGGAGGGGGTTCCAGCGGGCGGGTGGGTCTTCGCTGCCGCCGGAGACGAGGAAGGGGCGGGGGGCCATGAGGGCGTGGAGTTCGTGGAGGTCGCGGCCTTGGGCGCGGAGTTTTGGATAGAGGCCGCGGGCGGGATTGTCGGTGGTGATGAGGCCGCGTTGGCGCCAGGGGCGAGGGTGGGAGCCGAGGTACCAGGGTTCCCAGTAGTTGATGCTGGGGCGGGTGTCGTCGAAGACGATGCCGGCGTCGGACCAGGCGGCGCAGGCGAACTTGTCGTAAAGGCAGGAAGCGAACATGGCCCATTTGCCACCGTAGGAGTGGCCGGTGATGCCGATACGGGTGGCGTCGACTTCGGGGCGAGAGGCGAGGACGTGGAAGGCGTTGGCGGCAGCGTAGGCGAGCATGGAGAGGGGTTGGACAGTGGCGTGATCGATATTGGGGTGGTGGATGGCGTAGGTTTTGTCGGCGGAGGATTCGGTGGTGCCGATGGAGAGGCAGACGAAGCCTTTTTTGACGAGTTGGAGGGCGAAGTCGCGATCAGGTTTGTCGCTGAGACCGACGGCGGTATCGGGTTCGTAGTAGGTGGTGATGATGCCGGGGGCGTTCTTGGCGTTGTCGGGGATGAGGAGCCAGGCTTCAGTGTGGAGGAGGGGGGTCCATTGGAAGCGGATGCGGTCGCGGCGGAAGCCGGGTTGAGGTTCGCTGCGGAGGGTTTCGGGTTTGGGATCGGTGATGATGGGTGGCCACTGGCCCATGAGGGAGTGCCAGGTGGAGAGGATTTCGGAGCGGCGTTTTGGCCAGTCGGTGGGGGTTTGAACGGGGGAGCCGTCTTCGAAGAGGAGAGGGGAGCGCCAGGGTGAGGGGTCGAGTTTGAGGGAGGGTGGTGGGGTGGCGTAAGGGGCGAGGAGAGACCAGGGGGCGGCGGCAGAGAGGTTTGTGAGGAGAAGGGAGCAGAAGAGCAGGAGGTGGGTTGGCATGGGGATGAAACGGAAGCGGGAGAGGTGGCATTGCGGGATGGTGGATGAAAGGGATGGGGGAGGGGGGACGTTCTGGGTGGGGATGATGAATTTGCGTTGTTTGTTTTTGATTGGGTTGCTGGGGAGTGGGGTGGTGCTGGGAGCGGAGAAGCCGAATGTGGTTTTCATTGCGATCGATGATCAGAATGATTGGATCGGGTGCATGGGGGGGCATCCGCTGGTGAAGACGCCGAACCTCGATGCGCTGGCGGCGAGGGGGACGTTGTTTACGAATGCTCACTGTCAGGCGCCGCTGTGCAATCCGTCGCGGACGAGTTTGATGGTTGGATTGAGGCCGAGCACGACGGGGATTCATGGGTTGAGTCCTTGGTTTAGGACGCTAGGGCAATATGAGGATTTGGTGGCGTTGCCGCAGCATTTTGAGAACAACGGATACAAGACACTGAGCGCGGGGAAGATTTATCACAGTTGGCGCGGGCCGAGTGGCGGTGGGAAGGGGAAGGGTAAAGGGAAGGGTGATGAGAAGCAGGTGATGGAGTTTCAGGAAGTGGGGCCGGCGGGTGGTTTTGGGACGAAGCCGCCGGCGAAGTTGGTGCCGCCGACGCCGTTTGGGAATCATGCGTTGCTGGACTGGGGGGTGTGGCCTTTGGATAACGATGACACGGAGAAGGGGGACTATCAGGTGGCGTCGTGGGCGGTGGAGAAGTTGGAGGGGATGAAGAAGGATGAGCCGTTCTTTTTGGCGGCGGGTTTCTTTTTGCCGCATGTGCCGTGTTACGCGACGCAGAAGTGGTTCGATTTGTATCCAGATGATGACTCGGTGCTGCCTGCTCTTCGCGAGGATGACCGGGATGACACGCCGAAGTCGTCATGGTGGATTCACTGGAAGCTGCCGGAGCCGAGGTTGAAGTGGGTGCAGGAGAATCATCAGCATCGGAATTTGGTGAGGTCGTATCTGGCGTGCACGAGTTTTGTGGATTCGCAGGTGGGGCGGATCATGGAGGCGCTGAAGAAGTCGGGGTTGGAGGAGAACACGATTGTGGTGTTGTGGGGAGATCATGGTTGGCATTTGGGAGAGAAGGGAATCACGGGGAAGAACACGTTGTGGGATCGGGGGACGAAGGTGCCGTTGATTTTGGCGGGGCCGGGGATCAAGGGCGGGCAGAAGTGCAACCGGCCGGCGGAGTTGTTGGATTTGTATCCGACGTTGGTGGATTTGTGCGGGCTGCCGAAGACGCCGCATGAGTTGGAGGGGCTCAGTTTGAGGCCGCAGTTGGAGAATGCGATGGCTGAGCGGGAGCGGCCGGCGATCACGTCACACAACCAGGGGAACTTTGGGATCCGGACGGAGCAGTGGCGCTACATTCGCTATGTGGATGGTGCGGAGGAGTTGTATGACATGGCGAATGATCCGCAGGAGTTCGACAACTTAGCGGCGAAGAAGAAGGGGGTGATTGCGGAGATGAAGAAGTGGCTGCCGAAGATTGACCATGGGCCAGCGGTGGGGAGTTCGTCGCGGGTGTTGACGTTGTATGATGGAGTGCCGATTTGGGAGGGGGAGCCGATTGGGAAGGATGATCCGGTTCCGCAGGATCAATGATCCTTTAAGACCCCAGGGAGGGAGCGGGAGGGGGGTGAAATAGAGGTGGACGAAATTTCTCCTATGATGTAAAAAAATGGCATTATAGGAAGAAAATCATGTTTGTTGGGAGAGATGAAGAACTGCGTGCGCTGCGCGGAGCGATCGAGGTGAAGGCACCGAGGATTGCCGTCGTGTATGGGAGGCGGAGGATTGGGAAGACGTCTCTTATCAGGCAAGCGATAGGGAAGTCGGCGGCTTTGTTTGTTGAGGGGTTGGAGAATCAAACCACGCAGGCGCAGATCCAGAGTTTTCGGAGTCAGGTGTCGAGGCAGTTGAGGCGAAAGATGCCGGAGGCGAGGTCCTGGGAGGAGGCTTTGATGGGTTTGGATGCGGTGCTGGGCAAGAGGCCGATGACGCTGGTGTTGGATGAGTTTCAGTGGTTGGCGAATTACCGGCAGGAGTTGGTTTCGACGCTGAAGATGGTGTGGGAGGGTTATTTGTCGAGGGTGCCGGGGAGGTGTTTGATTTTGTGCGGGTCGATTGCTTCGTTCATGACGACGAAGGTGGTGAAGTCGAGCGCGTTTTATGGGCGGACGGATTTGGTGATTCATTTGCAGGGGTTTCAATTGGCTGAGACGGGGCGGATGCTGAAGGGGCGCGGTTTTCAGGAGGTGCTGGATGCGCAGTGTTTTACGGGCGGGGTGCCGAAGTATCTGGAACTGCTGACGGGGGCGCCTTCGATCACGTTGGGAATGGAGCGGGAGGCTTTTCGTACTGACGGGTATTTTGTGGAGGAGTATGACCGGATTTTTGTGAGTCACTTTGGTGAGAACGGGGAGTTTCCGCGGCTGGTCAGGGCTTTGGCGGAATCTCCGTATGGGTTGAATCGGCGTGATCTGGCTGCGAAGGCTGAGGTGGCGGAGGGAGGGTTGCTGAGTCAGAGGCTGTATGATCTTGAGGCGGCGGGATTCATTTCCTCACACACGCCTTTTGATAAGGGGGCGGGGTCGCGTTTGATTCGGTATTATTTGAGTGACCCGTGGATGAGTTTTTATCATGCTTTTCTGCGATCGAGGCTGAGGCTGATCCGGAGCGGGGTGAAGAAAGATTTGTTTGTGTCATTGAGGCAAAGCGGGGCGTTCCGTTCGTGGATGGGGCGGGCGTTTGAGTTGGTTTGTTTGCGGCATCAGGCGGTGATTGCGAGGGAGTTGGGGTTTGAGGCGGTGGACTATGAGGCGGGGCCTTGGTTTCGGTCGCCACGGAAAGGGTTGGAGGGGGTGCAGATTGACTTGGCGTTTGACCGAGCGGATGGGGTGATCACGCTGTGCGAGATGAAGCGGCAAACGGCTCCGGTGGGGCGGGCGATTATTGCTGAGGTGGAGCGGAAGGCGGAGGCGCTGAGGCAGGCTCATCCGAAGCGGACGGTGCAACCTGTGTTGATTGTGGATGGCCCAGTTTCAAAGGAAGTGGAGGCCTTTGGATACTTCTTTCGGGTGCTTCAGGCGGGAGAGTTGGTGGGATGAAATTGCTCCTATGATGTGAAAAAATGGGGTTATAGGAGAAAAAACGTTTTTGGGAATTGGGGTGAATTTGGGGTGGGAAGGCTTGTGGAATGAGGGTTGCAGGGTGAGGTGGGTGCGTGCCCGAAGTAGCCAGGAGGGTGTAAGTTGGTCAGATCGTTGCACAATGAAATCGGTCTCGTGAGTGCGAACGGGGGGGGTGATGGCTGCGGTCTTTTTGGCTCTAGTTTCCTTTCAATGCAAAGTGTGAGGGTAGAGGGAAAGTTCAATTCCGATGCCTAGTTCGCCGGCAAGCCCTATCAGTTTTGGAGGGAGGAAATCGCATTGCACCACCACGTTATTTGTTCCGATGCGGAGATGATAGGGGAAGTCGAGAGTCAGGTCGCGCACTTTGTATTTGTCACGTAGTTGCTTCAGATCTGATTTGTATCGCTGAAGGAACCTAATCGCATCTGCAATCTGCCCGGGCAAATCATTCCATTCCTTCTCACTGACGGAGGATTTGAATCCCGAATAACCAAATGGCTTTCCCTTCTCGCGGCCCAATTTTTGCGGGGTGTTTTTATCGTGGGCGTCGTAATGGGGAATCTGAGATCCCGACAGAAAGTCTGTCAGTGTTTTCCGTCGGCTTGATACTCTGAGAACGCACATGGGATTTTGTGGAACTGCAGGGTTCGGG
>JAIYDW010000018.1 GCA_027487315.1 Verrucomicrobiaceae bacterium | reverse complement strand
TTAACCGGCACCCCCTCCTCACACCAGTCCTCCAGCGTCTCCACCTCCCAATGCATCTTCCCGTTGCTCCGCTTCTCCGACTTCCCAAACAGCGGCACCGCGCAAAAATACGGACTCCTCTCAAACCCATACGCTAAAGGAGCCACCACCGACTCATGCCTTGGCAGCGCCGCCAGAGTCTGCGCCGTCACCTGCAGCGCCTTCCGATTGATCGCCATCGAACTGAACACCTTCACCGCACAGTCCGCCCCTTCCGCCGTCCGCCCCCGATACACCGACCCGCATCCCCCACTCCCAATCAACTCCAGCAACTCATGTCCAGCAATGTCAGGCAATGTCATCGGCATCTCCAAAAATCTGTCAAACGGTCAAACGCAGCCTCTCACAGACGCCGCATCCCCCAGACTCGTTCAAATAGCCCAAAAATCAAAGCCATCATCACACCACCCTCCACCCCAAAACAATCCCTCTTCTTTCACCTTTCCGCCTCTTTTCAATCACACATTCGAAGTTGCATCTCCCCACCCTCCTCGCCCACATTCCCACCATGATGATCCCCCTCGAAGACCTCTTCAACGACGTCCTCGCCAAAGCCCAGCGCGGCCTTGGCCTCTCAGACGCTGACCTCGCCACCGCCTCCCGCATCCCCCAGCCCCTCCTCAAGTCCGCCAAAGACGGCTCCGCCGATCCCGCCACCCTCCTCGCCCTCGCCCCCGTCCTCAACCTCCACGGCGCCTCCCTCGTCACCCTCGCCCAAAACACCTGGCTCCCCCGCCCCATCGAAATGGCCGGCCTCGCCCGCTTCAACACCCTCTTCGGCGACATGACCGTCAACGCTTACGTCATCTGGGATCCCTCCTCCAAACGTGCCGCCGCCTTCGACACCGGCGCCGACGCCCACCCCATCATCGAATTCATCGAAGACAACGGCCTCACCCTCGAATCCATCTTCATCACCCACACCCACCCCGACCACATCGCCGACCTCGACCGCCTCCGCCTACGCACCCGTTGCCAAAACGTCTTCAGCCACACCCAGGAACCCTGGCCTGACACCCAATCCTTCTCCATCGACCCCACCACCACCTGGCCCCTCGGCTCCCTCAAAATCCAGCCCCGCTCCACTCACGGCCACGCCCGCGGCGGCGTCACCTACGTCGTCACCGGCCTCGCCAACCCCGTCGCCATCGTCGGCGACGCCCTCTTCGCCTCCTCCATGGGCGGCGGCATGATCTCCTACGCCGACGCCCTCGCCACCAACCGCAAAGAAATCTTCACCCTCCCCGACAACACCATCATTTGCCCCGGCCACGGCCCCTACACCACCGTCGCCGAAGAAAAAGCCCACAACCCCTTCTACCCCGAATTCAAATAACACTGACCACTGATTACTGATTACTGATAACCGCCCCCCATTCTCCACCATGACCCCTCCCACCATCGCATTCGTCGGCATCGGCCGCATGGGCGCCAACATGGCGCGTCACCTCAAAGACTCCGGCTACTCCATCACCGCCGTCTATGACCACCACGCCCCCCTCGCTCAATCCATCGCCGCCGAACTCCACTGCGCCGCCCCCGCCACCCTAGCCGAAGTTACCGCCGCCGCCGACCTCATCTTTACCGTCGTCACCGATGACGCCGCCATGCGCCGCATCTTCCTCGACCCCACGGATAACCTCCTCACCCGCGCCTCCGGCAAAACCTTCGTCAACTGCGCCACCGTCTCCCCCGCCATCCATCGCGAAATCTACGCCGCCGCCAAATCCGCCGGCGCCGACTCCCTCGAAGCCAGCATGGCCTCCAGCATCAGCCACGCCCGCGAAGGCAAACTCTACCTCATGCTCGCCGGCGACGAGGCAGTCTACCAGCGCCTCCTCCCCGTCCTCGAACACATGTCCGTCAACCGCCGCTTCATCGGCGCCCCCGGCTCGGCCGCCGAAGTCAAAGCCCTTGTCAACATGGTCATGAACATCAACACCGCCGGCCTCGCCGAAGGCCTCGGCCTCGCCGCCGCCCTCGGTCACGACCTCGACCTCGTCCGCGAAGTCTTCGCCCAAACCGGCGCCAACTCCCGCGTCCTCGAAACCGACGCCGCCGACATGGTCGCCCGCGAACACGACTGTTGGTTCAGCGCCGAACACGCCGCCAAAGACAGCGGCATCGCCGCCTCCATCGCCCACGAAGTCGGCCTCACCCTCCCCCTCAACACCGCCACCCAAGCCCAATACCAAAAAATGGTCTCCCTAGGCCTCGGCAACCTGGACAAATCCGGCATCGCCGAACTCACCTTCAAAGACCGCCACGGCTAACAGGACCGCGAACACTCCTGTCCCCCCCCTCCCCCGGCGCAGCCGCACTTCTCCCCCTACATCCGCACCGAATCCAGCGGCTTCAAACACCGCAACGCTGGCAAATCCACCAGCAAATTCGGACTCCGCATCAGCGTCTCCCCCACCAGCAGCGCATCCGCCCCCGCCGCCGCCAACCGCTCCGCATCTTCCACCGTCCGAATCCCACTCTCGGACACCAAAATCACATCCCCTGGCACCTCCTCCGCCAACCGCTCCGTCGTTGCCATATCCACCGTGAAACTCTTCAAGTTCCGGTTGTTCACCCCAATGATCCGCGCCTCCGAATCCAGCGCCCGATCCAGCTCCTCCAAATCGTGCACCTCCACCAGCACATCCAACTGGTAAGCATGCGCCGTGTCCAGCAGCCTCACCAGCGTCTCCTGATTCAACGCCGCCACAATCAGCAAAATCGCATCCGCTCCCGCCACCACCGCCTCAAAAATCTGCACCTCATGCACAATGAAATCCTTCCGCAGCACCGGAATGTCCACCTGCTGCCGAATGTTCGTCATGTAGTCCAGCCGACCCTGAAAATACTTCTCATCCGTCAGCACCGAAATCGCACTCGCCCCCGCCTTCTCATACGTCCGCGCAATCGTCAGGTAATCGAACTCCTCCGAAATCGTCCCCGCTGAAGGTGACGCCCGCTTGATCTCCGCAATCATCCCCAAACGCCCGGGATCCAGCACCAGCGACTCCCCAAATCGCCGGAAATCATTCCGCGCCGCCGCCGCCGCACGCAACTTCTCCGTCAGCGGCAAAATCCGTTCAATTTCGCGATGCTTGTACGCAATGATCTCATCGAGCTTGTTCATAAAAAAGAGGGCCGGCAAAGTCCCCCACCTCCCCTCCTCACGCAACCCCCATTCCAGCCAAAAAACAACGCCCTGGCGAATCTCTCCGCCAAGGCGTTGCACCATCGAGTCAACCAACTCTCAAACTCAGAATCGAATCTCCACCCCCCCAAAGTAGCTCCTTGGCGCATTGCTCCGCGCCCCAAACGGCAGCCGGCTCGTCACCCCAATGTCGTCCGTCAAATTGCTGATTCCGGCCAGCAAGCGAATGTTCTCAGTCACCTGATACTGCACTGACAGATCCACGATGAACATCTGATCCGTCACCCCATAACGCGCATCCGGTTTCCCCGAAGGCGTCCGCAAGTTCGACGTGTTGCTCGCCGTCCCAAACATCTCACCCGTGTAGGTCGCATCCAAATACAACCCTAATCCCCGATACTCCACCCCAAGCCCCGCACTCGCCGCCCACTCAGGAATATAAGGCAACTTGTTGCCCGACTTCCCACCACTGAAGATCGACTCCGCATTCGCCGATGCCGTATCCGAGGTCGTCTCCGCAGACGTGAACGTCGCCGACGCCCGCACCGGCATCCGCCAGTCCGTCCCGCTGCCGTCCAGCAAATCATAACGCACCGCCGCCTCCACCCCATACACCGTCGCCGATCCGCCGTTCTCATCCCCCAGCGTGCCCGACGCCCCTTGCAACTCCCGCACCAGCAGGTTGTCAAAGTCCGTGTAAAAACCCACCACCTCGGCCTGCAGCGACTTCGCGTAGTGCCTCACCCCCACCTCATAGCCATTGGACTGCTCCAAATCATTGCCACCCCTCAAAAACTCACGTGGCCCCGGTGTCGATATCCCCCGGTAGTAGCCCCCAAACACACTCCACTCGTCCGACACTTCGTAAACCAATCCCACCCCTGGAGCAAACGCATCCAAGCTGCCCGACGCACTGTCCACCACCCGGTCCGGATTCGCTCCCGACTCGTCCTTGTCCTGATACTCCATCTCCAAATGCTCCCAGCGAATCCCAGGCTTCACCGTCAGTTTCCCCAGCTTGATCGCATCCTCCGCAAACATCGAATACGCCAGCGTCTCTCCCACCCGGTTGCCACCCGAGCCCGCCGCTCCCCGACTCAACCCCAGCACGCTCCCCGCCGCATTCACCCGATAAAAATCCTCCCGCTGAAAACGGATCGCTTGGTCGTAATGCAACCTCGCTCCAACACTCAATTCATGCTCCAAAGCCCCCGTCTCAAACTCCCAATCCACCCGCGTCTGCACCCCCATCGTGTAATACGACCGATCGTTCGAACGATACCGCCAAAACCCTTCCGCATCCCCTCTCAAAATGTCCAGCCCAGGCTGCGCTCCACCCAGTGCCCCAGAGATCGATAGCTCCTTATCCTTCGTCTCCCGCACATCTCCCAACCGATACCACGTCCGGTCAAAACTCGTGTAGTAAGCCGTCGTCTCCACCCGCAAATCATCCGTCGGCTGCATCGTGTGCGTCAGCGAGTAGCGAAACTGATCACTCGACATGTTGTCAAACTGCGTCGCCACATACCGCCGAAACGGATCCGCCGCCAAATCCGCATCCGTCAATCCGGTGTACGTCTCATCCCCGTCAAACCGGCTGTAGCCAAAGCGAAACTCCAACCGCTGCTTCAAAAGCGTGTCCGGCTCCCAAAACAAACGCACCATCGGCTCGATCGTCATGAACCCCGTGTCTCCACCCACCTTGTCAATCGTCCGGAACCCGTCCGACTGATTGTGGAACAACTCCAACACCACCCCAAACACCCCCGCATCCGTCTTCTGCGTGTGCCCCCACCACGCGTGGTTCAACCACGTGTTGAACGACCCAAACGTCGACCTCAAATAAAAATCATCCGCCACCAAAACCCCGGGCTCCGGACTCACCACATTCTTCGCTCCCTTACCACCCGCCTCGGCAGGCTCCGGCGCCATCTGCTGTGGCAACTCCAAAAACGGCGTCGCCAAATAATTCACCACCCCACCCGTCGTGTGCGGCCCAAACTGCACCTGGCTCGACCCCTTCAACACTTCGATCCCGCTCATCCGACCCACCCTCGGCGTGTAATACGCCGCTGGCTCCGAATACGGCGCCGGCGCCATCATCACCCCATCCTCCATGATCGTCACCTTCGTGCTCCGCCCACCATCAGCACCCCGCAGCGAAATGTTCGGAAAATTCCCAAACCCATCCTCTTCCCGCACATACACCCCCGGCACCTGCTGCAACACCCGATTCGGATTCGAGTAATTCTGCCGCTGAATCTGCTGCTCATCGATCAACGCCGCCGATCCCGCTATCTGCCGAATGTTCACCGCGTCTCCGATCACCGTGATCGGCGCCAGATCCACCGCATCAGCAGCAACCGTTGGAAGCAAAACAGGCGCAGCCTCTTGCGCGGACAAAGGACGATGCGCAAACACCAGGACACCCGTAGCCAAAGCCACGGCAGCAGGCCGAATCAATCGGCCGATTAATGAAGGGGAGATTTCAGAGTGATGCATAGATATGGGATTGTGTCTCAATAACGACAGCGCCCATTCTCAGCACAATCCAACCTCCGTCAACCAAAAATTTGCGAATGGGTCGCAATAGCGTTTTGACAGCCGCCGTTTCTTGTCCGACTGTTTTTCCCCGTCTCCCACCCCGCCCTCAGACGCCATGCCCGCCCTCACCCATCTGGAATCCCCATCCTTGCTTCACCAAGGTACCCATAGGGCCATCGGAGCTGTCACTGAACCCGTCCGCCCCCGCTCCAGCTCTTCCCAAGCCAACGCCGAACGCCCCTCCCTCGCCCTCAGCTGGGTCCTCGCCATCTCCCTCACCTGCCTCACCACCGGCCTCATCGGCCTCCTCACCCCCACCCGCCTTCCCATTGGCGAACTCCTCCTCGCCTCCACCCCTCAAGGCCAGCAGCCCGGCGAACTCGCCATGCTCGAAATGACCGCCCCCCCCTCCGCCGAGGCCAGCCAGTCCGAATCCACCCCCGATTCCCAGGAACAACCCCCCATCGAACTTCCCGAACTCCCCCCGGTCTCCCTGGACCTCCCCGAACTCACCGCCGCCCTCACCACAGAAGACCTCTTCGCCATCCCCGCTGCCCCTCCCATCGAAACGCTGCTCAAACCCGAAACCCCCCGCCCAACTCAGCCCACCCCACCCACCAAACCCCGCACCTCCAGCGCCCCTCCCTCCTCCACCCGCTCCTCAAGCACCAGCAGTTCCGGCAGCCCTTCAGCCACCCCCGGCTCCGGTGGCACCGGCGGCACCGGCACCAGCTCCCGTGGCAGCAGCAAAGGCTACTTCCCCGCCCCTCCCTACCCCGCCTCCGCCAAAAGCCGCGGCCTCCAGGGCACCCTCCAACTCAGCATCACCTTCGGCGCCGACGGCCGCGTCACCACCACCTCCGTCTCCCGCAGCAGCGGCTACTCCGAACTCGACAGCGCCGCCAGCGCCTGGGTCCGCCGCAACTGGCGCGCCCCCGCCGGCCAATCCGGCACCTTCCGCCAACCCATCCAATTCCGCCTCCGCTAACACCCTTCATTCCGCATTCCAAAATCCGCAATCCGCATGCCGCCCCCCCTCCCCCTCGCCAACGTCGTCATCGATCTCTTCCTCAAAGGCGGCCCCATCATGTACCCCATCCTCGTGGTCGGCCTCGTCGCCCTCTGCGTCATCGTCGAACGCCTCTTCTGGTGGGTCAACATGTCCCTCAAACGCGATCCCAAACGCCTCGACTCCGTTTACGAAGCTCTCGAAGCCGGCGACCTCGCCACCGCCATCCAACGCTCCGCCAACGCCTCCGACCCCGTCGTCCGAATGGTCCACCACGGCCTCAATCACCCCCACACCTCCATGGAAGGCGCCCTTCAAGTCGCCTCCGGCCGTGAACTCCGCGCCGCCGGCCGCTTCCTCAGCGCCATGGACACCATCGTCACCCTCGGCCCCCTCCTCGGCCTCCTCGGCACCGTCACCGGCATCATGGGCTCCTTCTCCTCCATCGGCAGCTCCGAACTCGCCGTCGAAAAAGTCACCGGCGGCATCGGCGAAGCCCTCATTGCCACCGCAGCAGGCCTCGGCATCGCCATCGTCACCCTCGTCCCCATGAACCACTTCCACTCCAGGCTCGCCGCCCTCCAGTTCGACCTCGAAGCCGCCGCCAACAACATCCTCATCCTCGCCGCCGGTCACCACATCGACAGCAAATCCGCCCCGCAAAAATCCCAAGCCTGACCTCAGCGATGAAGCTCCACTCCCCGCTCCCGGTCAAAAAAACCCGACTGGAAATCATCCCGCTCATCGACGTGATGTTCTTCCTCCTCGCCTCCTTCATGATGGTCAGCCTCACCATGACCAAACAGCAAACCATCGGCGTCAACCTCCCCGTCGCCACCACCTCCCAGAACGACTTCAAACCCGACATGATCAACCTCGGCGTCAGCGCCATCGGCGACGTCTTCATCGACAAAAACCCCGTCACCCTCCCCGATCTCCAAAAGCAACTCCAACAACGCCACGCCCTCAACCCCGATACCCCCGTTTACATCAGTGGCGACGCCGACACCCGCCACGCCGACATGGTCCGCATCCTCGATGAAGTCCGCCGCGTCGGCTTCACCAAAGTCGCCTTCAACGTCCGCCCCGCGACCCCTTGAAAAAAACCCTCACCATCCTCCTCCTCCTCGCCGCCCTCGCCCTCTGTGGCCTGAGCGTCGTGCAGTGGCTCCGTGAGGCCGAACTCCGCGCCGAAATTCAGTCCCTCACCCTTCAACTCCAAGCCGAAACCCAGCTCCGCATCGAGACCCAGGAAAAAGCCGCCGCCTTCGAACTCGAAATCGCCCGCCTCACCCAGCTCCGCGCCGACACCGAAGCCAAACTCCTCGCCGTCACCGAGGAATTGACCCTCACCCAGACCGACCAACTCCAGCGCGGCGTCAGCATCGCCCTCCTCGCCAACGAATTCGCCCAAGCCCGCGCTCAGGCCGAACTCGCCGAACAACGCCTCGCCGAAACCACCGCCGCCATCGCCAATCGCAACGAAGACGTCACCGGCCAAAACACCGCCATCACCACCGCCAACGAGCGCCTCAAAAAACTCACCGCCGAGCGCGACGCCGCCATCGCCGAACTCAACACCCGCACCAAAGCCTTCAACGACCTCGTCACCAAATACAACAAGCTCGT
>JAIYDW010000048.1 GCA_027487315.1 Verrucomicrobiaceae bacterium | reverse complement strand
TTCGCGTTCGCATCTCTCCCGCCAAAGACGAAACGCCCCGGCACAAAGCTCTGCGACGCCGGTTTTTCCTTGAGCACGAGCGCCTGCACGCTCGCGACCTTCGTGCGGTTCTTGTCGAGCGTGAAATCCACCTCGAACACGATGGCATTTTCCGGCACGGCAAATTTCAGCGCACCCGGCGGCTTCTGACCTACGGCATCGGTGCTGAGCTTCGGCTCGCCTGCGCCATCGAGGCCCAACGGGAAATCGCGTCCACTGTTCGCGCCGACAATTTTCACCACGTCCTGCCACGGCTTCGCGATGCCGTCCTTGAAAATGAACCGACCCTTGTGCCACAGGCCATACTCACCACCGCCACCGTCTCCCGCGTCGGTCATGATGAGGAACAGTTCCTTCGCGCCACCGATATCGATGCGGAACGGCCAGCGACCTTCCTGCTTTGCGGACCAGAGCACTTCCTCCTTCGCCTCGCGGAAACTGGTTTCGTAGGGCGGCGCGAAGTCGCCTTTGTTCTCCGCGATGGCCGCGGCTGCCGCATCCTCCTTGCCGGACACGATGGCGAGACACGTCGCGCGCAGCTTCGCATCGCTCACGTTTGCCGGAATCGCCCGCCACGCTTTGGCCCAATCCGCGAACGGCGACTTCGTGTCGGTGTCATTCAAAATACGCGTCATTTTTTCCAACACGACCGGCGCCAATCGTTCCTCCAGCGGCGGCTTGCCGTGCGCTGCCCGCCATATGGCTTCAAGATAGATCGCGTGAGCTGAGCTGAATTGCGTCTCCAATTCCGCGCGGTGCAGCGCGCCCCATTTCTGCTGCTGCCCGATATACCACGCGATGATGTCATCCGTCGCTTCCTTGATGGCCGCCTTCGGATCATCCACCGACTCGCGCGGAACCCCGCTCCACACGAGACCATCATGCGCCGACACGCGCAGGCAATGCAGCGCGCCCTTCGCCGCCTCGATGTATTTTTCAAACTGCGCCGCGCTCATCGCCTGAGCCTCACCCACATTCGCGAAGCCCTCGCCTGCGCCACCTTCATTCGGCAGATACTCACCCGCCTTCATCATAATGCCCCCGCTCAAGTCGCGGATGACATTGCGATACTCATTTCGCGTCAGCCGCGGCATCACCACCACGCCAGGGTCATCCATGCTTGCCTGCGCCAGCGCATTGATCTCGCCCTGTGCCCAGGCGATCATGGCCCTTCGCTCTTCGTCCGTTGGTTTCTTCTTCGCCTTCTTCGGCGGCATGTCGCCTTCGCTGACACGCGTGATGATGTCATCCAGTGTCTGCACCGAGGCCATATTCGTAGTCTTCCCGACAAAGGCCTCCAAATCCAGATCGCCCTCCGTTTGCGTGGCGTCGTGACATTTGAAGCAGTGCTGCTCAAAAACAGCGGGAGGAACCGCCACAAGGCTTCCCGCAGTCAAAAGGCAGAGGATAAGCTGAAGTGCTTTCATCTCGGGTGGTGCTATGTTGTGCCGCCTAGCGAGATGATTCCTCGCTCAGCTCGAAGCGTGCGACGGTGAGTTTGGTATCCTTCTGAAACGAAGAGATGAGAATCCCGGTGAGGATGTGGCCCACGGGCAACGAATACCGTTCTTGGATATTGCGGCGAGGATCGGCAGGCTTGAAGCGGGAAACGGGGATCTCGATCTCGCACCAGCCATCGGCATCCGGCTTCAGCTCCTCAGCAGGGATGACGCACTCAAAATTCCCCCCATAACCACCCTTCGAGATATTGGTGAGCAGCATGACCTGCAAGCGTGCGATTTGATCTTGTTTGAGCCGGTAGCGCACGACGCTACGGTCCGTCGCGATGAGTGTCAGCGGTGGACTGAGCATGGCGGTGCGCACGGAGACACCGAAGTGGGTGATGATGGAGTCCTCCTGACTGCGTGACGCGACGTAAGGACTTGCCACCATGCGTCCGCCTTCCGAAGTATCGTGCCAGATGCCACGCCAATCGTTCGGTGGTACGGTGGCAGTGAAATCAAAGCTCCAGGCTGAAAGCGCATCGGGTGTGCTGGATGAATTGAGTTTGGAAGTGCTGTCGAGCGAAGCAAGCGCGCTGCTTTTTGCCGGAACATCAATGGCGCTGCCATCCGCGAGGCGCTTCAACTTCACCAAGCCCTCATCGACCTTCAGAAGGGTATCTTCAGAACGGGTGGAAAGATTGAATATTGTGCCGACAACCTCCGCCTCGGCGCTCGGCGTGCGCACCAGCATGGGTTTGCCTTTCGGCTGCGGCTTCACCTGAGCAGAAAGCGATCCCTTGCGCAGAACCAGAAGCTTTTGGCCATCCTCTGAAAAGGAGAGTTCGGATTCTCCAGTCAGCGAGATAATCGTGCCATCGCGGAACTGCAGCTGCGCCGTCGCGGACTCACCGACGGTTTCAAGCGTGCCCGCGGACAAGCTCTCGCCAATGCCCACCTCGGTGCGCCACTCCCCGCCATGACTCCAAGCCACCGATCCCGAGGCATCGACCAATGTGAGCAGGGGCGACTCACGCGAGCCGAGGAAGAGCCATGCGCTGGTAGCCAGCACGGTAACAGAAGCCGCGAGAGCCAGCCAAGTGAAGCGGACACTCCTGTCTGCTTTGATGGTGATCGGAGAAGAACAGACAGGAGTGTCTGTTTCACGTTGGCGCGCCATGTCGCCCATCGCCACGGCTTGCTCGGCGATGTCACGGAGATGTTCGCGAAGAGCCGCATCGTCACGGAGTCGCTGATTGATCTCGGTATGCTCAGCCGGGTTCAATGTGCCATCCAAAAGGCGTTGAAGGAGAAGATCGGCGTTCATGAGGGAGAAAGTCGTTGATCCACGCATTGCTTGAGTTGGCGATGCAAACGCGAGAGCCGCTGGTAGATCGCCTCCACGCCCGCACCAAGCATTTCGGCCACCTCCTGGCATGGTCGGCCGTCAAAGTAGCGAAGCTCTAACAATCGACGTGAGTTAGCAGGCACTCCTTCCAGGCATTCCCGCAGCGCCACCATGCGCGGACCCTCGGGTGCAAGGCTTTTCGTTTGCCACTCACGATCCAATAGATCAAGCACATCAGGCTCCAGTCCCAGTGTCTCCGATTTCCGCTTCCGCAGCCAGTCAATCGCCTCCCGCTTTGCGGATACCGTGGCCCATGAGAGCAGCGCACCTTCGTGCTCAAAAAACACCGTCTTCGTCACCGACTTCAACGCCACATTCTGAAAGATATCTTCTGCTGCGTGCGCATCCCGCACGACGAGGAACGCCGCCGCGCTCAGCCGCTGACGGGCGGCAAAGAGGTGTCTGAGAATGGATTCGTGATCGAGGGGCATGGGCGTCGGAAATGGCAACGTTCTTTCCTGCCAACTCCTGACTAACCCATTCAAAAAAGCCAAGATTCACTCAGACTCAGACACCAATCCAGCATCAGCTGAACTGTGGTCTACGTTTCTGGTTCCTATTCCCCTGCTCATCCACGGGATGGGGACTCTCGACGCCTAGGATCTCCCGATGCGACCTCTCCAACAGCCCCCCTCCAGGCCCTCACCCTCCACAACGACCAAAAGCTCGACGAAGCCATCACCCACCCCTAACCTACTCCGGATCCACCTTCTTCCCGCGCCGCAAAAGCCACGCAAACGGCTCCCAAAGCTGCCCCAGGTAACTGTTAGGCATCGGCTCGCAAATCCCGAAATGCTCCGGATAGCGCCCCTTCGGCATGTAGTAGGTGCCAAACAAAAGATCCCACATCGGGAACAACCCCGCAAAGTTCTTGTCCCAAGCCTCCCGATCCTTCGAGTGATGCCAGCGATGAAACACCGGCGTGGCGATCACGCTGCGCAGCGGTCCAAAATCCCAGTTCACATTCGCATGCAGAAAGATCGCATAAAACGTCAGGATCGGTGCCGCGCTCAGCGTCACCGTTGGATTGTAACCCATCAACAAAACCGGCGTCACCTGCGCCAACTTGTTCACCAAATCATTCACCGGATGCACCCGCAGACTGCCCAGCCAATCCAGGTCCTCTGAGCTGTGATGCACCGCATGAAACGGCCACCATTTTCCCTGATGAAACAGCCGGTGCGTCCAATAGGAGGCCAAATCCACGAGCAAATAGATTTGAATCACCTGCAACCAGATCGGCTGCCGGCTCAACGGCCCATAACCCGCATACGCCCCCAGCTTCATCACATCAACGGAAGTCACCTGCGCCAAAATCAAAAGCCCCGCCGGCAAAATCAACATCATCCGCACCAAAGGCTTCGTCAGCAGAATCGTCGCAAACCAATACACCACATCCGTCCACCACCCCCGCCGAAACACCGGCTGCACCCGATTTCGCCCCCGCCCCACGATCCG
>JAIYDW010000226.1 GCA_027487315.1 Verrucomicrobiaceae bacterium | reverse complement strand
TACGGATGTGGTGCCTGCGGATGTGGCAGATGGCGATGAATTTGGAAGCGCGGTGGCCATCACAAGTGACTATGTTTTTGTGGGATCGCCGAAGGCGGATGTGAACGGCAGAAGTGATGTGGGATGTGTTTATGTTTATGACGCAAAGAGCTACCAACTGATCAAGAGGATCGACGCGCCATGGATTCTTGCGAATGGATGTCGCTTTGGGAGTGTGCTGTCAGTGTCGAACAGTCGGTTGGTGATCGGGGCCTTGGGTTCTGTGTGGCTGTATGACGCGCGACTTGGTAGCATGGAGGAGTTGCTCGATGCGGCGCCGGGTAAGACGAATGTTTTGGGTAGTTCGGTGAGTGTTTGTGGGTCGACGATGGTGGCGAATGATCGGCTGGCGAGTGGTGGATCGGCAGCGGTAGGGCGTGTACATCGGGTGAGTGGGCTGGCGAGAGGGTGGAGTGCCGGGTGGGTATTGGCTTCGACCAAGACAGCGGCATCTGGGTTGAGTGGTCCTGTATTCTCCGGGTTTGGCGAGACGGCTGTATCGGGCAATGGGAAGGCGATGCACACGGCGACGATCAGTGGGAGTGGCGTCACGACGAGCAACAATGCGGGGGTATGGTGTAATAGTGCTGGGTCGATGGATTTGGTGATGCGAGAGGGGGATCTTGATTCGGGGAAAAAGCTGCAAGCACCGAGCAAGGCGCTGTTTTCGCAGACTACGACTGGGCTCTTTCAGGCGAGGTATGTGGGGAAGACGGCGGTGAACTTGTTTGTGGATACAGGGAGCGTGGTCTATCGCAGCCTTGGGGAAGGTGATCTGGTTGTGGGTAATGGAACGACGGAGGCGATCTCTCGATTGTATGAGGTGTTGGCGTGTCCGACGGCGCAGGGGATCGCGCTTTTGAATATGAGTCAGAAGGTGGGAGTTGGAGGTGTGACGGCTGGGAATGACTCGCGGATTGCGAGGCGGACGGTGAGTTTGGTGGATGAGGTGAGGGAAGCGAGTGTTAGTCCGGAGGGGGGGCTGATGTATGGGCAGATCACGCCGCGGTCGGCGGTGGGGCCATCGCAATTGGCGTTTTCCGCTGCTTTGCAAGGTGCGCCAACGGCGAGCAATGGGGGATTGTTTGCGAAGAGCTTGGGGATGAGCAACAGCCGAATGGTGGTGAGAAAAGGTGCTTTGGCGCATGGGGCCGGAACGGGCAAGTTCGGAACGTTTGTGAGTGAAAGCGTTGGTGCGGGTACGGTGGTGTTTCGGGCGACCTTGACTGGGGGGGCGAGTGGGGTGACTTCGGGCATTTGGAAGCAGCAACCGATTGCCGGGGGATCGGGCTACTCCACCACAGCGATAGCGGTGAGGCTTGATGTGGCGCATGGTCTGTCGGCGGGAGTCAAATACAGTCGCTTTTTGAGCACGTTTGTGACGGACGCGGATGTTTGTGTTTTCACTGCTCAGGTTGCTGGGCCAGGGGTCACGTCTGCCAATGATATTGGGGTTTGGAGAAGTGCGGGAGGAACGACTACTCTGTTGTTCCGTGAGGGAGATTTTGTGGTGGGTGGGGGGGCGGCCCGGATCGGGTCGATTCAGCGATTGGATGTGGGTGGTTCAGGGGACTATGCGGCATTGGTTTCGATGGTGGGGTGCGGGTCGAGTCAGAATCAGGCGTTGCTGAGAGGTTATTTGAATCATGCGAATGCGGGCTTGTGGAAGCCTGAGGTGGGAGTGCGCAAGGGAGAGTTGATTGATCGACCTTTGCCGATGCCGATTTTGAGTCTGAGCATGGGTAAGAATCACTTGGATGCGACGGGATCGGGATCGAAGGGACTGGCGAAGCAGGTGCAAGGGGCGGGCGTGATTTTCACGGCGAGGTTTTCGGACAAGGTGGATTTGCTCTTTGGCAAACCTTAGCATGAGCGAGTTGGAATCGACGAGTTCCGACTTTAGTCCTAGGACCATGGTCCGATAGCCAAGTCGATTGGTTGGATGAGACTGAGGACCTCTATGAAAACACTTCTCTCTTTAAGTCTCGCGATTGTTGTGACGGGTTCGGCCATGGCGGATGTCACGTTAGTGCAGCACACGTTTGTCGGTGCCGCCAAGACGCCGATGGTCACGACCCTGTGCATAAAGGGTGACAAGATTCGATCTGACAATGACACCACTTCGTCGGTGGTGATGGATACCGCGACAGGCGAGATGATCACGCTGGTGCATGAGCAAAAGATGATCATCAAGACGAACACGAAGGAATTGGCCGCATTGGCGCCGCCGCCAACCGGTGATAAGGCGGTTGGGGGGACAAAGGTTACGGCGACCGGGAAGAAGGAGATGGTTGAGGGTTACCACTGTGAGCTGTATCTCAGCGAGAACATGGGGATGGTGGTGAAGATGTGGCTGACGGAGGATTATCCGGGGTATCAGAAGCTGAGGGAAGAGCTGAAGGTGATTTCGAAAATGGCGGCAGCGAATGCGCCAGAGCAGGCGCCGTTGCCTGGAGTCGCCATCAAGACCGAGTATGAACAGCAGGGACTGAAGTTTGAGACGCGGTTGGTGAGTCTGAAAGAAGGGGCCGTGGACGAGGCTAAGTTTGCGATTCCGGCCGGTTATAAGGCGCCGGGAGAGTGAACTGGCGCGGGGGCCTTTCGGCGGATGGCGGTCCAGGCGATGCCTAGGCCGCCGACGACGAAGAGGAGCGGGAACCAGATGCTGTAGAGGGCGGCGCGGGTGCCGTGTTTGAGGATGGCGATGGTGGGGTCTGAGGGGTTGACGTAGCAGACGGTTTGCATGCCGATGGGGTAGGTGGTGAGGGTGGCTTGGGCGCGTTCGTCGTGGGTGGTGGCGCCGTCGACGCGTTTGATGCGGGTGCCGGTGTAGTTTTGTCCGTTGAACTGGTAGAGGTAACGGATGTCGATTCGATGGGCGATGTTGGAGTTGGGGGAGGGTCGTTCGCTGCGGATGGTGCTGGTGGTGATGGTGCAGGGGGTTTTGGTCCAGGCGCGGGTTTCCTCGGCCCGGGAGTAGGCGCGCCAGAGCACCCAGGTGAAGGTCATGCCTGCCAGAGCGAGGAAGAGACCCATGGCGGCGAGCCACCAGCGGCCCGCATTGCTGGCTGGCGGGTGTGATTGGTTCGGGGTGGAGGGGGGAGTTGGCATGAGAGTGGCTTGCGTGTCGCAGTGAATCTTTGACTACGATACGGCTCTGTTGCATACAGAGGGGACTTTCATTTGTCCACATTCGATCATGCTGCCCAGTGACATCCCCATAGCTCCTCACCCACCGCGCTGGCAAGTGCGGGGTGAGGCGGGGGAGCAGGCGGCGCGTTTGAGGCAAACGGGACTGCCGAGGATGATCGCTGAGTTGCTGGCGATGAGAGGGGTGGAGCCGGAGGGGGTGAGGGATTTTTTGGTGCCGAGGTTGAGTGCTTTGGGGGATCCATTTGAGTTGCCTGAGATGCGAACTTTGGTGGAGCGGTTGCTGAAGGCGGTGGATGGCAATGAAAGGGTGGTGCTTTACGGGGACTACGACGTGGATGGGGTGACGTCGATGAGTCTGCTGCATTTGACGTTGAAGGCCTATGGGTTAGTGAGTCACCCGTTCATGCCCCATCGATTGGCGGAGGGTTATGGCTTGAGCTTGGACGGTTTGGCGCACGCGTTTGAGGATTTTGGGAAGCCGGACTTGGTGGTGGCGATGGATTGTGGGACGACCTCGCTAGCGGAGGTGGCGTGGCTGAAGGAACAGGGGGTGGATTGTGTGATCATTGACCATCACCAGCTGTCGCCGGATGGGAAGCCGGATTGTTTGGCGTTGGTGAATCCGCAGTTGGGGGATGGGTATCACTACTTTTGCACGGTGGGGTTGGCCTTTAAGGTGGCGCATGCGATGCTGAAGACGCGGATGGTGCCGGGGTTTGATTTGAAGACGTGCCTGGATCTGGTGGCGCTGGGGACGGTGGCGGATTTGGTGCCGTTGGTTGGGGAGAATCGGTTGCTGGTGCGGCGCGGGTTGGAGGCGCTGGCGGAGACGCCTCGGGTGGGTTTGTGTGCTTTGAAGCAGATTGCTGGGGTGGATGGGTTTGTGCAGACGCATCATGTGGGGTATCGGCTGAGTCCGAGGCTGAATGCGGCGGGGCGATTGGACACGGCGTTCACGGCTTTGAATTTGTTGCTGTCAGAAGATCGTGATGAGGCGATGATGTTTGCGGAGTTGCTGGACGGGCATAACAAGGATCGGCAGGGGGTGGAGTTGAAGGTTTTTGAAGAGGCGGTGGCGGCGTTGGGGGATTTGCGGGAGGTGGAGAAGCGGGCGGCGATTGTGATCGGGTCGCGGGCGTGGCATCCGGGGGTGATTGGGATTGTGGCATCGCGGATCTCGCGGATGTTTCATCGGCCGACGATTTTGGTGGCGATCGACGAGTCGGGGATGGGGAAGGGGAGCGGCCGGAGTGTGCCCGGGTTTTCGCTGGTGGAGGCGATCGGGGAGTGCCGGGAGTATTTGGTGAGAGGTGGAGGTCATGCGATGGCGGCGGGGATTTCTTTGGAGGAGGAGAAGTTGGAGGTGTTTCGAGAGGCGTTTGAGGCGTCGGCGCGGCGGGCGTTTGAAGGGGAGATGGTGAGGCCGGTGCTGGACATTGATTTGGAGTTGGAGTTCCGGGATTTGACGGCGGAATTTTATGAGCATTACCGGTTGATGGAGCCGTTTGGGCAGCAGAATTCCGAACCTGTTTTTTTGGTGCGTGGCGTGATGCCGAAGTTACCAGCGCGGGTGATGAAGGAGAAGCATCTGCGGCTGCAGTTGAGGCAGAATGGGGCGGAGCAGTCGGCGACGTGGTTCAATGCGCCGATTGGGAATCTACCGAAGGCCCCTTGGGATGTGGTGATGCGGATTCAGCGGAATTGGTTCCGGGGAGAAGAGCGCTGGCAGATGACGCTGGATGCGGTGCGGTCAGCGGAGTGAGATCGGGCGAGGGCGTCGGCGTCGAAGGAGAGTGAGGCAGGTGCCGAGGAGGAGCAGGAGGTGGCGGGTGGGCTCGGGGGCGTGGCTGAGGCGGAACTGGATAGCCTGGCCGCTGAAGGAACCGATGGTGTCGTTGTGGGTGTAGGACCAGGAGGTGCTGGTGCCGCCGCCGTAGCTGAAGTTTTGGGTGGTGGAGGTGGGGGTGAGGTTTTGAACGGCGTTGGCGGTGGTGGTGATGCCGGGCTGCCAGCCGGTGAGGTTGGAAGGGGTTAGGGAGCCGGCGCCGGTGAAGGAGGTGACTTCGCCGGAGTTGAAGGTTTGATTTTGAGCGGTCCAGAGGCCTTGGATGGCCTGGGAGAAGGTGAAGGTCCAGGTGGCAGGGCCTCTTGAGACGGCGGGATTCGGTTGGACGGAACTGCTCCAAGCGCGGGATTGTGAGGTGGGCAGGTTGGAGGAGGTGGTGACGGTGACTTTGATGCCGGCGAGGCTGGGGTCGATGACGGCGAGGTCGACGTCTTGGGCGACGATGCCGAACCCGACCAGATCGGAGTCATAGGCGTTGATGCCGATGCCAGGGAGGGTGAGGAGATGCTCGGTGGCGTGGGAGGTGGAGCTGAGGCTAAGGAGGAGGATGCCGAGGAGCAAGAACCGGCGACAGACGGAGAGGAAAAGGAATGGGGAGCTGGAGACGATTGAGGGCAAAACTTTTTAGTCTTAGAGTATGGAAATTCAATATAGATGTAAAAATTGTAAATTTCAAGTGTGAATAAGGTAAGCAATAGCAAATAAATGATAAAAATTAATTGATACGCGCTCTTTATATTTTATATTCTGAGAATATAATCAATTCTGAGATTTGCTTTTGATCTACCGTCCTGCTGCATGAAGTTTTTCCGTCGTTGTTTCTTAATCGGGGTCCTTGGGTTTGGGCTCTTGGGGGGTTCGTTGCGGGCTGCGACTTTGCTTTGGGAGGCGGATCATCATGCGGGCGGGGTGGAGGTGGGGGCGCAGGTGAATTCGGGGACGAACTCGTGGTGGAACAGTTCCTCACCGATGACGCGATTTGTGGGGGACGAGGGGCAGGTGGCGGTGGTGTTGGAGCCGGGGCATGAATTGAGCAATGCGGGGGGCATTGCGTTGGGAAGCGGGTTTGCGGGTTCGGGGGTGTTTGAGCTTTTGGTGAGATCGGAGGAGGCGATCACCCTTGGGCTGGCGGCGAACCGGGGGGCGTTTCTTTTGGTGGGCAGTTCGGAGGCGGCGGCTACGGTGCTGGTGCCTGGGATTGAGGCGGTGACTTACACTTGGCTAGCGTTCACGTGGGTGCCGGATTGGGTGGCTGGACCTCCTGGGCCGGCTCCATTTTCGGCTCTGAGTGAAGCACAGGCGGAAGAGGATCTGATGGTGACGGTGTTCTCGCTGGACAGTGATCTGTTTGTGGCGGGAGCGCGGTTCACGGCTTTTGCGGTGCCGGAGCCTGGGCGGGTGGTTTTGTTGAGCGTGGGGCTGATGTGCCTGGGGCTGAGGCGGAGGCGGTCTGGGTCAGGAGAGACTGGGGGGAGGTAGGGAGGCTCCGGGGTGGAGGTTGGCGTTGAGGATTTCGGGGGTGACCTCGCCTTCCCAGCGGCTGATGGCGACGGTGGCGACGCCGTTGCCGATGAGGTTGGTGATGGCGCGACATTCGCTCATGAAGCGGTCGATTCCGACGAGGAGGGCGAGGGATTCGACGGGGATGCCGGGGACGACGGCGAGAGTGGCGGCGAGGGTGATGAAGCCGGCGCCGGTGACGCCGCTGGCGCCTTTGGAGGTGATCATGGCGACGAGCATGAGGCTGATTTGTTGGGAGAGATCGAGGGGAGTGTCGGTGGCTTGGGCGAGGAAGACGGCGGCCATGGCCATGTAGATGTTAGTGCCGTCGAGGTTGAAGCTGTAGCCGGTGGGGACGACGAGTCCGACGGTGGATGGGGCGCAGCCGAGGGCGCGCAGCTTTTGGATCATGAGCGGGAGAGCGGTCTCGGAGGAGCTGGTGCCGAGGACCAGGAGGATTTCCTCTTTGATGTAGCGGAGGAAGCTGAAGATGGAGAAGCCGCACCAGCGGGCGATGCCGCCGAGGACGAGGATGACGAAGAGAGCGGCGGTGACGTAGAAGCCGAGCATGAGAGAGAGGAGTTTTTGCAGGGAGCCGATGCCATAGCTGCCGATGGTGAAGGCCATGGCACCGAGAGCGCCGATGGGAGCGGCTTTGACGACGATGCCCATGATGCTGAAGAACACAGTGCCGGTGCGGTCGATGACATGGAGGATCGGTTGGCCGCGCTCGCCGAGGCCGGTGATGGCGAAGGCGGTGATGAGGGCGATGAAGAGAACTTGGAGGAGGTCGCCACTGGTGAAGGCGCCGACGAAGCTATTGGGGATGATGTTGAGGAAGAAGTCGACGGTGCTGAGGGTGTGGGCTTTGCCTTCGAATTCGTGGGCGGACTGGACGGCGGTGGCGCTTAGGTCGGCGACGTTGACATGGAAGCCGGCGCCGGGTTTGAGGAGGTTGACGACAAGCAGGCCGATGGCGAGGGCGAGGGTGGAGACGACTTCGAAGTAGAGGAGCGTTTTGCCGCCGACACGGCCGAGTTTTTTCATGTCGCCCATGGAAGCGACGCCGTGGACCACGGTGCAGAAGATGATGGGGGCGATCATCATCTTGATGAGTTTGATGAAGCCATCGCCGAGAGGTTTGAGGGCTTTGGCTTGCTCAGGGAAGAAGTAGCCGAGGGCGATGCCGACTGCGACGGCGATGAGGACCTGGACGTAGAGGATGCGATACCAGGGGGTGCGCGCGGGGGAGTGGGACATCGAGAGATGTAACCCTGATTTGCTTTGCGAAGGCAAGTGTAGATTTGCCCGCTAGCCCAGGGAATCGCCCTCCATGGCTTTGGCGATCCAGCGGCGGTCGGAGGCGGTGAGGAGGTCTTTCAAGAGGAGGGTGATGGGCAAGGCGAGGAAGAGGCCGAAAGGGCCCCAGAGCCAGCCCCAGAAGAGGGTGCTCAAGATGATGGCGAAGATGGAGAGGCCGAAACTGCGACCGAGAAGAACGGGCTGGATGAGGCTATCGCAGGTGAAGTTGATGAGGGCGTAGCCGATGGCGACAACGATGGCGGTGGTGCCGCCGTGGGTGACGAGGGCTTCGAGGACGGCGGGTGCGCCTGCGGAGGCGGAACCGATGGCAGGGATGTAGTTGAGGATGAAGGCGAGCAGTCCCCAGAGGATGGGATATTGGAGGTCGGCGAGGACACAGAGGATGGCGGCGAGGACGCCGGTGATGAGGCTCATCAAGGTTTTGACGCCGAGGTAGCGTTGGACATTGGAGGCGGTGCGGAGGAGGGGGCGGAGGTCGGGTCCGCCGGCGGTGTGCATTTGGCCGATGCGGGTGCGGAAGCTGGGGGCTTCGAGCAGGAGAAAGAACATGATGATGAGAGTGATGACGGTGGAACTGATGCCGGTGGTGGCAGCTTCGACGGTGGAGCCTGCGATTTTTAGCAGGCGGGGGAGGACGTCCTGCTGGGAGGCGAGTTCGATGCCGGAGCGGAGGTCGAATGTGGCGACAGCTTGAGTGGCACCCGCGAGGCCATGAGATTCGAGATAGGCGGCGGTGGATTTGACCCAGGTTTCGAGGCCGGTGAGGTATTTGGGGAGGTCTTTTTGGAGTTCGCTTCCGAGATGGAGGGTCAAGAAGATGAATCCGGCGACGGTGCTGACGATGGCGGCGAAGGTGAGGGGGAGGGCAATGCCGAGGGGCATGCGGCGGTGGAGCCAACGCAGGACGGGGTAGCTGAGGACGGCGAGAAAGAAGGCGACGGCAATGGGGATGAGAAGGCCGGAGGCGGCGTTGAGGGCGGCGATGATGATGGTGACGGCGGAGAGTTCGATGAGGAGTCGGACGTGATTTTCGGCCGTGACGGGGAGGGGTCGGGGGCGAGGCGCGGGGGATTCTTCGAGAGGTGATGAATCGAGATCAGGCTGGAAGGTGGGGAGAATGCGGAGAGGAGGAGGAACTTCTTCGTCACGATGATTCGATGAGCCGAGGTTGGGCTCTGAATCGTTGTGGAAGGGAGTGGGGATCATCTTGAGTTAAAATTGGAAGTAGATGAAGGCGCTGCTTTCGGGGGAGCGGAGGATGAGGATGAGGGTGAAGAGAGCTAGGCTGAGGATGATTTGGGTGGGGAGGCGGTCCCAGTTAGGATGACGGTGGCGGAGTTTGAGGTCCCACCAAGCGTGGAGAATGATGGGGGTGGCGAGGAGGAGGGTTTTGGCGGCGAGGAACCCGGCAATGTGCCAGTCGGTAGTGGGGGCTGTCCAGGGATTTAACTGAAAGTGTTGGAGGAGGTAGTGGGCGTCTTGTTCACGGAACATGAGCCACCCGATGCATGTGAGGGCGAACATGAGGGGGACGGCGATGAGAGGAGGGGGGCGCCAGCGTTTGCCCCAGGCTTGATCGGCGGCGACGAGGAGGCCCCAATAGAGGCCCCAGAGGATGAAGTTCCAAGCGGCGCCGTGCCATGCACCTGAGATGAGGAAGGTGAGGATGACGTTGCGGGTGGCACGAGCTTTGGTTCCGCGACTGCCTCCAAGAGGGATGTAAATGTAGTCGCGCATCCAGGTGCTGAGGCTGATGTGCCAGCGGCGCCAGAAGTCCGCGGGTGAGCTGGCGAGGTAGGGATGGCGAAAGTTTTCCATGAGGTCGAAACCGAGGAGGCCAGCGCTGCCACGAGCGATGGCGGTGTAGGCGGAGAAATCGGCGAGGATTTGGATGGCGAAGGCGAAGACGCCGGACCAGAGGATGGGGAAGGTGGCGTCGCGAATGGAGAAGACCTTGTTGGCGATGAGGGCGGAGTGGTCGGCGATGACGACTTTCAAGAGGAAACCCCAGAGGATGAGGGTGAGCCAGCGGGTGGCGTTTGACCAGGGGAAGGTGCGAGTGGTGAGGACTTGGGAGAGGAGGTGGGGGGCGCGTTCGATGGGGCCGGCGACGAGCTGAGGGAAGAAGGAGACGAAGAGAGCGTAGTCATCGAGTCGGCGGCAGGCGAGCATGTGGCCGCGGTAGACGTCGATGACGTAGCTCATGCTTTGGAAGGTGTAGAAGGAGATGCCTGCGGGGACGATGAGGCTGAGGAGTTCCGGTGCGGGGGCGAGACCGAAGTTGGCGAGGATGCCCTGAATGTTTTCGATGAAGAAGCCGCGGTATTTGAACCAGCAGAGGAGGGAGGTGTTTGAGGTGATGCAGATCAGAAGCCAAAGGCGACGGCGGGCGGGTTGGGCCTCCATGAGCCGTGCAATGGTGTAGTCGAGCACCATGGTGAAGACGAAGGGGATGAGCCAGGCGCGGGAGACGTATCCGTAAAAGTAGAGGGAGGCACCGAGTAGGAGCCAGACTTGGCCTCGGCGGGGCAGTTGCCAATGAAGCAGGAGGACGAGAATGAAAAAGAAGACGTAGTCCAGGGAGTGGAAGATCATTTGCTGAAGATCTCCTTTCCGAGGGTCTGGTAGAGGTGTTCTGAGAACCAGGCGGTGTGGGCGAGGTCGAGGTGATCGCCCTCGGCATACATGGTGTCGTTGATGAGGGGATCGGGAGTGAAGTCGTAGAAGGGGATGTTTTCTTTGGCGAAGTAGGTGGTGAGGTCTGAGATGTAGCGGGCCATCTCTGGGGAGTCGGGGGAGTCGGTGCCGGAGTCGGGTCGGCGTTTGACACGCATCATGAAGATTTCGATGCCTTCTTTGCGGGCGAGATCGATGAGGTGGGGGAGGAAGGTTTTGGCGGGGTCGCGGGTGAAGGGGGCGTCCTGGAGGCCGGTGTGGTAGCCGGTTTCGACGCTGAGGGTTTGACGGAAGCGGGTGAAGCCGAGGCGGTCGTTGATGAGTGGGCGGAGGGCGTCTGGATCCTGACCGATGAGCCTAGCGGCGGTGGCTTCGAGGAGGTTGGCGGTTTGGTCCTGACGCTGCTGGACGGGATAGGCGTCTTCGGAGATGAAGCGATCGACTTTGCCCATGTCGCGGCGGCGTTGGTCACCGAGGATGCGGGTGATGACGGGGTCGTTCATCTCGGGCATGCAGCGTTCGATGTCATGCCAGAAGGGGCCATCGACTTTGTAGGCGGGGAGGTGCCAAAAGGCGTTGCGGAACAGGAAGACGACGCGGCGTGGGCGGACCTGGGAGCGGATGACGTAGTTTTTGAACATGAGGTACCAGCGGGAGCTGGTACTGTTCGGCTGCCAGAGGGTGGAGACGCGCTGGCTGGAGAGGGCAGAGAGTTTTTCGGGGTCGATCCAGGCTTTGACCATGGAGTCGCCGAGGAAGATGACTTCGGGTTGTTCGCGAATGAGTTTGTTGAGAGGGGTGCGGGAGAAGAGGGGTTTGCCGCCAGTGAACCAGTGTTCCTCGACGCGTTCGGGTTTGTCTTCTGCGTTGGTCGACGCGGGCGGGGCGGATTCACGCCAGAGAGCGGGAGGCAGCAGCACGCTGGCTCCGTAAAGGGCGAGGTGTTTGAGGTGAGTGCGGCGAGCGGGGTCCACGTGCGAGAGGTGAACAGGGATAGATGAAATCCGGAGTCTGGAAAGTGCTAAGTCACGAGGCAATGATCTCTTGCCGAGTTCCCGAAGGTGGGCGGGGCTGGTTAGAGCACTTGGTCGGTGACCACTTCGTTTCGCTCGTTCAGGAGTACTCGTTTTGGGGTAACCTGTTCGGCGTCGAGGGCGAAGGCCATGATGGTGACGACTTGGCCGGTGCCGATGAGGTGGGCGGCGGCTCCGTTGACAACGATGTGACGGGATTTGGCTTTGCCGGGGATGACGTAGGTTTCGAGTCGAGCACCGCTGGTGATGCTGGTGACGAGCACCTTTTCGCCGACCCAGAGGTCAACGGCCTCCATGAGGTCGGTGGGAATGGAGATGCTGCCTTCGTAATCGATGTTGGAATCGGTAACGCGAGCGCGGTGGATTTTGGATTTGAGCTGATGGCGAAGCACGGGCCGGAAAGATGGACGCAATGGCTGATGGGTCAAGGTGAAGCTGCCCAGTGGGCTTCGGTTTGCGCGGGGTCTGGCTGGAGTTCGATGAGGTGGGTGCCTGGGGCGTAGGAGAGGAGGGCAGGGAGTTGGGAGGGGTCGCTGATGAGTGTGTGGGTGAGATTCCAGAGATCGGCAAGGGGTTTGAATGAGAGGGAGTGGTGATTTTCGATGAAGGCGCGGGCGGGGTCTGGGAGGGTGGCGAGGCTGGGGACGCGGGAGAAGATTTTGCCGCCGCCGTTGTTGACGATGACGAGGAAGCGTCGGGCGACGGGGAGTTGGGGGAGGACCCAGGGTGCGGCGAGATCGTAGAGAGCGGAGAGGTCGCCGAGGATGAGCCAGGAGTCGGTGATGGAAGGGTTGGCGCTGAGGCCAAGCCAGGTAGAGATGAGGCCATCGATGCCGTTGGCGCCTCGGTTGGCGTGGAAGGTGATGTCGGGAGGGAGGGGTGAGGCGATGTCGTTAAATTCGCGGATGGGCAGGCTATTGCCGAGGAAGACTTGACTGCCAGGGGTGAAGAGTTTTTGAAGGGAGTGGAGAAGGCAGGGTTCGGCGTGCGGGTGGGTGGTGAAATCGGTGGGTGATGGGCGAGGTGGCAGTGGGGCTTGGCAGGGAGTGGCTTGGAGTGAGGCTAGTGAGGACCAGGGATGAAGGGTGACGTTTTGGCGGCGGGCGAGTCCGGGGAAGGGGGTGCGGGAGAGGTTGATGACGGGGATATCGGGCTGGTCTTCCAGGTCCCGCCACCAGCGGGAGGTTGGCACGGCGCCGATGCGGAGAACGTGGGAGGGGGCGAAGTCGCGGAGGAATTTTTCAGAAGAGGGGTAGAGTAGGTGAGCGAGGTGGGAGCGGCTCCACAGGTTTGAGGTCGCTTCAGCGAGGATGGGAGCGTTGAGGGTGAGGAGGAAAGGCGTGATTTGACTGGCTTCTGCGGGAGTCAGACCAGCGGCTAGGACGACGGGGCGAGTTGCTGTGAAGAGAGGGGTGAGATCGGGAAGGGATTGAGCGGGTTTGGTGTGTGGCTGATTGCGAGGGGAAGCGAAGTCGATGCCGGGAACATTAGTGGCGAGGGGTTCGTCGAGGCAGAGATTGAGATGGAGTGGGGAGTCGAGGTCGACTGGGATGCAGGTGGGAATGGGAGTGATGAGATCGAGATCCCAGGCGACGGCTGCGTAGGGGGTGAAGAGGTGGGCTTGCTCGATGGATTGGGGCGCGCCGGTGCCGCGGAAGGATTTGGGGCGGTCGGCGGTGAAGGCGATGAGGGGGAGAGCTTGGTAGTGGGACTCGATAACGGCCGGGAGGAGTTCGGCGGCGGCGGTGCCGGAAGTGGTGAGGACGGCAACGGGGCGGTTGGTGGCTTGGATGCGGCCGAGGGCGAAGAAGGCGGCACTGCGTTCTTCGAAGAAGTTCCAGAGTTTGATGTTTTGGGAATTGAGGAGGGCGGTCAGGATGGGGGCATTTCGCGCACCGGCTGCGACGCAAATTTCGCGGACACCAAGTTCCGCTAGAAGGCGAAGCGTGGCTTGGATGAGCTGGATTTGGGACATGGGGTTAGGGCCTAGAGAGACCTAACATGCTCATGACGGCCTCGCGTTTCAATCGGAGCTCACGCCATTCATGGTCATAGGCGCTGCCGCCGACGATGCCACATCCGGAGGGAAGGAATCCTTTGGGTCCCTGCCATGCGATGCCTCGAATGCTAACGACCATGTGGCATTCGCCATCGACGGTGAAGCCGAACGGGGCACCAAAGAAGTTGGGGACTTGGAGGAGGTGACGATACTCGCGCAGTTTGTCGAGCCAGCGTTCTTCGCGAGGGAGGCAGCCGACTGCAGGAGTGGGATGAAGCCAGGGGACGAGGGTGGTGGGGCTTGCGTCTTCGGGGAGGGTGACGGTGAGTTTGGTTTGGAAGTGAGTGAGGGCTCCGGCCTGACGAAGGCCACGCGGGCTTCGGGTAACTTTACCGAGGCTGGAGAGTTGGGATTCGAGGTAGCCCGCGACGAGTTCGTGTTCCTCGATTTCTTTGATGTCTTGCATGAACGCTTCGTCAGTGCCGGGTTTAGCGGTGCCTGCGAGGGCCATGGTTTCGACCTCGGGGCCATCCGCATGGAAGAGGAGTTCCGGGGTGGCTCCGGCGAATCCGTTATCGCCATCGACGCAAGCGTAACCCCAAAAGCCGGCAGGTGCGGAGAGGACGCGGTCGAGGAGACGTTCCCAGCGGCCTTCGATCAGCACGCCATGTTCGGTGAGAACGGGGACCATTTTTTCGAGGCGGCGGGCGATGACTTCTTTGCGGATGCGGCGGAACGCCATTTCGAAGTATTCGGTGGAGGGATGGCGCCAGTTGACTCGAGGCCATGGGAGGTCGTGCCAGGGAGGGGTGTAGTCAGCGGTGAGAGGGATAAGGCGAGCGGGGCGTTTCCAAGGAGCGGGGTCTTGGAGGTCGAAGTCGTTCCAGTAGAAAGCGGACCCATCGATTGGAGCTTCCGATAGCGCCTCGAAGGGACCTTCGCCGAGCCAAGCGCGCCCGTCTGGGAGCCTAAAGAGGGCAAACTGATTCATGATTTGTTAATGCGTTCAGATAGTGAAACGCCGGGGGCAGTGTGCAAGGACGGGGTTGATGTTCGATCTGAGTCAGGGAAAGTCATTTTTTTTTAAATCCCAGTGATAACTTGGCCCGAAGGATGCTCTAAAAAGAGGTGGTTGGGAGCGAAAGCTTCTACTGTTTTCCAGGGCATGAATCCTGGGAAAAAAGACGACAGATTTGAGAGCTACTTCATGGTTGGCGGCTCTCAAATCACCCTAAGGTCCGGAGGGATATGGTTGGGTCCCTCCGGACCACTTTTTTTGAAGGTAGGATGTTTTGGAGGGGAATCGGACGATGTTCGCCACCCGACTCATGGGGAAACCTGCACTGCGGGTGGGCTAAGAGTCCAGGTCTTGTCAGCGGCGCGGAGAGCGATTGCTGTGGCGTTTTTGGGCCATGGGATTTCGGTGGTGGTGACGGGATGGACGCTGTGGAGGGTCCACTTGCCGTCGTTGAGAGTCTGCAGAGTCCACCAGCGGATGTGGGTGAGCCAGCGAGGGTCTGACATTGCCCAAGAGGCGTGGCCGTGTTTGCTCTTGATGGTTGTCGTGATGGTGGGGGCTGGGAGTTCGACAGGGCCCAGCCAGTGTGAGGCGGGGGGGATGGCTTTGAGTTGATAGGCGCGTGCTTTGGTGAGGTCGGCGACTTCGAGGGTGTTTTTGACGAGAGATCCGAAATTCCAATGGAAATGTCCGGGTGTCATGATGGTGCCTCGCTGGCGGACGACGGAGATTTGTTGGAGGATTTCGCCTGGGCCGCGATCTTTGCCGACGCGATCCACGGCCATGCCGGGCCAGATGTGGCGGTTTTGGCGGTTTTGACTGAGCCACCAGTCATAGTAGGTGGTGAAAGAGAGTTTGGCGGGTTCGATAGGCCAGTAGAGTTGAGGGACCATGTAGTCCAGCCAGCCGTTTTGCAGCCATTTGAGGGAGTCGGCAGAGAGTTCTTCATAGGGGTCGAGGCCTCCGCCGGTGCCGGGCGGAACGTTGGGGCGCCAGAGGCCAAAGGGACTGATACCAAACTTGACCCATTTCTTGGTGGCTTTGATGCCATCGTAGAGTTCGTGAACGAGGGTGTCGACGTTTTGCCGGCGCCAATGGCTTTTGTCGAGGGTGCCACCAGAGGCTTGATACGTTTTGTATGAGGCGTCATCCGGGAAAGGCACCATGGAGCCATCGGCGGCTTTGACGGGGTAGGGGTAAAAATAGTCGTCGATGTGGATGCCATCGACATCGTAACGGCGTGTGACGTCGAGCATGACCGCAATGGTTTGCGCCCGAACTTCGGGTATGCCTGGATCCATCCATTTGTCGATGCCATAAGGCATTGTGTGTTCGGGTGATTTTTTGAGGATGTGATTGGAGGATGCAGCGTGTTTTTCACCCGCGAGGGCGCGGTAAGGATTGAACCAGGCGTGGAGTTCGATGCCGCGTTTGTGAGCTTCTTCGATGGCGAAGCCGAGTGGGTCCCAAGCTGGATTTGGGGCGGATCCCATTTTGCCGGTGAGGAAGGGAGACCAGGGTTCGAGTTGGGAGGCATACATGGCATCGCCGGCAGGTCGGACCTGGAAGATGAGGGCATTGAGGCGCAGGTCAGCGGCTTTTTGGATGAGGGTGAGGAGTTGGGATCGAGCTTTTTCGGTAGGGAGACCGGGTTCGCTGGGCCAGTCAATGTTGCGGACGGTGGCGATCCATGCGCCGCGAAGTTCGCGTGGGGGAATTGGCGGTGTTGGCAAATCTACGGCGACTGTGGGCGCAATTAGCAGGGACAAGAAGATCAGGCTGAGAAGTTGGCGGGCCATTCGCTACGATGCACAGGAATCTGGGGTTTGGGATGGTTTTTTGCCGGAAGTGATTCGAATGAACGAAGCGGCTGTTTCGGGGTGGGGAACTCAGGAACAGCCGCTTGGAATCGCGTATTGAAGAGTGACTTTAATTCAGGATTTCGGTCGTGAGCTTGCTGGCATAGAAACCGCTGGGTGGGGTGGGGCCCTGCCAGGCGGAGGGATAACCCGGCCAGGTGGCGAGTCGCATGGCGGTGTATTTTGGCTGGCCATTTTGTGTCCAGCGGATGACTTTGACGGTTCCGGGATAGGTGGTGCCGCTGTCATCGACTTCGTATTGGCCGGCTTTAGCGATGATGGCGTCAGCAAATCGCATCATTTCCGCGTCACGTTTTCCACTGCCCATGCCACGAAGGTTGTCGAGGTGTCTGGCGGGATATAGCCGCCCGGTGTCCGACTCGATGACAAGTGGGCTGGAAGGAAGCGAGCAGGAGACGATCGCGAGCAGGGATGTTAGCATGAGGACGAGTTTGTTGGTTTTCATTGGGGTATGGGCTGTGTTGTTGTGTGTTGATTGGGCACTGAATGTGGCTCTGCCGTATCGTTCCAAGGTGTCTGGGGGACCTGAGAATGAGGCATTTGCCGCACAGGCACAAAATAGCCTGTGAAGGGTGTGTTTGGCCCGTGGAGAAGCGTGAGAAGATGTTCAGGAGGGGGTCAGAACCTCAGTGAAAACTTTCAAATGAGAGAGGTTGGTAAAACTTCGGTCAGCGAACGCGAAGATAGGTAATCTTTTGAATTTATTGGGCGTGATAAATTATGTGAGCAAATGCGGAGACTCAGAGCGCTAGGGCAGATTTGAGATGAGCAACGCTCGCCCTTTCAATTCCATTAAGTGCGTAAAGGTATGAAACATGCATCCTCCTCTACAGGGATGATTAGCAAGGTTAACTGGTCCGAGTTTGACAGTGGGGGATGCAGACTTTCGATGTGCCTTTATCGCTGTTTGTTCTGCTGCTCTTTGGCGGCAACCCTTGATTCTCGATGGGAGGATTGGAGTCACCTTTGCCAACTTTGTCGTTGCACTGAAATGGGGGCAAGCGCTGGAGGATGTCCAAGTGATCTTGGGTGCCCATTTGGTAGAGGGCTGCTGTGGATCAGGTAGTGAGTGAAAAGGGAGTGACTGCCTATATTTTGAGGGTGCCGAACCATCGAATCGATAAGGGATCAAGCTGAGTACGATTGAGACGGATCTCCGATTTGTGACGGCTTTTTTCGGGAGAAAGGGCGGTTGCGTTGCATTAGGGACTGGGACGTTGAGTGAAGGGATTTATGGTGTTTCCTTTTGGCGTGTCTTCTATCAGTTTTGGGCTGGGTGGTTTTCTCCTCGTGGTTGTTGGTGATGGGGCGGACTGACCGATCACAACTTGGAAATGCACAGAGTCTGACAGGTTGACTTTTTTTGGGTATCCAGATGGTTGGAAAGAGGTTGAACCGCCTGGTAGTCGCGACAGTGTCTCAATACAGCAAGCAAAGTGTTAAAAAGTGCAAAAAAGGTGTGTTCGCCCCTTGCAATCGGAGAGGTACTTTCTATTCTTGGGCTCGCTTGTGAAATTTTTCACAAGCCCACCTTCATCGATTGATTATGGGCAACTTCTTTCCGCGCTGGACCAACTGGCTTCCTTTGAAGCTAGCCATCGCGCTCGCTTTCATTGGAGCGGGCGTTTCGATGGGAATCGCCTACTATTTCACGCCGAAATACACACGCGTTGGATACGAGCCGACACAGCCGGTGCCATTTTCGCACAAGATTCATGCGGGTGAGTTGGGGTTGGACTGTCGGTATTGTCACAGTTTTGTTGAAGTATCCGGCCACGCAAATGTGCCGACGAACCAAACATGTTTCAACTGTCACGGTGCAGGGAAGGGGAATATCAAGTCCGCGAGTCCAAAGTTGGAAAAGGTGATGAAAGCACAAGAAACGGGTCAGCCGGTGCCGTGGGTTAAGTTGCACAAGGTGCCTGACTATGCCTACTTCAACCATTCGGTGCACATCAATCGCGGTGTTTCGTGTGCGAGTTGCCACGGAAAGATCAACGAGATGGAGGTGGTTCGCCACGACCAAACGCTTTCGATGGGTTGGTGTTTGGATTGTCATCGCAACCCCGAGAACAATCTTCGTCCCCTCGATCAAATCACCAATTTGAACTATCAGGCCAAAGATTTAGATCGTGCCGCCTTCTACAAGGACCTTTTGGCCGCGGGGACACCTGCTGGTGACATTGCCGAAGTGATTTTGGGCGGCAAGCCTAGTTATGATGTCAAGGGAGTGGAGGATTTGATGGCGATTGCCGAGAAGAAGTTTGGAAAGGACGTGTCCCAGCTTGAGGTGGGCAGCCAACTCAAGAAGCATTGGCAAATCCAGCCGCCGGAGTCCTGCGCGGCCTGTCACCGATAATCAATTGAGGAAGTTCCTGTTTAATATTTGATCTGATTTTACCCGGCTAAGAAAACGTCTCCATGAAACGCATTTGGCACCACCCCGAAGAGCCCCGCACCAGCAAGCGCTACTGGCGCAGCACGGCTGAGTTGGAGCAGCGCTCCGAGTTTCTGAAGACGTCGGGAATTGAGTTTCCTGCTGGGGACACGCTGAGCGCTGAAGAACAGGAGAATTCACGTCGGGAATTCCTCAAGGTCATGGGTGCTGCGACTGGATTGATGGGGCTGGGTATGGCAAGTTGTCGACGTCCTATCTTCAACATCTTGCCCTACACGGATCATGTGGAGTGGGTCATTCCAGGAAAGCCCTTGCTCTACGCTACAGCGATGCCTAGAGCCGGAGGTGCGACTCCGCTGGTGGTGACGACCTATGAGGGTCGGCCGACGCATCTTCAAGGGAACGCCCTTCATGCGTTGGGTGGCGGTATTGATACGTTCGCTCAGGCTTCGATTCTAGATCTTTACGATCCTGAACGCTCTCAGAAACCCATGATGTCGGGGAAGGTCGCCGACTGGGAACGGGCCAATGCTGTCATCAAGAAGGTGGTGGCTGAGTCGAAAAAGGATCAGGGTGCAGGCCTTGCGGTGATTGTTGGTGAGGTCAAATCACCGACATTGAGTCGTCTCCTTGGAGATCTCAAAAAAGCTTATCCTCAAGCACTCATTTCGAGGTATGAGGCGCTGTCTTCTGGTAGCGCTGCGTTAGCGCATGGTTTGGTTTTCGGGAATGGCATTCAGCCTGTTTATCATTTGGGGAAGGCAAAACGAATTTTGAGTCTTGACTGCGACTTTTTGGGACTTGATCCGATTGCAGGAGATCACATCAAGGAGTTCGCCAAACATCGCAGCCAAAATAAGAGCGGTGCTGAGATGAATCGTCTTTATGCGCTTGAGAATCGCTTCACGTTGACTGGCGGGATGGCGGATCACCGGAAGCCTTTGGCTGCCAGTTTGATTCCGGTCGCGGCTGCATTCATTGCCGCTGAACTCGGCGAAAGTTCGGCCAAGGCCTTGGCAGCAACCGCACCGGGCTCCCTGACGGACTGGTTGAAGCCAGCGATTGCTGACTTGAAAGAGAATGCTGGGGCCTCGTTGGTTCTTGCTGGTTCACGTTATGGAAAAGAGGTTCATGCGCTGGTTGCGGCCATCAACAGCGCGCTGGGAGCCTTTGGTAAAACGGTTGACCTCGTTCAAGGTGATGCGGATGCGGCAGCGTCAGCTTTTTCAGAAGTGGCGGCCGCTGTGGCATCCGGTAAGGTGAAGACATTGGTCTCTTTGACACCTTCGAACATTCTTTTCGATGCCCCGGACGCATCCTCATTTGGCAAGTCCATTCGGGACAAGAAGGTAGCGGTGATCCATCTTGGATCCTCTGTCAATCTGACGGCTCGGAAAGCTGGGTTGCACCTGCCTGCGGCTCATTACCTTGAATCTTGGGGTGATGTTAGGGCTGCTGATGGCACTTACTCGGTCGTTCAGCCGATGATTCAGCCGTTGTATGATGGTGTGAATGAGATCGAGGTGATCTTGGCGTTGTTGGACAAGAAGGTGCTTGGACCAGTTGCTGCCGAGGAACCGGCAAAAGCAGGTGCGGCGGCAACGGGTGCCCCTGTGGTCTCCAGCGCGACGGCCTATGATGCGGTTCGCGAGACCTTCGGATCTCTGGTGGGCGGAATTAAGGAAGACATCTGGAATGTCACATTAAGAGACGGGTTCCTGAAGGGATCGGCCTACACGGTGGCGCAAGCGATCGTCAACTCGAGTGCTCTCTCTGGCCTGATGGCTGACGCCAAGGCTGCAGCGGCTCCTGACGCGGGTGCCTATGAGGTCGTTCTGACGCCGTCCTCCAGTTTGTGGGATGGCCGATACGCTGGGAATGCCTGGTTGCAGGAAGCGCCCGATCCGGTCACCAAACTCACGTGGGACAATGCGGCTTGGCTGGGAACGAAGACTTTTCGTGATCTCGGTCTCAAGGAAGGACAGATGGTAACGGTTTCAGTTGGAGGTGCAGAATTGACGCTTCCCGCCATTGAAGCACCTGGGCACGTCACTCACTCCATTTCGATTTCACTTGGGTATGGGCAAAAGAATTTAGGCTATGTGGGATCTGATACGAAGGGTAAAGGTCGTGGTTTCGACGCCTACAGTTTGAGGAAGGGTGAGAGTTTTGTTCTGACTGGAGCAACGCTGACAGCGACCTCGGATGTCTACGAATTAGCGATTACCCAGGAGCACAACACCATGGAGGGTCGGGCGCTTTATCGTGAAGCAACCCTCGAAGAGTTTAACAAACCCGAATACACTTCGCAGACTGGGATGGATTCGCATATCCCACCGAACATCTCCTTTTACAAAGGTCAGGTGGGAGTGAGGTCTGAAACAAATCCGGCCGGGTTTGACTACCAGAACGAGCACCAGTGGGGCATGACCATCGACCTTAGCAAGTGCCTTGGTTGCACGGCTTGTGTGGTGGCGTGCCAATCTGAAAACAACATACCGGTGGTAGGCAAAGATCAGGTCCGGAAGGGGCGGATCATGCAATGGATTCGCATGGACCGCTACTTCGCCACCAATGAATGGGGCGAAGGCAAGGCAGATTCTGACGACGTCAATGTCGACCCAACGCCAGAGCAACTCGAAGGGGCTGAAATGGTGATGCAACCAGTAGCCTGCCAGCAATGTGAATCCGCCCCTTGCGAGACCGTTTGTCCGGTCAATGCAACGGTTCACACCGAAGACGGGCTGAACGCGATGGCCTACAATCGGTGCATCGGCACCCGTTACTGCGCGAACAACTGTCCTTACACCGCCCGCCGATTCAATTGGTTCGACTACAACAAGCGTCCTTTGGATGAGCTTTATTGGGGGCCGTTGTCGACACCTGAGAAGACGGGAATGCGTGAAAGCGTCAAATTGCAGAAAAATCCAAACGTAACGGTTCGGATGCGAGGTGTCATTGAAAAGTGCACCTATTGCGTGCAGCGGCTGGAAGCTGCCAAGATTCAGCAGAAACAGAAGCAACGCGACTCGAAGAATTTCCGCATCCCAACGGATTCGGTCAAGGTAGCCTGTCAGCAAGCGTGCCCAGTGGAAGCTATTGAATTTGGTGATTTGGCAGATCCGAAATCTTCGATCAACAAGATGAAGGCCTCGCCACGCAGTTACGAGATTTTGAAGTATATCGGAACCCGTCCGCGCACCAGTTACTTGGCACGACTCCGCAATCCAAACCCGAAAATGCCTGGGGCAGACAAAATCGCTGTCTGGAGCGCCAAGCAAATCTAAGCCTTTTCCATGGAAGCCACCTCCCACGCATCTGCACCGACTCCGAGCGAGCCGCGCATCCTTGAGCGCGAACCGCTGGTCCTGAATAATCGGTCTTACTCTTGGATCACCAACCGCATCTGCGGCATTGTTGAGAACAAGCAGCCTTTTCTCTGGTGGATCTTGTTTGTTCCCTCCGTGATTTTGACCGGGGTCACGGTATTTTGTTTCACTTATCTTATTTCGACGGGCGTCGGGGTTTGGGGTCAGAAGCAACCGGTGGCATGGGCCTGGGACATCACCAACTTCGTTTTTTGGATCGGCATCGGCCACGCTGGAACGTTGATTTCAGCGATTCTTTTCCTGACGCGCCAGAAGTGGCGGACATCTGTCAACCGAGCAGCAGAGGCGATGACCTTGTTTGCTGTGATGTGCGCCGGGTTGTTCCCGGGGTTTCACGTGGGTCGTGTCTGGATGGTTTGGTTCCTAGCGCCGATTCCGAATGCGAATGCCATCTGGCAAAACTTCAAATCGCCCTTGCTGTGGGACGTGTTTGCTGTCTCGACCTATTTCACAGTCTCAGTGATTTTTTGGTTCATCGGGCTCGTGCCTGACTTGGCGACCTTGCGTGATCGCTGCAAGCCTGGTTTGCGCAAGATGCTATACGGCATTTTTGCTCTTGGGTGGCGCGGTGGCAATCGGCACTGGTCACACTATGAGACGGCCTACATGCTCTTGGCGGCGCTTTCGACACCGCTTGTGCTTTCGGTGCACTCAGTCGTGTCCTTTGACTTTGCGACGTCGGTCGTTCCTGGGTGGCACACCACCATCTTCCCTCCTTACTTTGTGGCCGGGGCTATCTTCGGTGGATTTGCGATGGTGCTAACTTTGATGATTCCGGCTCGGAAGATCTATGGTTTGCAAGATCTGATCACTGCGAAGCACATCGACAACATGGCGAAGATCATTCTTTTGACCGGGACGATTGTCGGTTACGCCTACAGCATGGAGTTTTTCATGGCGTATTACAGTGCCAACAAATACGAACTTCAGACCTTTCAACTCCGCGGCCTCTACGGCCCCTCGGTGTGGTATTATTATTGCATGTTTGGGTTCAACGTGTTTGCCCCTCAATTGTTCTGGAGTCGTTGGTGCCGACACAATCTCTGGGTCGTCATGTTTGTGTGCATGTGCGTGAATGCCGGCATGTGGTTTGAACGATATGTGATCATTGTCACGACGTTGGAGCGTCACTTGACCCCTGGCTCCTGGCGGACCTTCAGCCCAACCTGGGTCGATATCTGGACTTTTGTGGGGACATTCGGGTTGTTCATGATGCTGTTCCTTTTGTTCCTCCGATTCTTGCCGGTCATCGCCATTGGCGAGGTGAAGGGTGTTCTGCCTCAGTCCGATCCGCATTATGATCCGGACCGTGAGAAGGGCATCCAGGAGGAAGACCTCATGGACTATCCAGATCGCCACGTGGCGAAACCGGGTACAGCCGCTGCCACGGCCTAAACGAACCAACCTTTTTCTAACGATCTGCTGTGAGCACTACCCTCAAACGAGTCCACGGATACCTTGCGGAATTTGACAATCCGCAGGACCTCTATCATGCCGCCGAGCATGTGCGTGATCAGGGATATCAACGCTGGGATGTCCACACCCCGTTTCCTATTCATGGAATGGATGTTGCGATGGGCAACCCGCGTTCAAAACTGCCTTGGTTGGTGTTCTTTGGTGGAGCGACTGGTTTCACGGTGGCATTTTTGATGCAGTTTTTGACGCAAGTCGTCATTTACCCGACTGTGGTTCAAGGCAAGCCGACCGACATCTACACCCTGCCGGCCTTCTTCCCAGTGATGTTCGAATTGACGATTTTATTCTCGGCGTTCACGACACTGTTTGGCTTGCTTGCCTTGATTGGATTGCCACGGTTGAATCACCCCTTGTTTGCTTCCAAGAGGTTTCCCAAATTCTCGGACGATGGGTTCTTTGTCTGCATTGAGGCCCGTGATGCAAAGTTCACGAAAGAAGGTACCAAGTCCTTTCTGGAAGGTATCGGTGGAAAGAACATCGAACTAGTTGAGGACGAAATTTAACCCATTGGCTGCCGGACCTTTTCATCCATGAAATACTTTTTCCTCAGTTTCCTATTTGTCGCCGCGATTGTCGTCAGTGCGGCAGGCTTCCGTGGTTCCAAGTCTGAACTACCTCCGATTGAAATTCTTCCGGATATGGACCACCAAGCTAAGGTCAAATTTCAGACTTCCAGCGAGTTTTTCGCTGATGGCTTGGCTGCGCGTCGCCCAGTCAAGGGAACGGTGCCGATGGGTTATGAGGTTCCCCAGGCGCCCGCAGCAGAAAATCCACGGCCGCCCAAGTTTGGATTCACCAATGGAACCAGCTATTATCACACGGGGAAGGTGGGTGACTACTACGGCGACGGATTGCCGCCCGAAGTTGAGGTGACGACTGAATTGATCCAGCGTGGCGCTGAGAGATATGCGATCAACTGCGCCATTTGCCATGGTGCCTCGGGCAATGGAAAGGGAATGACTTCACGGTATGGCATTCTGAATGCATTCAATTTCCACCAAGCGGGGTCAACGGACCCAACGAATCAGGCGGCCTATCGTCCTGATGGTGCCATCTACGATGTGATCGTGAACGGCAAGGGGTTGATGGGAGGCTACAGTGCCAACATCACGGTTCAAGATCGTTGGGCTATTGTGGCCTACATCCGTTCACTTCAAACCGCCGTCAAAGAAGGCCAAGTCACCGTTCAGTAACGTTTTTCGCATTCCCGGCATGAGTCACCACGTCACCTTCCAAGATCTGCCTGAGGGCGGAGAAAAATTTGATCCGGCCCGCGGGTCCAAGCTGATTGGCGGTTTCGCCATGGCGGGATTGATCGGGCTAATTGGCTCTGCCTTTTTCTTCTTCACCCGCACGGACACCTTCGCCTACAGCTGGTTGTTTGCTGTTTTTGTGGCCTTCACGGTGGTCGTTGGAGCGTGTTTCTGGATCTTGCTGCACAATGCATCGAATTCTGGGTGGGGTATCTCGATTCGCCGTCTGTTCGAAAACCTGGCCAACATGATTCTGGTGGTTGGGTTGTTTGCGTTGCCATTGCTTGTGCCAGCTGTTCAGAATCCCCTATGGGAATGGATGGCACATCATCGTGAGGCAGCGCATCATGCCCACGATTCGGGTGAAACCGTCAAAGAAGCTCTGCACCACATGGCGCAGGAAGACAGTCACCTTCACATC
>JAIYDW010000021.1 GCA_027487315.1 Verrucomicrobiaceae bacterium | reverse complement strand
TTTGGATGAGATTGGCGCTGTCAAAGGTGGACGATGAGAAGGAAGCGGTGACGACATCGCCAACGCCAGGGGAGCCTGCAGCGACTTCGGAGCCGGTGATGGCGACGGCTTGGCCGGTCAACGAATTCGAACGGACAAGGGGGCGTTCGAGGATGCCTTGTTGGAGGAGAGTGAAGGGGGTAGAGTCGGAAGGTTCCTGGTAGATGGTGACCAGGCCTATGGAGGGGAGGGCTAGGCTTGGGGTGAAGCCTGCGGAGCCGATGGCCACGTGGGATTCTGAAGCGGCGATGGAGTAACCGAATAGACCGAGGGGATTGGTGCCATTTTCGACTTGAGCTGGGCGGGACGGATAGAGGTGGTTGACGAACCAAACCGAGCCTAAAGAACCGGAGGCGAAGGGGGAGGATGCGATGAGGTGGGAAGGGGTGAGGGCGACGGACCAGCCGTAGCCAATGCCGATGGCGGTGGCCCCGGAGGAATTAGAGAGGATCTCGTTGATGACCCCGCCAACGCCGACAAACACGTCGTTGTAAAGGTAGACTTTGCCGCTGTCGGACAGGAGAGGTTGATCGAAGTTTGGAGCGCCGACGGCGACGGTGGAACCATAGATGGCGACGGAGCGGCCGAAGTTGGCACTGTCCTGTGGGTCAGTGGGAAGCAGGTAATGGGTGGGGAATGCGTTGTCGCCTTTGCTCCCGATGGAGCGGCGAATGACGACGGCCATGCCGCGGTCTAAGCCGCCGTTGGCGGCTTGAGGGCAGCCGACGACGATGAGTTCACCATCACAGGCAATTGAAAAGCCGAAGGCACCTGCGTAGTCCGGGGTGAAGCCGGGGGTGCCGGGCTGGATGACGCCGAGGAGGCGGCCTGAAGGGATGTCGAAGAAGGAGACGAGGCCTTTGCCTGCTGCGGCATTGGGGGAGCCGACGATGAGTTCGGTGCCGCGGACGGCGACTGCGGTGCCGAATGCGGCGCCAGCGAGGCTGCCTGAGAAGGTGCGGACGGTGGCTCCGGTTTTGGAGTCGAAGACGCGGACGGTGCCGGTGCCACCGTCGAATGCGGGGTCTCCGGTGGCGACATAGGTTTTGTTTATCGCGACGGAAGCGCCATAGAATGGGGTGCCGAATTCGGCGGGGAAGGGTGGCATTAGCCGGGTGCGGATTTGAGCGGTGGCCTCGGTGAGGGAGTGGAGAGAGACAAGGAGAACCAGGAGGAGAGATAGTGGTCTTTTCATCGCAGTGGAACGGGAGGATTTTTTTTGGGAATTCGGGGTGTTTTAGCTTATTTCTAAGGGGGATGAAAGAGCAAGATGAAGGGTGTGATCGAGAGGCTATGGGCGTGGTGTGAGGTGTTGTGGAGGGTGAGCTGTTTGGGTTGAGGGTTTGTGCTTGGCGGCGTGTTGAGTCTGTGGCCCGTGGCGAGTGTGTCGGAGATGGACTGGAGGAATTCGGCTGCGGGATGGCAGGGGATGCCGTCGAATGTAATCGGGAAGTTTGGGGTTTTGAGGATGATGAGGGGCGGGGGTGTCGATTAAGCTGCGGGTTGTGTCGATTATGTCGGGTGGGTTTTTCGATTATCCGGGATTGGGGAATCGATTGTTTGAGCGGTTGAATCGAATATCCGAGGTGGGTGAATCGATTGTTCTGGTTGGGTTATCGATTGTCCTGGCTGGGAAAAGGATTGGCCGAGGGGTGTTAATGGATTCTCCAGGGTGGGGTAATCGATTGATCTGGCGGGTTAATGGGCAATCCTTGATTGGGTATTCGATCAAACGGGCGGTTTAATCGGTGGGGAAGGGTGGGTTAATCGACACCCTTGGCCGTTTTTTGGGCGGAATGGCCGAGGAAAGGCATGGGTCTGTGTGACCTATTGAATTAAGCGGGCGGGGTTTCCGGGGGAGTGGGGCGGGGAAGGGTGTGTTTGTAGAGGCTTCCGCGGCGGCCCGAGCGGATGTCTGCGACGATGACGAGGCCTTTTCGCACGCCCTGCCTGAGGAAGGCTTTCACGGTGTCGGAATCTGGGAGGCTACGGCCGGGTGTTTTGCAGGCGCGCTTGAGGTCTTCGATGAAGAACCCTTGTTCGGGCATGGTGGGCAGGGCTTCGAGGAGAATTTCGTTGATGGGTCGGATGGGGATAGGCGGGGATGCGGGGAGAGGTGGGGTTGCTGGTGCGGCTGGAGGAGGGGGAGCCGCTGGGGGGATCAGGTGCGCGGACTGATGTTCCAAAAGGAGGGCGCGGACGCGGCGGACCATTTCGAGGTCGCGGGTGAGTTTGGCTTCGAGTTCCGCGAGGGCGTCCGGGTTTAAATCGGAGAGGGTCATGGGTCGAATGGTAATCGATTTCGATTTGTTGGGGAAGGGGGAATTGATTTGGGGGTCAATTCGCGCGAAGCGGAACTGTGGCGGTGGCAATGATGGGCGGGTAATGCGTTACGGCCGCACGATGTCTTGGCTGTGAAAGCCCGTCGATTAGGCCTCAATGATATTGAGGTGCGCATCGCCATTGGGAATGGCGGCGGCGGGGATCCTGCGGTCAAAGGTGGCGAGGCTAGCACCATGGTGTTTTGCCAATGCGAGAAGGTAAAGATCCGTCACCCGAGATGGGGTGAGTTGTGCTGGATTTGCTAAATGAGCTGGGGCTAGGAGAGAAATGTCATCAGGACAGAATTCGTGTCTGGGATCGGCACAGAAGGTGGAGAGGATGGCATGAACGACTGCGGCATTACCGAGGCTGTTGGGATAAGCCTTTTGGCTGGCCACGCGAATGACGCCGTTTTGCACGAGCGGGCAGGTGAGGAAGCGGAGGCTAGGGGTCGTCTCAACCCAATGATGGGCGGCGTCATGGTGAATGTGCTGCGGGTCAAGGAGGGCCAGCAGCGTGTTGAGATCAAGGAGGTAGCGGTTCAATCAACCTCCTCTGCCAGGGACTTCACGATGTCCGGGGTGACTGTTCCCGCGTTAGCTCGGACGGGGAAAAGCGGAATGCCGTTTCGGGTTGAGGCGGGTTTCGGAGGGGTGGGGTGAAGACCGCGGCGAGCGAGGTCTGATATGACGGTACCGAGCGGAACTGAACCCTGAGCAGCCAGCGAGCGCGCCGTGGCGAGTACGTCGTCATCTAGGGTGAGCGTGGTTCTCATGGAGAAAGGTGGGGTCGGTGTGATGGTTCGTCAAGAAGCACGGATGGTGGAGAGTGGCGGAGGCGGATGCTGGCGGGTTTTTCTCGATCGGCGAAGTATCCTGCCACGGCGTCGCGCACCATGTCATCCAAGTCTGCAAAGCTATCTCCCTGGGTGCAGATGCCGCCGCCTGCGGGGTCGTCCCACCGGGCGATGTAGCCGCCACTTTCTTCGCAGGGGGTGAGTTCGAAGGTGATTTGCATGGAGGGAGCGTGTGGTAAAGAGCGAGGGAATTCAACGGGCGCTTTGGGGTGAGGGGTTGCTTGTTGGAGTGGATGGTGTGACGCTCTGTTCGGATAGGCTGTTTTATGCAGTTATGAAGAAACGAATCTACGCGCTGTTATTGACCGCTCTTTTAACGGGCTGTGGTGGACGTCAAATGGCAATCCCAAGTCATGGACTGGAGGTTGGTGTCCTAATCAAATCTGCATCTGCTGCGATTTGGCTTCCGCTTGTGAAGGTGCCTTCAGCTCAAGGTCAATCTTGGAGATTGAAGGAATTGGCGGAGGTATTGGAAGGTCCGGTTTTTGGCCAAATGCAACGAGATGACCCCAGTAAGAGGGTGCGAGTCGCGGTTGACGACGACATCCATGAAAGAACCGTTTCGTTTGAATATGAAACTGAAGTGACGGCACTCGAGCTGCTGACTGTGATCGCCATTGAGGGGAGATGTCAGGTCATTGTGGAGGATTCCATGATCCTGATCAAGGATGCGGGTGTCTAGTGATCTTGCAATACTCTGAGGAGGCGTCACGCGGAGCGATGACGGGTACCTTTGGGAGGGCGTGCGGTTTGGGTTTGGAGGGCTTCGATGAGGAGGAAGGCGATCAGTAGGGGGCAGGCGGGGGACGTTAAGAGGCGGCGTGAATTGGGTTCTAAGGCAACTCTGAGATGCTACCAACTATCTGTTTTACTGCGAGGTCAGATACGGAATTGCCATGTTTGTCAGTCCCCTTCAACTTCCTCAGTGGTCGAAGGATGAGACTATCGGCATCTTGATAATCTCCATCTCGACGCCAGTGGTTGATCAAGGCTTCTGCAAGCAGGAGTCTTGCGTTTGGAGAGAGGTTCAGTCGCTCGCAGCACATTTCCAATTCTCTAATTTGGGACAAGGCACGGTGGTAATAGTATTGAGGTGAAAACGAAACCCCGGGTGACGTGGTATTGACTAGTTTCCAGCGATCTTCGGGCGAGGAAGGGTGTGTATTTAGCATACTGCTTAACCAAGTTGGTGACTCAGTCTCGGAGATGCGAGTCCAAAAGAGGTAGCTGCGGCTGCGCTTTCGTCCGGTATTCAAGCCTATTTCTTCTGTCCAACAGCAAAGACCAGACCATGCAAAAAAGATCGGGTATATGTAGGCCAGTCCAAGGACGACGAGCGAGACAATGAGCCATTTGAATTCTTTTGGGGGCTTCATCGGGATGGGGAGGCGTCACGCGGAGCGATGACGGGTACTTTGGGGCCAGCCGGTGCGGGTTTGGTAGGCTTCTAGGAGGAGGATGAGGAGGAAGGTGATGAGGAGGGGGCGAGTTAAGGGGGACCAGGCGGGGGGGCGGGGGGCGCGCCAGATGTCGGAGAGGTCGAGGCGCTCGCTGCCGCCGCTGCGGGCGGCGGTGGTGGCGAGGTCGGTGAGGCGGGTGCGGTCGAAGGTCCACTCGGGGTTGGTGATGATGTTGAGGGGGCCGAAGGGGAGGGCATTATTGCCGATGCGGACGGCGCCGCGGACGAGGGTGGCGTCTTCGAGGTCGAGGCTGGCTTGGAAGTGACCGGGGGCGAGCTTTAACCAGGGGATGGTGTGGGTGGTGGTGTCTTCGTTGGTGGTGAGGAGAAGTTGGGGGCCCTGCTCAGCGATTTTTTGGGTCCAGGTGTCGTCGTAGAAGAGGTCGGCTTTCAGGCGGGTGCCGTCGAGGGTGGTGCGGAGGCCGAGGCCGGGGGGGATGGACTCGCCCATGAGCCAGCGGGTGAGGCTGCGGACGAAGCCGCCGTAGCCGGGCCAGGCGCGGGTCTTGGCGGAGAAGTCGCCACCGAGGGGGAAGGATAGGGTGGCGGTGCGGCCTGCGCCGCGCTGCCAGAAGGCGAGCATGGGGGCGGCGTAGTCGTCGCCGGAGATGAGGGCCTGGGAGGCGCCGGGGCGGAGGTAGCTGAGGTTGTAGCCGTCCACTTGTGGGAGCCAGTCGAGGGTGCCGGCGGCCATTTCCAACCAGCCGGGGGTGCCTTTGACGGGGACGGGCTCTTCGATGAAGGTGGAGCGGGCGACGGCGACGGTTTCCTGGGCGAAGAGGGCGGGGAGTTCGTTGGCGTCCTGGTTGAAGAAGATGCGGCCGTTGCCGCGTTTGGCGATGTCTTTGAGGAAGTCGGCGTCGGGGTCGCTTTCGGTGCCGAGGCCGATGACGGATACGGTGGCTTTTTGCGCGGTCATTTCGGCGAGGAGATTCACATAATCGTCGGGTTGCTCGGAGTCGGCGGCGTCGGAGAAGAGGATGATGTGACGCTGGCCGACATTGGCTTTTTTGAGTTCGTCCCAGGCGGCTTTGAGGCCGTTGTAAACGAAGATGCCGCCACCGGCGGATTGTTGGCGGCGGACGACGTCTTCGAGTTGGCCCCGGTTGGGGCCAACGGCGACGAGGGGAGAGATGGGGTGGGCTTCACTGTCGACGACGGAGACGGTGATGAAGTCGGAGTCGCCGAGGAGCTGGATGGCACGGCCGGCGCCTTCATTGGCGAGTTCCATTTTCTGGCGTCCGGAGCCGGGGACGGTGGCGGCCATGGAGCCTGAGCGGTCCATGACGATGGCGAGGGCGGTGACGAGTTTGCGGTGCTCTTGTTTGAGTTCCATGGAGACGGGGAGGAGGGGTTCGACGGGGGAGCCGAAGTAGCCGCCGGAGGCGAAGGCGTATTTGCCGCCGATCATGGCGAGGCCGCCGCCCTGCTGATTCACGAAGAAGTCGAGGGCGCGGAGGAAGGGGGTGGGGAGGCGATAGGCGGGGACGTTGTTGAGGAGGACGACTTTGGTGCCGGTGAGGTCGCCGATGGTGGCCTGGGCGGTGTCGGTGCGGGTTTCGACGGTGAAGCCCTGGGCGGCGAGGGCGGTGGCGAGGGGATCGGATTCGTAGTTGGTGAAGAGGAGGATGCGGGGGCCGGACTGGACTTCGACCCACTGGGAGGCGGTGTTGTTGCCGGTGAGGGTGTCCTGCGGGTGCTGCAAGCGGGCGGTGTAGCGGGCGGCTCCGGGCTGGGTGAGGCGGGTGGAGAGGCGGAGGCGGCCGATGCCGTCGAGGATGTCGATTTGCTGGGTGGCGAGGGTTTGATCGTCGCGGAGGATTTCGACGGTGATGGGGCCGTCGCGATCTCCCATGATCACGGCTTCGATGAGGAAGGCTTGTTGGAGCTGGACGCGGCGGGGGACGATGAGGTCGGCGATGCGCCAGTCGCCTGCGCCTTCGCGGACGGCGAGGCGGTAGTCGAGGGGGACGTCCTGGGCGATGAGGCGGTCGGCGAGGCCGTCGAGGGGTTCGGTGGAGGCGCCGTCGGTGAGGACGAGGAGGCGGGAGGCGCGATTGGGGTCGAGCTGGGAGAGGGTCAGTAAGGTGGCGCTATTGAGGCGGGTGGAGTGGGTGGGGCCGGCGTATTTTTGGCCATCGGCGCCGGAGCGGATCTGGGCGCCGCGGGGGACGGCTTCGGTGGCGAAGTCGATGAAGCGGAGGCGGTCGTCGGCGGCTTTGGAGCGGGTAAGGAGGGTTTCCCACTCGGGGAGTTTGGGGGCGAGGAGTTCGCGGGCGGAGTCGGACTGGTCAACGAGGACCCAGAGGTCGAGGCCGTCGGAGAAGCGGCGGGTTTGGGGTTGGGTGGCGAGGAAGACGAGGAGGAGGAGGGCGAGGGCGCGGAGGGGGCGGTGGAGTTGGAGGCGCGGCCAGAACCAGCCGACGGCGAGGAGGGCGGGGAGGAGGAGGAACCATTCTGGGGAGGCTAGGCGCATTTTTGGACAGGATTGACGGGATTTTTGGGGGATTAACGGGATTTTTTATTGGGTGATGAAGGGAGTGAATTTGAAGGGTAGGGGAGGGCTTTTTGAGACAGGATTGACAGGATTTCGGGATTAACGGGATGGGTTCGACAGGAGAATGGGGACAGAAGAATTTAGGAAGGGAGGGCTCAGGGGGTGCGGGTCCAGGAGAGGAGGAGGAGGGAGATGAGGGCTAGGAGGTAGAGGGGGGTGAGGGGGTCGGCTTCGGTTTGTTTGAGGGTGGTTTGGCGGCGGAGGGCGGTGGTTTCGTCGAGGGTTTCGGATTTGGTGAAGTCGGACTCGCGGGTGTCGCCGAAGTGGGCGGCGGCGGAGAGGAGGTGGGTGTCGCCTTCGTGGAGGTCGAAGAAGGTGGGGAGTGGGGGGGCGGCTGCGCCGCCGGAGATGGGAGATGGGAGATGGGAGATGGGGGAGGACGAGGACGAGGACGAGGTGAGGGTGCGGGGGAATTTGGGGGGGGAGGGGAGGTTGAGGGGTTGGTGGGTTTCGAAGTTGTCGGCGTGGAAGGCGCGTTTTTGTTGGCGGAGGTGTTCGGTGAAGCGGTGGAGGAGGACGAGGACGGCGGGGTTGCGGGCGGCGGAGGAGTCGGCGGGGTTCCAGGCGAGGAGGAGGCGCTGGGTGCGGGTGCCGTCGTCCTGGGTGTCCTGGCGGAGGAGGGCGAGGGGTTTGGGGCCTTTCCAGAGGAGGGGTTGGTCGGTGTCGGCGAGGGTGAGGTCGGCGGGGGTGGGTGTGAGGAGGGAGGCCCAGTCGAGGTCGCGGGTGAAGGGGTGGTTGTCGGCGACGACGGGGTCGGGGTCGAGGGCGGTGGTGCTGCCGGTGCCGGCGGAGGTGAACTGGATGGCGTGGGTGGGGACGGATTCGCCGAGTTCGGTGATGAGGAGGTCTGGGGGGGCTGGTGTAAGTGGTGAGTTGTTAGTGGTGAGTTGTGAGGGGAGGTCGAGGTTTTCTAGGGCTGAGAGGAGGGTGGTGAAGAGTTGGTGGGTCGGGCCTGGGGGGAGGTGGATTTCGGCGGTGAGGCGTCGGGGTTGGGGGCGGCGGATGGGGAAGGTGTCGTCGAGGGGGAAGCGGTCGGGTGTTAGGTTGAGGATGACTTGATCTAAGTTAGGTGGGAAGGTGCCGGAGAGGGTGAGGGATTGGCCGGGGGCAAGGGTGAGAGATTGTTTGGCGGTGAGTTGGGAGCCGGGTGGGGCCTGGGGGAGTTCGGTCCACCATTCGCGGGTTTGGGGTTCGGGGCTGGGGTTGCGGACGAGAACCGAATAGGCGGCTTCGCCGCCGGAGATGGGAGATGGGAGATTGGAGATAGGTAGGGACGAGGACGAGGAGGAGGAGGAGGAGGAGGAGGAGGAGGAGGAGGAGGTGGTGGTGGTGGTGGCGGTGGTGGTGGTGGTGAGGCCGGCGAAGCCGATGTTGGGGAAGGGGGTGCCGAGGGCGATGAGGCCGGTGTCGGAGGGGAGGGAGGTGGGGCGATGGTCGGTGATGAAGAGGACGGTGCCGGTGGCTTTGACGAGGGAGCGGGCGAGGAGGAGTGCGTTGGTGGAATCGTGAGTGCCTTGGGTGGGGGAGAAGGCTTTGAGGGCGTTGAGAAGGGCGGTGAGGTCGGTGCCTTTGTAGAGGGTGGGGAGGCGGGTGTCGGAGGGGATGAGGAGCCAGTCGGTGGTGGTGGCGGCGCGGGACCAGGGGGCGAGGGCTTTGGACAGGGTGGTTTCCAGATTTTCCTGGAAGGCGGACATGGAGACGGAGGCGTCGAGGACGACGGCGATGGATTGGCGGGAGTCTTGGCGGGTCCAGCGGGGTTCGGCGAGGAGCCAGGTGACGATGAGGGCGGCGAGGAGTTGGAGCCAGAGAGGGAGGGAGTTGCGCAGGCGTTCGATGCGGGCGCCGCCGACGCTGATGGGGGCGGCGTGTTCGAGGAGGAAGAGGGTGCTGACGCGGACACGGCGGGAGCGCTCCTGGAGGAAGTGGATCAGGAGGATGACCGGGAGGGCGAGGAGGGTGTATAGGGCGCTGGGGTTGGAGAAGTGCAAGGTTTAGGGAGTGTTCAGTAATCAGTAATCAGTATTCAGCGGAGCACACGCGCAGCATGATTGAAAGGGAGAGTAACTAGGGGGTGGCTAGGGGAGGACGGAGAGGTGACGGCTAGAAGCCGTCACTCCTTGGTTTGGGTGACTGCGAAAGATATAAAGTGAAAATTTTCAACGACTAACACGGGTAGTTATTCAGAAGTAATCGGTGAGTGGTGAGTGGGTGTTGGGTTTTGTTAGGTTAGGTGGAGGTGTTTGGACTTGCGGTGGAGGTGGTGGTTTTGGGGGAGGTTGATTTTGGCGGGGGTGATTTGGGTGAGGAGGGTGAGGGCGGCGTCGATGTGGGTTTGGTCGATGTTAGGAACTGAGAGGGATTGCAGCCAGAGGCGGAGGAGGCGGGTGAGGAGGGCGGGGTGGAGGGCTTTGAGGGCGGGGGTGATTTGGAGTCGGCCGTCGGAGGTGAAGGGGGTGTGGGTTTGGATCCAGGTGTGGGTGAGGGAGGTGAGGAGGTCGTCGTCGCGGGAGGCGTGGGCGGCGAGTCTGACCAGGGCGGGTGTGACATCGCGATCGAGGGCTTGGTTGAGTCGGGGGAGGATGTCGTGGCGGAGGCGGTTGCGGCGGTGGGCGGGGGAGGTGTTGGAGGGGTCTTCGCGGAAGCGGAGTTTGTGGGTGGTGATGTAGGTGTCGATGTCGGTGCGGCGCCAGGTGAGGAGGGGGCGGTGGAGGATGAGGCCGTTGTCGAGGGTTTGGACAGGTTTCATGCCGGCGATGCCGGGGAGGCCGGTGCCGCGGCAGGCGTTGGCGAGGACGGTTTCGGCCTGGTCTTCGGCGTGGTGTGCGAGGAAGAGGTGGGGGGTTTGGTGTTTGGTGGAGGCTTGAAGGAAGAAGGTGTGGCGGGCCTGGCGGGCGGCGGTTTCGAGGGAGAGACGCGCGGATTTGGCGAGGGCGGCGACGTCAGTTTTGGCGATCTCGCAGGGGAGGGAGTGCTTTTTGGCGAGGCGGCGGACGAAGGCGGCGTCTTGATCAGACTCTTTGCCACGGAGGGAGTGATTGAGGTGGCAGATGATGAGGTTGGGGTGGCCTTGGGCGAGGAGCCAGTGGAGGAGGACGATGGAGTCGCGGCCGCCGGAGAGGGCGATGAGGAGCTTTGAGTCTTGAGGGAAGGGATTCAAGGAGGGAGGCGCGGGGGCGGAGGGTGAGTGGCAAGCAGGCTGCTTGCTCCACGGGGTCAGGGAGAGAGGAGGTTGATGGAGGGGGAGGAGGTGGATTCCATTTTGGAGAAGTTCCAGGGGGCGCCGGGGGATTGGGTGCCGATGGTGTGGATGGTGGTGCTGCCTTTGGGGCCGTTGAGGGGGATTTGGACATCGGCAGTGCCATTGCCGTTGTTCCAGTTGACACTGCCGGTGAACCAAAAGCCGAGGGTGATGGGCTCGCCGAGTTGGGCGCGCATTTCCGGGGAGGATTGGGCGGCGTGGAGGGTGAGCTGGAAGGGTTCGGTTTTGCGGACGCTGGAGAAGATGAAGTAGATGATGCCGCCGATGAGGAGGAGGACCATGAGGGCGAGGCTAGCGCAGCCGCCGCAGCCGTAGAGGATGCCTTTGCCGATCGCGGCGCTGTTCTCGCGAGTGGAGCGATCGGGGTCGCCGAAGGGGTTTTCGGGAGAGGAGAGGGGGGGAGGGTTCATGGGAGATTCGGGTGTGTGGCCTTTGGTCCCATGAAAGGAGGGACGCGTCAGTTGCAGGGGTGAGGAGTTTTGGCGTTGGGGTGCCGTGCGCGCTGACACGCTAAAGCGTGAACAACGTACCTTTGACACGCTGAAGCGTGAACAACGTGCATTGAGGGGACTGGCAACGTTGGGGTCATTTCGACAACGTAGAGATTTGATCTGCGCCGTAGTGGCGGCGGAGGGCTTCGGGGATGAGGATGGTGCCGTCGGCTTGTTGATGGGTTTCGACAAGGGCGACGAAGAGGCGGGCGAGGGCGGTGCCGGAACCGTTGAGGGTGTGGGCGATGCGGTTTTTGCCTTCGGCGTCTTTGTAGCGGAGGTTCATGCGGCGGGCCTGGTAGTCGCCGAAGGTGGAGCAGGAGGAGACCTCAAGGTAGGCTTTTTGGCCGGGGGCCCAGACTTCGATGTCGTAGGTTTTGGCGGAGCCGAAGCCGATGTCGCCGGTGCAGAGTTCGATGACGCGGTAGTGGAGGCCGAGGAGTTGGAGGACTTTTTCGGCATGACCGGTGAGGGTTTCCAAAGCGTCCATGGAGGTCTCCGGAGTGGTGATATGGACGAGCTCGACTTTGTCGAACTGGTGCATGCGGATGAGGCCGCGGGTGCCGAGGCCAGCGCTGCCGGCTTCACGACGGAAGCAGGGGGTGTAGGCGGCGTAGTGGATGGGGAGTTGCTCGTTTTTGAGGATCTCTTCGCGATGGAGGTTGGTGACGGGGACTTCGGCGGTGGGGATCAGGTAGAGGTCGTCCTCGGGGCTGTGGTAAACTTGGTCGCCGAACTTGGGGAGTTGGCCGGTGCCGACGAGGCACTCGGGTTTGACGAGGAGCGGGGGACTGATCTCGGTGTAGCCGTGCTGGGTGGTGTGGAGGTCGAGGAGGAAGTTGATGAGGGCGCGCTCGAGTCGGGCGCCGGGGCCGCGATAGACGACGAAGGCGGAGCCGGTGATTTTGGCGCCGGCTTCGAAGTCGAGCATGCCGTGGGCCTGGCCGAGGGCGATGTGGTCTTTGGGTTCGAAGTCGTAGGCGGGGGCGGTGCCCCAGCGGCGGACTTCGGGGTTTTCTTCGGCGGTGGTGCCGATGGGACAGGCGTCGTGGGGAAGGTTCGGGAGGGCGAGGAGGAGATCGCGCTGTTGGGTATCGGCGGCGTCGGCTTCCTGGCCAATTTCGTCGATGCGGGTGCCGATGCCGCGGACTTCGGTTTCTTTGGCGGAGGTGTCTTCGCCATTTTTGCGACCGATGCCGATTTCCTTTGAGAGGCGATTGCGGTCGCTTTGGAGTTGCTGGCGTTCGGTCTCGGCGGCGCGGCGTGCGGAGTCGATGGCGAGGATTTGGTCGACGAGAGGAGCGAGCGCGGCGTCGCGGGTGGCGAGGCGCTGTTTGACGAGTTCGGGGCTTTCGCGCAGGAGGCGGATGTCGAGCATGGTCTGGGGAGGGTAGCGGGGGAAGTGGGTTTGGAAAGTGGAAAACGGAAGGCGGGGTGAGGACTGCGGCGTTTTTTGGGACAGGATTAACAGGATTTTTTTGGATTAACGGGATTGGGGAATGGGGTGGGAGGGATGGTTTTGGGTGGGGCTGGGAGGGGTGATGTTGGAGGGTGTCGGCGGGTGGGGGCATTCCAAGGGGTTTAGACCGGTTCTCGAAATACTTGTCTCACCTTGCCCGGCGGCGGAGCAGCCTCATTGGCTGCGTCAGCCGCTTGCCCGCTATTGATTCAATAGCGGGCTGCTCGACTTCCTTGCCACTGAAGCCGCTGCGCTCGCCGGATCAAAATGACCTTCTTTTCGAGAACCGGTCTATGCGCAAAAAAAGAGCCGGGCTTTGGGGGCCCGGCTCTTGGAGGGAATGACTGGTGAGTGGGTTATTTGAGGGCGGTTTTGATGGCTTCGAGGACTTCGGGGGCGTCGGGTTTGGTTTTGGGTTCGAAGCGGGCGATGATTTTGCCGTCTTTGCCGACGAGGAACTTGCCGAAGTTCCATTTCACGTCGCCGGGGAATGGGGAGTCGGGGCCGCTGAGGGCCATGTAGAGGGGGTGCTTGTTTTCGCCTTTGACGACGACTTTGTCGAAGAGTGGGAAGGTGACGCTGTATTTGCTGGAGCAGAATTCCTGGATCTCGTCATTGGTGCCGGGTTCCTGGCCGCCGAAGTCGTTGCAGGGAAAGCCGAGGACGGCGAGGCCGTTCTTTTTGAAGGTTTCGTGGAGTTGCTGAAGCTCGGTGTATTGCTTGGTGTTGCCGCACTTGGAGGCGACGTTGACGATGAGCATGACTTTGCCTTCGTACGGCTTCAGGGTGGTGTCTTGGCCTTTGATGTCCTTCACGGGGATTTCGTAGAGGCTTTCGGCGGCGAAGGTGGTGGTCGCTGCGAGAGCGAGGGCGGAGAGGGTGGTGATGATGGTGCGTTTCATGGACAGATAGAACGTATGTGGACGGCTGATTGTGTCGATGAGGTTCAAATTTGGTCAAGGGAATTACCTTGGAGGGGAATCGGGCTTTTGGGTGGCGTGGATGCGGGTGAGCGGGGTCTGCCGACGCAACGCCCAGCAGAGGAGCGCGCTGATACCCAAGCCGGTGAAGACGATGGCGGTGGCAAGCCATTCTGTGCCAGCCTCGTGAGCGGCGAAAGCGCTTCCGAATGTCGGAATGCTCTCAACTGCTCCCAGGAAAGACATTTTTAGGCGTTGACGCGGGCTGAGTGATGCAGTGATCGAATCGCCTCCACCACTGACAAAACCGCTGGAACCGAGTGCCAGACGTCGATTTCGGTAAGAGTGGGTCAAGAGAAGGAACCAGTGGCGCATGAGCGACTTGAAGTCTTAAGGTTCAAACTCGAACTGGACATAGCAGGTGGTTTCCATTTCTTCTGCGCGCATGCGGCGGTGGCGGGTTTCTTCTCCCCAGCTTTCGGTGAAGAGGACTTCGTTGCGCTCTTTGTTGAAGCCGGTGACGACGGAGGCATGGCCGCCGTTGGCGAAGGCGGGCCAGGCAGTTTTTTCATCGCGGCTTTTCTTTGGGTCGGGGAGGAGTTGGCTGGGATCGGCCTGGTGTTTGGCTTTGAAATCAGTGTGCAGGGCGTCGCGTTCCCGGCTGAAGAAGCGCCAAACGAGAATAGGTTTGCCTTCTGACAGGGAGCGCATGGCGTCCCGGAAATCGAAGCGTTCGTTTTGAGCCATCTTCAATTTGGCTTCTTTGGCGGCGGCCTGATAGATGGGGATGATGATGGCATTGTCGGTATCACCTTCTTTGTAACCGGCTTTGGCGGCGAGTTGGTCGATGTTGACGTTCAGGCCGTAGTATTGGGTGATCATGGCGAGGGTGCCGATGGCGCAGTAGCCTCGGGAGCCTTGATTGAACATGGGGATGTTCTCGATGACGACATCACCTGAGGACAGGGTTTTGACGTTGTCCTTGATGGCTCCGCGTCGATTGCTGGTGGAGCCAATCATGCGGCGTGTGGCGTCCTCTTTGCGCAGAACAGTGAGGCTGACCAGTTGATCGTCTTCGGCGCTGAATCGGATGGCTAGGGCGGGGGTGGTGAACTCGGTGACGCGGCTGCGCATCAGGCTGCCGGAACCGATGGTGGTGCGTTTTCCGGGTGCCTTGGTGAAGGTCTCTAGTTTTTCTGGCAACTCCTTTTCGAGGGTCTCGAAGAGCTTCTTGAACTGGATGTGTTTTTCTTTGATCTCGATGTCTTCCGATTTGCGGAGTTGTTCGATTTCGCGCTCAAACTTGCGGGAGTCGAGGGCCGTGCCGGTGGTTTGCGTGTAGGTGAGTTCGGAGCTTTTCCGAAAGCCGAAGAAGTAGCCAGCTTCTAGGAAGATGATCTCCATGCGGTTGAGCTGTCCATTTTCCCAAAAGGTCAGAACTTGTTGGGGTTGGTGGCCGAAGAGGCGTCCGAGGCTGCGCAACTCTTTGGACTGCAATCCGGCGTTGACGCTGATATCGGCCCAGTTTCCTGGCAGGGTGTTGGATGACCAAGCAGAATCTGAGAGGATGAAGTCGGAGATTTCCTTGTCCACGACGGTGCGTGGGGCATCGGTGCCGGTTTGAGCCTGTGTTTGGAGGCCCAAAGCGAGGAGGGCGAGGGACATGCAAAGGACGGAAAGAGGGACCTTGGACATGTGTAGATGGTTGCAAAGAGGTGGTGTCTGGTAAAGAACCGATTCTGGGAATTTAGAGAGGCTGGGGCTTAGAAACGTTTAAGAAAATCTGTAACTGCATCTTTAGCCATTTGGGTCGCCGCGCTCGCCTAAACAAACTGACAATCGTTTCGAGAAACGGTCTTTGCGGAATGGTGTTGACGTTTTATTTGAAGGTCAGTATTCAGCAGGGATGTTCCGTGTTTTTCTTTTGTTGGGTTTGAGTTTTTGGTTGGTTTCTTGCAAGTCGGTCAGTGATATCCCGACGAAGGAAGCGAAAGCGCCAGCGGGTGCGCAGGCTCAGGCGATTCGGATCACGCGGGCCTTTCAATATGGTGGGAAATTGGTGATGAAAGAGTACAACCTGCCAGCGGGCCGGTATGCTTTGAGCCACTCTGATACGAAGGGGGATTTTTATCAGGCACCGAGTGAGTTGAAGGTGAGGGATTTCCCTTTGTATTACACTGTTCCGGGTGGGGTGTATTGGAAGCGTGGGGAGGCAAAACCGACGACGATTTACATCAAGGCGAAGGTGTTGGGAGTGACCAAGTTGGGAGGGGCGTCGTCGATTCCGTTTGGGGGTGCGACTCCCTAACTTCAGAGGGTGATTAGACAGAGGCTGAGAGAGTGCCTTTGGTGACGCCGAGTTGGTTTTGGGCGCGGAGGTGGCGCCAGAGTTCATGGCCGGTGCGTTGGTTGGTGAGGAGTTGTTGGTAGGCGGTGAGGACTTCGGTGGTTTGGGCTTCGTCTTCTTCGAGGAGCTCGACGCGGTAGCGGCGGAGGCCGGCGGTGTGGAGTTGGGGGTAGAAGTCGGCGCCGGTTTGGGCCTGGTGATTGAAGAGGGTGTTGCGGCAGCCGACGTCGGCTTTGAGGGGGTGGTCGATGCCCATGCGGTCGCGGAGGGCGACGCGGTGTTTTTCGCAGGGGCGACCGCAGTTGGTGAAGTCGGTGCCGGTGGAGAGGAAGGCGGCGAAGGCGCAGTGCTCCATGTGAAACATGGGCATGTGCTGGTGCAGGGTGATCTCGAACCAAGATGGGTCGGAGGCGGCGAGGAGAGAGAGGATTTGCTCGAGGTTGAGGTCGTAGGAGAGGGTCAATTGCTCGAGCGGGGTTTCGCGCTTGAGGAGGGCGGCAGTGAGGTGGTTGGCGACGTTGAGTGAGAAGTCGCCGGTGAGGCGGAGGGGGCTGTCTTTGAAGAAGGCGAGGGCGCCGAGGTTGCGGATGAGGACGCCGTCGGGTTCGGCGCGTTCGATGAGTTTGAAGAAGCCGGCTTCGCCGGATTTTTGGATGCGGGGGGTGGCGAGGAAGATTTCGGTTTGGGTGCCGGTGGCGCGGATTTCGGTGACGGTGTCGGCGTAGCGGCGGATGTCTTCGAAGTCGAGGTAGAGGCGGGGGATGTTGAGGGCGAGGGCGGCTTGGATTTGGGCGGGGGTGCGGCACAAGACCGAGAGGGAAGTTTTGGAAGGGGGGAGTGCGGCTGCGCCGGTTGTGGGGGAGTGCAAGCAAGATGCTTGCACCACCTTTTGAAGTGCGGCTTCGCCGGTGTGGGGGGACGCCTCGGAGAGGGGTGGTACGTTTGGGGAGTGCAAGCAAGATGCTTGCACCACCTTGGGAGGCGAGCCAGCGGCTCGCTCCACGGGTGGCGGCAAGCTGGGAGCTTGCGCCATTTTTTGGATTAGCTCGCGGCGGAGGTGGTTGAGGGTGGAGAGGGGGAGGATGAGGGGGGCTTCGAGATTGAGGGTGACGGTTCCGAGGTCGTAGGGGGTACCGCCGAGGCGGCCGAGCTGGTCGCGGAGGGTGGTTTCGTCGAGGGGGCGTTTGTGGGCGAGTTGGAGGGGTTGGGTGGAGGTGACAGTGGCGGATCGGGTTTGGCCGTTGCGGAAGTGGGTGGCGGTGGCGGAGAGGGTGAGGGGTTCGTTTTCACTGCCGGTTGCGGTGATGTCGAGCTGCCACTGTTTGCGAACGGGGATGTCGCCTTCGAAGGATTGGCGGAGGGCTTTGTTGAGGGCGGGGTCGTCGGTTTTGAAGACGCGGGTGCCAGGGGCGAGGGTGCTCATGTCGAGCTTGCCGCGCTGGAATTCGATCCAGTGGTCCTGGACGAAGTAGAGGCGGCCGCCTTGTTCGGCGTTGGTGTCGGCGGGGTTTTCGAAGACGACGCCGTCGCCGGGTTTGAGGGGGATGACAAACTGGTCGAGCTGGACGGCGTCGCGGGCGAGTTGGGTGACGGTGCCGACGTAGGGTCCGCGTTTTTTGCCGAAGCGGGCGGTGACGAGTTCCTGGTGGTTGACGCCGTGCATCCAGCCGGAGTAGAGGCCGCGGGAGAAGGTCATCTCGAGGGCGTATTTGTCCTCGGAAGAGATGGTGGATTCGAGGGGGGGAAGTGCGGCTGCGCCGATGGGGGGGGAGTGCAAGCTGGAAGCTGGCACCACTTTTTGAAGTGCGGCTTCGCCGGAGGAAGCGGGCAAGCCAGCGGCTTGCTCCACGGGGGAGGGCAAGCAAGATGCTTGCACTACCTTGTCGATGGCTTTGCGGTAGACTTGGGTGACGGCGGCGACGTATTCGGGGGTTTTGAGTCGGCCTTCGATTTTGAAGGAGCGGATGCCGAGTTCGATGAGGCGGGGGATTTCTTCGACGGCGGCGAGGTCCTGGGGGGAGAGGAGGTAGCGTTTGTCGCCGAGGTCGATGAGGGCACCGTCGACGACCATTTGATAGGGCATGCGACAGGCCTGGGCGCATTCGCCACGGTTGGCGCTGCGTCGGCCGAGGGATTCGGAGGTGAGGCACTGGCCGGAGTAGGCGACGCAGAGGGCACCGTGGACGAAGACTTCCAAGGGGAGTTCGGGATGGTCGTTGGCTTGGAAGCGTTCGAGTTCGCGGAGGGAGAGTTCGCGGGAGAGGACGGCCTGGTCGATGTTGAGGCGTTTGGCAAATTCGAGTCCCTCCGGGGAGGTGATGGTCATCTGGGTGGAGGCGTGGAGGCGGAGGCGGGGGGTGACGCGTTTGACGAGTTCGGCGAGGCCGAGGTCCTGGACGATGACGGCGTCGACACCGGAGTCTTCGAGGTAGCGGAGTTGGGCTTCAGCATCGGGGAGTTCGGAGGTGAAGACGAGGGTGTTGAAGGCGACGTAACCTTTGACGCCGTGGGCGTGGAGAAAGGTCATCAGGCTGGGGAGGTCTTCTTCGGAGAAGTTGTCGGCGCGGAGGCGGGCGTTGAAGCGGGGCATGCCGAAGTAGATGGCGTCGGCGCCGTTGGCGACGGCGGCGCGGGCGCAGTCCCAGTTGCCGGCGGGGGAGAGGAGTTCGGGGAGGATCAGCATCGGCGATTTTTTTGGACAGGATTGACAGGATTGACAGGATTAACGGGATTAATGCAAGGAGGACGAGGACGAGGAATGGGGATTTGGGAAACTTTGACTGGGAGGGGAAACGGGGTATGGTGACGGCCCTTTGATGGGGATTTTTAACGATGCCTAAGGTTTACATTCGCACTTATGGTTGCCAGATGAACGAGCGGGACACGGAACAGGTGTCTCAGATGTTTGTGGAGCGGGGCTATACGATGACGGGTGAGGAGGAGGCTGCGGATGTGATTTTGATCAATACGTGCTCGGTGCGGGATCAGGCGGAGCAGAAGGCGTTGGGGAAGATGGGGTTGATGGGGCAGTATCGCAAGGCGAAGCCGCATTTGGTGACGGGATTCATGGGGTGCATGGCGCAGAGTCGGGGGGCGGAGCTAGTGGCGACGTCGAAGGTGGATCTGGTGGTGGGAACGCAGAAGTATCACCGGGTGGTGGATCATGTGGATGGGCTGATCAAGGCGAAGCTGGAAAAGCAGATGGATGAGGAGCGGTTTTCGATTGTGGACATCGAGGAGGAGGAGCAGAGCCAGAATACGATTCGGGATCACACGCTGAAGGCGAAGCAGGCGACGGCGTTTGTGAGCATCATGCAGGGGTGCAACATGAAGTGCACTTTTTGCATCGTTCCCTACACGCGGGGAGGGGAGCGGGGGCGGCCGATCGGGGAGATTGTGGAGGAGGTGAAGCGGTTGGCGGATCGGGGGGTGAAGGAGGTGACGCTGCTGGGGCAGATTGTGAATTTGTATGGTCGGCATGAGTTTCCGGCGGTGGGGGGGAAGAGTCCGTTTGTGCAGTTGCTGGAGGCGGTGCATGAGGTGGACGGGATTGAGCGGATCCGGTTTACGAGTCCGCATCCGATTGGCTACAAGAAGGATTTGGTCGAAGCGTTCACGTATTTGCCGAAGCTGGCGCCGCATGTGCATTTACCGGTGCAGAGCGGGAGCAACGCGATTTTGAAGCGGATGCACCGGCCTTACACGCGGGAGAAGTTCATTGAGTTGGTGGCGAAGATTCGGGCGGCACGGCCGGGGATTGCGGTGACGACGGATGTGATTGTGGGATTCCCCGGGGAGACGGAGGAGCAGTATCTGGAGACGCGGGCGATGTTTGAGGAGATTGCGTTTGAGAATGCGTTTGTGTTCCGGTATTCGAAGCGGAAGGGGACGCCGGCGGCGGAGATGGAGGAGGCGATGCAGTTGCCGGAGAGTGTGAAGGAGGCGCGGAATCAGGATTTGCTGAATTTGGTGAATGCGTTGGCGCTGCCAAAGTATGACGAGTTGATCGGTCAGGAGGTCGAGGTGCTTTGCGAGGGGTACAGCCGGTATACAAATGATCGGCTGAGTGGACGGACGGGGACGAACAAGATTGCGGTGTTTGATGGGAACTATGAGCGGCACACGGGGGAGATGTTGAATCTGCGGGTGACTGAGGCGCGGGGGTTTACGTTGTATTGTGAGTTGCCGTTGAGGTGAGGGTTTTGGGGACAGGATTGCGGCGCTTCGCTTCCCTTCGGGCTGCCTTTGGCAGGCTGTCTTCCTTCGTTCGGCTGACAGGATTTCAGGATTAACGGGATTTTTTGGGGATGGGGTTGTGGGCGAAAATCTTCTGAGGGTGGGAGTTGTGCGTTTGGTGGAATGCATTACTCTCGAACTCGGATATGAAACCTGAAAGTGTGTTTGCCCGCGTTTTTTACTGGCTGTCGGGCGCCAGTGAGCAGAGTCTGCGTGAGTGTCCGGCGTGGGAGCGGCGGAAGTATGTGGCGTTTGGGGCGACGGTGCTGGTGCCGTCGCTTTTTGCTTTGATATCGTCGGCTTATGCGGTGTCGACTTTGACGGACAACTGGTGGTACATCGTGCCGGTCTCGCTGGTATGGTCGTTCATCATTTTGACGGTAGACCGCGCGTTGCTGGCGACGTATCGGGCTTACCAATCGTTTGTGCGCAAGGCGGCGCAGTTTGGGCTGCGGATTGTGGTGGCGGCGCTGATGGGGTTGACGATTTCGCATCCGCTGGCGTTGCTTTTGTTTCGGGACACGGTGTCGACGGTGATCGAGGAGCAGCGGGAGGTGGACATTGCGGCGGCGAGGGCGGAGTCGGGGGCATTGAAGACGGCGACGGAAGCGAAGATCGCGGTGGTGGATGCGGACATTGCGAAGTTGGGAGTGAAGTGGGATGCGACATTTCAGGCGGAGTTTTTGGTGGTGGATCCGGCGACGGGGCAGCCGGTGCTGACGCCGGACGAGATGAAGGCGAAGGCGGAGTTGGAGAAGAAGGTAGCCGAGGCGACGGCACCGCTGAAGGCGAAGGTGGGGGAGGTTGAGAAGCAACTAGCGACGGAGGATGCGGCGTCGAAGAAGCTGCAGGTGGAGTTGGATTTATGGCAGAAGGAGTTTGAGCGGGAGTTGAACGGGCAGCGGAGCGGGATCATTGGGCTGGGGCCACGGGCGAAGAGCATTCAGACGGATCAACTGACGTGGCGTCGGGATGAGAGTAAGCGGCTGTCTGCGGTGGTGGAGAGTTTGACGCTTCAGCGGAACCAGTTGCAGGAGGAGGTGGTGGCCCTGGAGAAGCGGATTTCGGATGAGGTGGCGATGGCGGCGGCGGCTGCGAAGGCGAAGCTGGTGGCGGAGGAGGCGCGGATTGCGGGATTGAAGCAGCAGGTGCAGCAGCAGCAGGCGGATTCGTTTGTGGCGCAGCAGAATCAATTGAGGGACTCGCTGAAGCAGCAGATGGATGCGTTGCGCGAGCAGGCGAATGTGACGCGGGGGGAGTTGGCGAAGTTGAGCGAGGACGAGCAGGCGCGGGTGGCGGCGATCCGGGCGGAGCCTCGGCGGGATATTCTAACGCAGACGTTGGCGCTGCATAAGCTGTTCGAGGATGGGGCTCAGGGTGGGGCGTTTGCGTTTGCGGCTTATGTGGTTTTGACGCTGCTGTTCATGCTGGTGGATACGATTCCACTGGTGGTGAAATTCTTTTCGAAGCCGGGTCCGTATGACACGCTGGTGGATCAGGATGAGGTGCGGTTTGACAAGGAGCGGCAGACGTTTTTGAAGAGTTTCACGCGATACATGGATGAGTTGGCGGGCGGGCGGCTGCTGCATTTGACGCGGAACAAGCCATTGGAGCAGGCGATGATTGAGGGGGTGGATCGGTCGCGGGCGGCGAAGGAGTTTTTGGAGAGTTTGATGGAGTTGGAGCGGGTGTTTGAGGAGCGGGTGCGGGTGGAGCGGGATTTGCTGGCGAAGGAGGGGCGCGGGGACAGTCAGCGGGCGGTGGCGATCGAGGAGATGGCGGCGAAGTTTTACGCGGATCTGCGGCAGCGGATGGAGACGTTCTTTGGGCATGATGCGGCGCGGTTGGCGGCGGGGACGTCGCGATGAGGTAGCCGCACAAAAAAGCCCCGGGGGAGGAATCCGCCGGGGCTTTTTTCGTTGATGGTGAGAGGACTACTTCTTGCCAGCTTTCTCGTCGCCACCGGAGGCGATGCCGACGGCGGCGTCTTCGGGTGGGAGGAAGGCTTTGAAGCGGTTTTTGTCGATGGCCTTCATGTAGGCTTCCATGGGGGTGACATTGCCGTCGCGGAGGTTTTTCCAGATGGCTTCGTCCATGAACTGCATGCCTTCGGCTTTGCCGCCGATGATGACGTCGTAGAGTTTCTGGGTGGCACCTTCGCGGATGATGGCGCCGACGGCGGCGTTGGAGACGAGGATTTCGTTCACAGCGACGCGGCCTTTGCCGTCGGCTTTTTTCATGAGGAGCTGGGCCACGACGCCTTTGAGGGAGGCGGCGAGCATGGTGCGGACCTGGCTTTGCTGGTTGGAAGGGAAGACGTCGATGATCCGGTCAACGGTTTTGCGGGCGTTGTTGGTGTGGAGGGTGCCGAAGACGAGCAGGCCGGTTTCGGCGGCGGTGAGGGCGAGGGAGATGGTTTCAAGGTCGCGCATTTCGCCGACGAGAACGATGTCGGCGTCCTGACGGAGGGCGGCGCTGAGACCGGTGGCGAAGGAAGGGGTTTGGATGGGGACTTCGCGCTGGGTGATGATGCTTTTTTTGTTACGGTGAACGAATTCGATGGGTTCTTCGACTGTGATGATGTGGCGGCGGAAGTTGGTATTGATGTAGTCGAGGAGGGCGGCGAGGGTGGTGGACTTGCCGGAGCCGGTGGGGCCGGTGACGAGGACGAGGCCGGAGCGGAGGTGGCCGAATTCCTTGACGATGGGCGGGATGCCCAACTGGTCGAGGGACATGATTTTAGTGGGGATGATCCGGAAGACGGCGCCGTAGCCGAACTGCTGGCGGAGGAAGTTGCAACGGAAGCGGTTGTCGGCGTCCATTTCGTAAGCGAAGTCGAGATCGCCTTTTTGAACGTAGCGTTCCCAGGCGCGGGGTTCGCAGATTTCGCGCATCATGGTTTCCATGTGCTCATGGGTGAGGACGACATCTGAGATGGCTTTGACGGAACCGTGAACGCGGACTTTGGGGGGTTGGCCTTCGGTGAGGTGAAGGTCTGAGCCGCCGAGTTCAATCAGTTGACGGAAGTATTGGTCGATGACAGGCATGATGTGATGACTGGGAAAGAGGTGGGTGGGAGAGGTGGATCAGGCGCCTTTGAAGAAGGCGCGCATGAGGATTTTGTCTTCGGCGCGGGACATGCATTCCTCCTGACTGATCTGGCCGGAGGAGAAGAGGTTTCGGAGGGAGTCGTCCATGGTGATCATGCCGAGGTTTTTGCCGGTTTGCATGACGCCATTGAGCATGAAGGTTTTGCCTTCGCGAATGCAGTTGGAGACGGCGGCGTTGTTGACGAGGACTTCGAGGGCCATGGCGCGTCCGTTGCCGTCGGTGCGGGGGACGAGCTGCTGGGAGACGATGCCGCGGAGGGATTCGGAGACCATGATGCGGATTTGCTCACGCTGATCGATGGGGAACACGTCGAGGACGCGGTCCAGGGTGCGGGCGGCGTTGCCGGTGTGGAGGGTGCCGAGGACCAAGTGACCAGTTTCGGCAGCAGTGATGGCGAGGGAGATGGTTTCGAGGTCGCGCATTTCACCGACCATGATGATGTCGGGGTCTTCCCGGAGGGAGCCGCGAAGGGCGGAGGCGAAGGATTCGGTGTGGGTGTGGACCTCGCGCTGGTTGATGTGGCAACCTTTGGGTTCGAAGACGAATTCGATGGGGTCTTCGAGGGTGATGATGTGGTCCTGGCGCTCTTTATTGATCTCGTCGACGAGGGCGGCGAGGGTGGTGGATTTGCCGCAACCGACGGGGCCGGTGACGAGGACGAGGCCGTTGTGGTAGCGGATGAGGGTGCGGACGGTGTCGGGGAGGCCGAGTTCGTCAACGGAGCGGATGCGGCCGGAGATGACGCGGAAGGTCATGTCGATGCCGAGGCGCTGCTGGACGACGGAGGCGCGGAAGCGGCCATAGGGGGGGGAGTAGGCGAAGTCGACATCGCCCTTGGTTTCGAGTTGATTGATTTGGGCCTCAGTCAGGAACTGGTAAGCGAGTCGGCGGCAGTCTTCGGCGGTGAGGACGGCGGCGTTGTTCCAGATGGGCTGGAGGTTGCCATAGCGACGCCAGATGGGCTGGGAAGCGGTGGCGAGGTGGAGGTCGGAGGCGTCGTATTCTTGGCAGAAGCGGAGGTAGTCATCGACTGAGCCTAGGGTGGCGATGGTGTCTTCGGCAACAACGGTAGCGGTGGGGGTGGAATCTGACATGAATGAAGTGGGGGAGGTCGGGTCGAGATCGAAGGAGGAGGATCAGAAGGAAGGTGGTTTTTTTGAAGAGGAGTTGTTGGCGATGATGTTTTGGACTTGGGTGGTGACGAATGACAAAACGGCCTTGCTGGCCAACCCGAAGAGGGGTGTGGTGAGCAAGGCAATTAAACCTGATTTTTTATCGGATTTGGGTCGAGAGTCACGCTCATTTTTGCGGCGGGAGGAAGGAAGTAGCAGACGCACGGCGATGAAGCCTGTGATGAGAGCGCCAGCGGCCCAGGCGATGCGGTTTTTTTGGATGCTGGATTGGATCAGCGCGGCAGGTCGCATGAGGGAGGTAGCGCTCTGCCATTGGGGGCCGAGAGCCGTGCGTGCGAGCGCGAGGTCGTGGAGGGCCTGTTGCTTGGGGGTCAGGGGAGCTTTGGAGCCAGCCATTGGCGGTCTTTTTGGAGTTCGCTGACGGTGTCTTCGAAAAGGCGAAGTCGGGCGAGTTTGGTTTTGAGGGCGATGAGGAAGATGAAGCCTAGAACCAGATGAATGCCGGCGGTGCAGAGGGCGACGAGGTGCCAGGGCTGCGAAAGTTTTTCGGATAGCAACCAGATCAGGGCGGGAATGGCGATCAGCCAACCGAGGGCGAGGAAGCCGATGGCGATGACGGCGAGGACGACCAGGGAGAGGACGTGGGTGCCGGCTTCCCGGGATTCGATTTGGATGAGTCGAAGGCGAGCGTCAAAATAGAGGATGACGGTGCTGACCAGATCCCGCAGGCCGGAGAGCGGGGCGGAAGACGCCTGAGCTTTGGGAAGGGGGTCCATCGGCGATGAGGCGTGGGGCGGGCGCGCGGGATCAGCGGCGCAAGATGATGCCGACGAGGAGTCCGACACCGAAGGCGGTGGCGAGGGCTTGGAGGGGTTTTTCGCGGGCGAAGTTTTCGGCTTCGGTGCGGAGGTCGGCGCATTTGACCTTGGCATCGTTGAGGGTCTGGTCGGCGTAGTGGCGGAACTCGTCGGCGCGTTCGCGGATTTCGTCGGCTTTATTGTTGGCAGCGGTTTTGAATTCCTGGGCGTGGGATTCAGCGGAATGGCGGAGTTCCTGGGCTTTGGCGGCGGCTGCATTGCGAAGTTCCTCGGCGGCTTTCATGGCGCTGGCTTTGGCGGCTTGGAAGGGGTCGTGACCGCTGGTGGTGGAGGAGAAGGGGAGGTCAGAAGAAGGGATGTCGCTCATAATCGGGGCGTTTAGGGGCTAAGTCGAAGAAGATGAATGCGGCTGTAGGCCGTGCGAGCAGTAAAGCGATTTCGGGCGGTGAAGCGAGGAAAAACTCACTCCTTCACGACCTTGCCACCGAGTGACAGGATGCGTGCTTTGCCTTTGGCGTCTTCGGCTTCCGCAATTTGGCGGTTTTGGACGTACATTTGGGAGAGGGCGGTCCAGGCGAGGAGGTCGTTGGGACGGAGGGTGGTGGCCATCATGCCGGCGCCGATGGCTTCCTTGAGTTGGTCGAGTTTCATGAGCACCATGCCGAGGGCATGCCAGCCGTCGAAGAAGGTGGGGTCAAGTTCGACGCAGCGGCGCAGGAGGGGCAGGGCATCTTCGAGATCGCCGATGGCGATGCAGCCACTCGCATCGTCGAAGAGGTCTTGGACTTCAGGTGAGGGTTCTGGACTCATATTGGAAGGAAGGAGTGGTCCAGAGTGTGGGGCGAGAAACTAGCCGAGGGGGACCTGGAGTTTGACGTTGGCGGCTTCTTTTTGGCGACCGAACCAGGCGCGGAAGATTTGGTCGCGCTCGGTGGAGGCGAGGGAGGCTTCGACGCTTTTGCGCATGGAATCGCCATCAGGGCGTTTGCGGAGTTCTTTGTCTTGAAGGATGACGAGGAGAACGCCGGTGGCGATGGAGACGGGTTTGGAGACGGTGCCTGGGGCGAGGAACTCGGCTTCGCGGACGATTTCGGTAGCGTTGGCGAGGCCGGGAGGAGGGGTATTGGCGTCGAAGTCGGGGAGGGCAGTGACGGTGAGGTTTTTGGCCTTGGCGAGGTCGGCGAGTTTCTTGCCTTCTTTGAGACCTTTGTTGAGTTCCTCGCGGGTGTCATTGACGGCGGTGGCCATGGCCTCGCGGGCTTTTTGGTCGAGGAGGCTGGTGCGGATTTGTTCTTTCACTTCAGCGAGTTCCTGCTGCTTCGGTTCTTCGACGGAAACGAGTTCGCCGATGTAGTAGCCCTTGTCGCCTTTGATGGGGTCGGAGATGGTGCGTTCGCCGAGGGTGAGATCGAAGCATCTTTCGACGAAGGAGCCTGCGGCTTTGAGGGCCTCTGGAGCGGCGTCTTGTGCGAAGGCGGCGGCGTTTTCGACTTTGAGTTTGGCCTCTGTGGCGAGTGGCTCGAGTTTGGCGCCGGTTTGGAAGGTCTTGTCAGCGAAGGCGCGGATGGTTTCGATGTGATCGGCTTGTTTTTTGTTTTTGGCCGCGGCGTCTTCGATTTTGTCGAGGCCTTCGGGGTCAGCAAAGAAGACCCAGCGGATGGCGCGTTTTTCGGCGGTTTTGAAGGTATCCTTTTTCTCGTCGTAGGTTTTTTGGATCTCAGCGTCTTCGACTTTGATGTTCTTTTTGAAGTCATCGAGTTTGAATTCGATGGTGGAGCCTTTGAGGGTTTGGTACATGGCGGCGTAGCGCTTCTCGGAGGCGAAGGAGGAGGCCGCGTAGTTTTTGGTGACGAGGTCTTTGAGTTTGGTCAGGCCGATGTCGTATTTGACGAGTTCGAGGAGATCGCCGGAGCGGACGCCATTGGCGCCGAGCATTTCTTCGACCATAGCGGCCTGGCCGGCGTCGAACTTGCCGTCCTTTTGGAAGGCTGAGAGATCCTGCATGGCTTTCATGGCCTCGTCATCGGAGGGGTAGATGCCGAACTCCTCCATTTGTTTTTTGAGGACGAGGAGGTTGAGGGAGAAGTCGAGAGGGGAGCTGTCGCGGGTTTCAAAGTTCCGAGAAGCGTCCATGAGGCCCATGGCGAACTGGAACATGCCGAGGCGGGCGGCGATCATGTAAAGGCGCTGGGTGCGCTCGGCCTCAGCCCGGGTGTAGTCTTTGCCGTAGATGGTGAAGGCTTTGTCGGTGGGAGAGGGTCCGGCATTGCCGTTATTGGAGCCCGTGTAGCCACCCCAGACAGCGAAGCTGATGATGATGACGAAAGTGAGGAACCAGAGAAAGGGGCCGCGGTGACGACGGAAGAATTCGAGCATGGTATTAAAGAGGTGGGGGTCGGATCAGAACGGGGGGGCAGTATGTCCGTGAGAGGCGGGGCAGCAACCGGAAATTGCTGGCAGGAAGGAGGGAAACGCGGATCATTAAGAGAAAGGGAGAATTTCAGAATCTATTTGACAGGAAATGGGTAAGGCCTACTCTTTGCGCCCCCGTGCTGCCGCGCCCTTTACGAAAAAGGGGTGACAAGCGGGTTGTTATTCCTGCCACAAAGCCCTCTGACACCTGATGAAGACCTTTTCTGCCAAAGCACAAGACATTACCCGCAAATGGTGGGTGATCGACGCCAAGAACAAAGTTCTTGGTGATGTGGCCGTGGCCGCTGCCAATTTGATCCGCGGTAAGACCCGCCCGACATTCACTCCGCACGTGGACACGGGCGATTTTGTGGTGGTGGTGAACTGCAAAGACGTGGTTTTGACGGGTCGCAAAGAGATTCAGAAGACCTACACTTCGGTGTCGGGATATGTGGGTGGTCAGAAAGTGGAGACGGCAGAGCGCCTGCGTGCTCGCCGCCCTGAATTGATGGTTGAGCGTGCGGTGAAGGGCATGGTGCCACACAATCGGTTGGGTCGTCAGATCATTTTGAAGTTAAAGGTGTATGCTGGAGCTGAGCATCCCCATGAAGCGCAAAACCCGCAACCTTTTGAGTTGGCGTAAGACTGACTGACATTTCTTTTTCTATTTCTCTATGAGTGCCCCCCTGAAAAGCGCAACCGGACGTCGTAAAACAGCAGTTGCCCGAGTCCACCTTCGGACCGGACATGGTCAAATCATGATCAATGGTCGCCCGCTGGACGATTACTTTCCGACGCAGAGCCTGCAGAACATGGTGACGCTGCCACTGCAATTGACGGCGACGCGTTCGACCTATGACATTGATGTGAACGCCACTGGTGGCGGGTTGACAGGCCAAGTGGGTGCGGTTCGGTTGGGGATTTCCCGGGCGTTGATCGCTGAGAATCCTGAGTATCGCGGCTTGCTCAAGCCACACGGTCTCCTAACCCGTGACTCTCGCGCTAAGGAGCGGAAGAAGTCGGGTCAACCAGGTGCCCGCAAACGCTTCCAGTTCTCCAAGCGGTAAGTTTCCAAGACTACGCTGGATCTTTTACCAGCTTTTGGAAGCCCCGCTCCGGCGGGGCTTTTTTGTTTGGTTTTTTCGTGTTCGTTGTTTTTGTTCTGCTTCTCAATCTGACCTGATTTTTCGCCATGTTACGTGATCCCTCTGCCAAGTATCAGCCGTTTCCGTTGATCGAATTGCCTGACCGCCGCTGGCCGTCGCAGTCTCTTTCTGCCGCGCCGTTGTGGTGCAGTGTGGATTTGCGGGATGGCAATCAGGCTTTGGCGGTGCCGATGAATGTGGGGCAGAAGTTGGAGATGTTTGATGCGCTGGTGAAGTGCGGGTTCAAGGAGATCGAGGTGGGATTTCCTTCGGCGTCGAACACGGAGTTTGCGTTCAACCGTCGGTTGATTGAGGAGGGGCGGATTCCGGAGGATGTGACGATTCAGTGTCTGGTGCAGGCGCGGGAGGATTTGATCGAGAAGACGGTGCAGAGTTTGATGGGGGCGAAGCAGGTGATCATTCACATGTACAACAGCACGTCGCCGGCGCAGCGGAAGCATGTGTTTGGGATGAGCAAGGAGCAGATCGTGGGGGTGGCGGTGCGGGGTGCGCAGATGATTCAGGATCGGATTCACCGATTGGAAGAGTCGGGGACGCGGGTGATGCTGCAGTATTCGCCGGAGAGTTTCAGTGCGACGGAGGTGGCGTTTGCGAAGGAGATCAGCGAGGCGGTGATGGCGGTGTGGAAGCCGACGCCGGAGCGGAAGATGATTCTGAATTTGCCGGACACGGTGGAGGTGGCGATGCCGAATGTGTATGCGGACCAGATCGAATGGATCTGCCGGAACATCACGAACCGGGAGAGTTTGATTGTGAGTTTGCACACGCACAATGATCGGGGGACGGGGACTGCGGCAACGGAGCTGGGTTTGTTGGCGGGGGCGGATCGGGTGGAGGGGACGCTGTTTGGAAACGGGGAGCGGACGGGGAATCTCGATATTGTGCAGGTTGCGATGAATTTGTACATGCACGGGATTTCACCGGGGCTGGACTTCAGCGACATGAACCGGCTGATTCAGATGTATGAGCGGACGACGGGGATGACCGTGGCGCCGAGGCATCCTTATTCAGGGGAGCTGGTGTTCACGGCGTTCAGTGGGAGTCACCAGGATGCAATCAAGAAGGGGTTGGCGGGTTACGAGAAGGAGCGTGGGATTTGGGATGTGCCGTATTTGACGATCGATCCGAAGGATTTGGGGCGGGAGTATCGGGAGGTGATCCGAGTGAACAGTCAGAGTGGCAAGGGTGGGATTGCCTACATGCTGGAGAGCGAGTTTGAGATTGAGTTGCCGAAGGACATGCAGCGGGAGTTTGGGCCGCTGGCGAATGACTTGGTGGATGGACTGGGACGCGAGGTGACGGCAGTGGAGTTGAAGGAAATGTTTTGGAAGGAGTACATTGAGCGGACGACACCGTGGGCGCTGCATCACTTCCATGCGGATGGGGTGGACGGGATGTTCACGTGTCGTTGCAGTTTGGTGACAGGTGGTGAGGAGCGGGGGATCACTGGAAAAGGCAACGGGCCGATTGCGGCGTTTGTGGATGCTTTGATTCAGGACGGGGGCGTGCCGGCGTTTGAGGTGACGAACTTTCGGGAGCAGAGTCTGAGTGCGGGGACGGAGGCTAGTGCGCTGGCGTATGTTCAGATCAAGCGTGGGGATGGGAAGACGGTGTGGGGAGCCGGGGTGGACACGAACATTGAGCTGGCGTCGATCAAGGCGGTGGTGAGTGCGGTGAACCGGGCGGGGTGAGGCTACAGGCCCCACAGGGCATCGAGGATCTTTTTGAAGGCTGCCTTTATCGAGCGCCAAACTGGTGCACGGTGTTTGAAGATTGCGATGGAGGTTGAAGCTGCCACTCCGGCAATGATCAGCAAGACAATCGGAATGCTCAAGAACTCGTAGCTGGTCACAGGAGAGATACGTTAGAGGGACTCGATGAAGGCGAGGAGGTTGGCGAGGTCCTGGGGGGAGAGGTTGGTTTCGAGGCCTTCGGGCATGAGGCTTTGGCCGGTGGAGGTGGAGCTTTGGATTTCGGCGCGGGGGAGGGTGACTTCGGTGCCGCCCATCATTTTGAGGGTGACGCCTGAGGCATCGTCCTGGGTGATGATGCCGGGGACAAGGGTGCCGTCTTTTTTGGTGAAGGTGTAGGCGATGTATTGCGGGGCGACTTCCTTGTGGGGATCGAGGATCGCGGCGAGGACGCCGTCGCGACCGCGGGTTTTGACGGTGACCATGTCGGGGCCGACAGCGATGCCCATGCCTTCGGCGATGTGACAGGCCATGCAGCGTCCGATGAAGTGGTTGCGACCGGCGGCGGGGTCGCCTTTGAGGGTGAGAGCGGGGGCGAACTGTTTGGCAACTTCCTCGCGGGAGGGAGGGATGACGGCGGCGAGTTTTTGGCGGGCGAGGGTGGTCAAGTTGGCGTCCTTGGACTGGATGAGGTTTTGGACTTGGGCGGCGGAGAGATCGGAGGCTTTGGGGGAATCGGGCTGGCCGATGGCGTTGAGGAGGGCGATGGCACGTTCGGGGCGATCGAGGAGAGCGGTGAGGCTAGTGGTGCGGGCTTTGGGAGCGAGGTCGGACCAGTGGGTGAGGAGGTGGGGGGCGAAGTCTTTGGCGTTGTGCTTGGAGAGGGTGATAACGGCGGTGGTTTGGATGGGCTCGGGCTGGCCTTCGGCGAGGCAGGTTTTGAGGGCGGTGTTGGCGGAGGGTGCGGAGCTGAGGCCGAGGAGGCGGATGGCGGCGAGTTGGTCGGGTTCGGGGGAGGTTTCGGCGAGGGCGGTTTGGGTGGCGCTGAGGAAGACGTCGGCGAGGTGGTTTTGGGTATCGGCTTTCTCGATGGAGGTGCCTGCTTTGCGGAGGCCTTCGGCGAGGGCGGTGACGAGTTCGGTCTGGTCGGTGAGGGTTTGTTGGGTGATGAGGGCGAGGGTGGAGGAGACGTTGGCAGGTTGGTTTTCGGCGCCGATGGTGATGAGGAGAGGGGTTAAATGTGGCACTGGAGCGTTGCTTTTGAGGGCTGCGGCGAAAACCGGTGCGGCGAAGGCGGGCGGGGCACTGTGGACGGCGGCGAGGTGCCAGGGGTTTTGGCTTTTGAGGGCAAGGGCGAGTCGGGTGATGGTGGCGTTCTCGGGTTTTTGGTCTCCTGCTGCTAAGAGGTGGGCAAAGTGGAGGCGAGGATTTTCAGAGGGAGCAAACGCGAGTTTTGAGTCGAGGGCGAGCGCGCGCTCGATGACGAGGGGATGGGTCGCGGATTGGAGGGTGGCGGTGTCGAGGGCATTGAGTCCGTGGAGGAGGCCGAGGGCGTGTAGGGCTGTGGATTCGGGGTGGATGTGCGTTCGGATGCCACGACTGAAGCCACCTTCGCCTTGAATGGCGGCGCCGGATTTGACCAGGGCTTTGAGGGGCTCGATGGCGGTTTTGTCCTGGCGCTCGTAGAGGAGGCGGTGGGCGGTGTCGCGGTGCCAACCGTTGGGGTAGGAAAGGGTGGCGATGAGTTCGGCGGTGGTGGCGTCGGCGAGGTTGACGGAGGCGCGGCGGGTCCAGTCGGCGCGGTCGGGGACGAGGCGGTAGAGGCGACCGCGGGTGTTGCCGTTGTTGAGGTCGATGTGCTGTTTGATCTCCTCGGGGATGCTCCAGGGGTGTTCGATGACTTCGCGATACATGTCGCAGATGTAGAGGCAGCCGTCGGGGGCGTTGGCGAAGTTGACGATGCGGACCCAGGTGTCGGTGCTGGCGGCGAATTCGTAGCCGCGCTCGTCGGCGGGGCGTTCGCCCTGGAGGTTCACGCCGTCGGGGGCGGGGCGGATGATTTTGCGGTGGATGAGCTGGCCGCCGGCGTCGCCGGTGAAGGAGTTGTTGAGGAAGTCGGGGCCGAGGGCGTCGCCGCGATAGATGGTGGTGCCGGTGGCGCCGGTGAAGTAGCCGGAGACGCGGCCGCCGCCTTCGACGGCGCCTTTGACGACGCCGGAGACGCGCCAGCGGGTGCGGAGGATGCGCCAGGGTTCGTCGGGGCTGAGGCGGAAGACTTCGGCGGCTCCGCCATCGACGGCGATGCTTTGGCGGGGGCTGGGCATGCGGTAGTGGGGGTTGCGGGTGGTGAAGCGGTCGTCGTAGAGCCAGTATTGGAGGTGGTCGGAGTTGGAGCAGGCGAATTTTCGGCCGAAGTCGTCGAAGCTCATGCCGTATTGCGCGCCACCGGCTTCAAGGCCGAAGTCGAGGGTGAGGGGATCAAACCAGAAGTCGCGCCCGGCGAGTTCGACGCCGGGGAGGTCGGGGCGTTTGGGGGAGGTGACGACGCCGCGATTGCCGCCGCCGGCGAGGATGTGGATGCGGTTGTCCTGGCCCCACTGGGGGGAGTTGGCCATGCCCTGGACGTTGAGGAGTTTGAGGCCGGTGCCGAAGCCGGTGAAGACTTTTTCGCGGGTGTCGGCTTTGCCGTCGGCGTTGGTGTCTTTGAAGGACCAGATGTCGGGGGTGGCGATGACGAAGAGCTGGTGGTTGGCCCAGATGAGGCCGGTGGGCCAAGGGAGGTTGTCGGCGAAGACGGTGGATTGGTCGAAGGTGCCGTCGCCATCGGTGTCCTCGAGCATGGAAACGCGGCCGAGGTGGGGATCGGCATCGCGCAGCTCGGAGTAGTCGATCATTTCGCAGGCAAACAGGCGGCCGCGTTCGTCGAAGCAGATGGCGATGGGGTCGGTGACCTGGGGTTCGTGAGCGGCGAGTTCGAGTTTGAAGCCGGGTTTGACTTTCCACGTGGCGAGGGCGTTGGCGGGTTCAACGGCGGGGTAGCGGGGGAGTTCTTTGGAGGGATCGACGGAGACGGGGGTTTTGGTGGCGCCGTATTCTTTGCTGTATTGAGAGAGGGATTTGATTTGGTCGGCGGCGCTCAAAGGGAGGGCGAGCGCGGTGAGGAGGGTGGCGGTGGTTTTGACAGGATTGCTTCGCTTCGCTTCCCTTCGGGCTGCCTTTGGCAGGCTATCTCTCTTTGTTCGATTCACAGGATTTTGGAAGATTAACAGGATTCCTTTTTGAGGGGGCGATGTGAAGGGGTACGGCTGAGTAGCCGTTTGATTCTGCTTGGGTTGTGATGGGGGGTGGTATTTTTGTGATGGGGTGGTAGTGCAAGCAAGATGCTTGCACCACCTTATCTGAGGGAGCGGAGGTAGGCGGTGAGGTGGAGGAGGTTTTCTTCGGGGAGGGTTTGGTCGAGGCCCATGGGCATGAGGGATGTGGGGAGGGGGGTGTCGGCGATGATTTGGGTGTGGGGGAGGTTTTTTTCCTGGCCGGCGACGTCGATGAGGAGGAGGCCTTCGGCGGTGTGGCTGCGGATGATGCCGAGGTGGGATTGGCCGTCGCGGGTTTCGAAGAGGTGGGCTTCGTAGTCGCGGGCGAGGGTGTTGGAGGGGAAGAGGATGCTTTCGAGGAGATCGCGTTCGGTGCGGATGGAGCCGATGTGGGAGAGGTTGGGGCCGATATCGCGACCGAGGTCGCCGATCTTGTGGCAGGCGATGCAGGTGCCGGCGCCTTGGGCGAAGAGGTCTCGGCCTTTGGCGGGGTCGCCGGTGGTGGTGGCTTTTTCGGCGAGGGAGCTCAGTTGGCGTTTTTTGGCTTCGGTGGTGGCTTCGGCTTTGGCGTAGGCAGGGTGGATGAGGGTTTCGAAGATTTCGGGAGGGGCGCTGCTGAAGGTGGTGCGGTAGATGCTTTCTTGCTGGCTGATGAGGGCGGGGTTTCTGGCGATGGCGGTGGCAAAGGCGGTGGTCTGTGAGGGGTCCTTTTTCTTGCGGATGAGGGTGAGGAGTTCTTTGAGTTCGACGGGGCCGACGGTGGCGAGGGCGGGGGCTAGGGTGAGGCCTTGAGCGGGGGTGAGCGGGGCTTTGGTGAGCATGGTGGCGGCCTGGATGCGGGCGGCGGCGGAGTTCTGGGGGCCGGTGAGGCTATCGAGGAGGAGGGAGAAGGTTTCGGGGGTGAGGGTCAGTTTTTTGAGGGTATCGAGGGCTTTGAGGCGGAGGGAAAGGGGCTGGGTGGGGTCTTTTGCGAGGGCCTCGAGTTTGGAGTCGAAGCGGGGGGATTGGAGCTTTTTGAGGGCGTCGAGGAGGCGGGGGTTAGGGGCGGAGGTGAGGAGGTTTTCGAGGGGTGGGAGCCAGTTGGGGTTTTGGAGGCTGCCGGATTGTGAGGCGATGATTTCGAGGGCGGTGTTTTGGGCGGCTTCGGAGGCGTGATTTAAGAGAGCGGTGACGAGGGCTTGGGTGTTGGGTTTGTCGAGGAGGGCGGTTCCGTAGGCGCGGAGGGCGGTGTGTTGATGGGGGGCGAGGTCTTCGTCGGAGAGCCATTTTTGGAGCTTGGGGGTGAACCATTCGTCGGCGTCGGGGTGGGAGATGACCATGCGCAGGGCGATCTGGGCGAGGTCGGGGTCGAGGGAGTCGAGGTGGTCGGAGGCGATGCCGGCGGTGAGGTTGGCGGAGGCGGCGTCGTCGGCTTTGAAGCAGAGCAGGGCGTGGCGGAGAGTGGAGAGGTCTTTGGCGTCGCGGACGTCGTGATAGTTGGTGGTCTCGAATTTTCGGGAGAGGGAGATGAGGGAGTGTTCGGTGGGGGCGTCGAGATCTTGGCCGAGGATAGGGCGGAGGGCTGCGGAGATTTTTTCGGCCTGGTCGTCGTCTTCGGGGATGTTTTGGTTGATCCATTCCATGGCGCGGCGTCGGGGATGGGGATCTTGGGATTGCAGATGATGGATGGCGGATTGCAGATCGAGAGGGGTGAACTGAGCGGTGGCTGTGACGACAGGGGTGGAGGGGATTTTTTTGATGCGGTAGATGGTGCCGTGGAGGTCGGGTTTGGCCATGAGGCTGGAGGGGCAGCCGCTGCGGAACCAGCCGCCGGTGTTGAGGAGGAGAAGGGAGCCGTCGCGGGGGTCGGCGATGACGTCGGTGAGGTGGATGTCGGGGTCGTTGAGTTTGAGGAATTCGTGCTCGGTGGCGGTGTAGGTGGAGCCGGAGGGGGTCAACTCCATGCGGACGAGGCGCTGGGTGTTGAAGTGGGTGACCATGAGGTTTTGGGTTCTTAGTTCTTGGTTTTTGGTGCTTGGTTGTTGGTAGGCGGGCCAGAAGGTGCAGCCGGAGACGGCGACGTGGCCGAAGTTGCGGATGACGGGCATTTTTTCGAGGGTGCGGGGGAGGCCTTCGATGGCTTTCATTTGGTCGGGGCGTTCGTAGACGCCGCGATAGAGCCAGTGCATGAGGGTGTCGCCCCGGGGGTTGGAGTAGTAGAGGTTGACGGTGCCGATGAGATCGCCTTCAGGGGTGAAGTCGAGGCCGGTGGGGTTGTCGGCGCAGCCGAGGGCGTGCCACTGAATGTCGGTGCCGTCGGGGTTGCAGGACCAGATGCCGGAGGCGAGGCGTTTGCTGACGAGCGTGCCGTCTTTTTGTTTGATGTCGTGGTTTTTGCGGCCGTGGCACCAGTAGAGGCGGCCATTGGGGTGGAGCTTGGGGCCGTGGACGTCGGCGGCGTTGCCGGTGTAGTCGAAGCCGGTGACGATTTCTTCGCGTTGGTCGGCGATGCCGTCGTGGTTGGTATCGGTCAGTTTCCAGAGGCTGGGTGGGGAGCAGACGTAGAGGCTGCCGTTGAGCCAGCAGGCGCCCTGGGGGAAGGTCATTTTGTCGGCGAAGATGGTGGATTTGTCGAAGGAGCCGTCGGCGTTGGTGTCCTCCAGCAGGAGGACGCGGTTGGGGGGATTTTTTTCGAGTTGGGCTTTGTTCCAGTTCACGCCGACGGCGTCGCCGATGAAGAGTCGGCCTTTGTAATCGAGACAGCCCATGATGGGGTGGGTGACGAGGGGAGGGGTGGCGGCGAGGGAGAGGGTGAAGCCCGAGGGGATGGAGTGGGGGATTTCGGATTTCGGATTTCGGATTTCGGATTGGGGGATGGTGACGACGGAGGGGCGCTGGGAGGAAGCGGGGATTTGGGTGGAGGGATCCGGAGGGAGATCGGCGGCGGGGAGGGCGGTGGCCGCGAGGAGAGGGAGGAGGAACCGACGCATCAGAGGAGTACGGCGGTGGGGGGCTTGGGCTTGCAAGCTGCGAGGCTCGAGTTATTTGCCGGTGAGGACGTCGGCGATGGTGCGGGCGGCGTCGGGGGTGGCGGCCTTGAGGGCGGCGGCTTTCATGGTGGCGGCGACGTCGGGATGGAGGAGGATGGATTCGACTTCGCGGGCGAGGATTTGATCGTTGAGCGTGCCTTCGGGGAGGAGGCGTGCGGCACCGGAGCGGGCGAAGATTTCGGCGTTGCGAGTTTGGTGGTCCTCGGCGGCGTGGGGGTAGGGGATGAGGAGGCTGGGGACGCCGAATTGAGTGAGTTCAGCGAGGGAAGAGGCACCGGCGCGGGCGATGGCGAGATCAGCGACGCGGTAGGCGAGGTCCATGCGGTGGCAGAAGGCAGCGACGTGCTGGGGGAGGAGGGGGTGATTGGCGTAGATATTGCGGGCTTCCTCGTAGTCGGTGGGTCCGGTGATGTGGAGGAGTTGGATGCCCATTTGCTCGAAAGCGGGGAGGGCGGAGCCGACGACGCGGTTGACGCCGCGAGCGCCTTGGGAGCCGCCCATGATGAGGAGGGTTTTCAGGGCGGGATTCAGTTTGAAGAAAGCGTAGGGATCCTGGTCCGGGGGGAGGGACATGTTGGACCGGATGGGCGTGCCAACGGTGCGGATGTCGGGGTGGGCGGGGAAGTGGGAGCGGCAGGGGTCGAGGCCGAGGAGGATGGTGGAGGCGTAGCGGGCGTTGAGTTTGTTGGCTTTGCCAGGGATGGCATTGGACTCGTGGATGAAGGTTTGGCAGCCTTCTTTTTTGCCGGCGTAAAGGGGAGCGAAGGAGGTGAAGCCGCCCATGCCGAGTACAGTGGTGATTTGATGTTGGCGGATGAGTTTGCGGCAGGCGCGGTAGCTGGTCCAGAGGGTGCGGAGGAAGCCGATCATTTTCGGCGACCACGGGCGGGGCATGGCGAGGGAGGGGAGGGTGGTGAAGGTGAGGTCGGGGTGACCGGAGGCGGCGAGGGCGTCGATTTTTTTCTCGCTGATGAGCAGGAGGACTTTGTGGCCGCGGGCTTTGAGGACTTCGGCGACGGCGATGCCGGGGTAGAGGTGACCGCCGGTGCCACCGCAGGCGATGAGGACGGAGGAGAGGGTCTTGGAGGGAGAGGACTGGGACACGTGGGATCGGCTACATTTGGGGGGTCCAGCGCGACTTCCTGCGGATGATGGGGAGTTGATCACGTGTGAGGTAGACGCCCTGGCGATGGATATTGAGGAGGATACCGAGAATGAGGCAGGCGGCAAGCAGGGCTGAACCACCGTAGCTAACGAAGGGAAGAGGGAGGCCTTTGTTGGGGAGGAGGGAGGTGGTGACGCCCATGTTCATGAGGGCTTCGCAAGCGATGAGGGAAGTGAGGCCCATGCCGAGGAGTTTGCCGAAGCGGTCGGGAGCATAGGCGGAGATGCACATGCCGCCGATGACGAGCAGGACGAAGGCGAGGAGGGTGGCGGTGGTGCCATAGAAGCCGAGTTCCTCACCGATCATGGGGAAGATGAAATCGGTATGGGCTTCGGGAAGGTAGGAAAGTTTCATTCGACCTTCGCCCAGGCCGCGGCCATCGAGGCCACCGGAGCCGAAGGCGAGTTGGGAGACCCACTGTTGGAGGTCCATATCGTCATGGCCTTTGTTGAGGAAGGCTTTGACGCGGGCCAGACGGTTCGGGATGGCGAAAACGGCGGCGGCGGCGAGGCCAACGCCGGCAAGGCCGATGGCGACAAGATGGAAAACCCGGGTGCCGGCGGTGAACATGACAGCGAGGGCGACGATGCCGGTGAGGATGGCGTTGCCGAGGTCACGCTGAAGCCAGAAGGCGACGAGGACGGCGGCGAGGATGAGGAGGGGGAAAAGGGTGCCGTGAAGGAACTGGCGGGTGGTGGCCTGGTATTTGGCGAACCAGGCGGAGAGGGCGACGATGAGAGCGATTTTGGCAAATTCGGAGGGTTGGCCGCCGACGGCGAGCCAGCGGCTGGCGCCGTTGACCTTGCGACCGGTCACGTCCCAGAGGCAGGCGACCATGGCGAGGAGAGTGAGTCCCAGCAGCCACCACCGGGCGTGGTGGAGGCGCTGGTAGTTCACGTTGGCACCGAGAATGAGGAACCCAATACCGAGAAGGAGCCAGCGAACCTGGCTCCAGACGTTCTTGTAAGTTTCTCCGCCGCCTTTGTCGGCTTCCAGATAGAAATTTGTGCTTGCTAACATGGTCATACCCAGACCCATGAGAGCAGCTGCACAAATCACCAAGAGGATGCCAGAACGAGAAGCCATGGTTGGTTAGGCGGCGGAGGGGTGTTAGATCGGTTGGATCTTACTTGGCTGGGATGATGAGTTTGGCGCCGTCGCGGATGGACTCGGGCTTGCTGATGTTGTTGGCTTTTTGGATGGCGGCAGCGGAGACGCCGTATTTGCGAGCCAGACCGTAGAGGGTGTCGCCCTTAGCCATGGTGTGGCTGCGGCTACCGGAGGAGGTGGTTTTGGCGGCAGGTTTGGGTTCGGTCTTGGGGGCGGGTTTTTTCTCAGCGATTTGGGTGGGGGTTGGGACGGGTTTTGGAGCGACCAATTTGACGGGCTCGGGTTTGGCGGGCTCGGCGACGGGTGCGGGCGCTGGAGCGGGCGGAGCTGAGTCCATGGCGGGTGTAGCCGGGGCGGGAGTGGTGTCGATGGAGGGTTGGTTGTCGGCCAGAGAGACCACTGCCGGAAGAGGGGCGGGTGGGGTTTGCTCGATTGGGATGACCGCAGCGGCAGGAGCGCTGGGGGTTTCGGCGTTTGCTACGGGCATGGGTGGGAAGTCTTTGACGACAGCGACTTGAGCGGGCTCGGCGACTTTGCGAGCAGGGAGCTTGAGGATGGTGAGGGGATTCAGCTCGATGTTGCCGTCTTCGAGGTGATTGAGGGCGATGAGTTCCTTGATATCGACGCCTTGGCTGGCGGCAATGGTGGGGAGAGAGTCGCCGGATTTGACTTCGTATTCGCCGCTGGTGGGGATATCGGAGGAGCTGGCGACGGCGGAGGTGGTGGCCTCAGGGAGGGAGCTCTTCACAGGAGTGGAAGAGAGTTCGTGGGGATCGGTCGTGGGGGTCTTGCTCACAACAGGGGCGGGAGCGGACTGGGTCTCTTCGGTGCCGATGAAGTCATAGACGATGATGCTGCCGATGAGGACGACGTGGACGAGGAGCATGACGACGAAGACGCGCGCCATGCCGCTGTTGGATTCGTGTTGATTCCAGTCACCTTCTTCGGTGATCATGGCGACTTGGTGCCGACGGCGTTCGCCGCCGAGGAGGTTATCGAGGAGGTCAGTGCCTTTGTTTTTCTTTTTTGGTGTGCTCATTGTGGGTATGTGTTTGGGTTGATGTGTTGGTTGGTTAAAGAAAGGGATGTTAGGTTAGAGCGAGGGCGGCGGTGCGGAAGACGTTTCCGCGTTCGGCATAGCCGCTGAACATGTCGAAGGAAGAAGTGGTGGGGGAAAGGACGATGGCGTCTCCGGGAAGGGAGAGGGCGCGGGCTTGGGAGACCGCGGAGGGCATGTCGGGTGCGGTTTGGCAGGGGATAAGGTCTTCGAATTGGGCCTTCAAAGATTGAGCGATGGTGCCGATGGTGACCATGGCGCGGACACGGCCGGGGATGAGATCGCGAAGGGGGGTGTAGTCGAGGTGTTTGTCGAGGCCGCCAGCGATGAGGACGACGGTTTCGTCGAGGGCGCGGATGCAGGCGCAGACGGCATGGACGTTGGTGGCTTTGGAGTCGTTGATGTAGCGGCGGCCATCGAAGTCGCGGACGAGTTCGCAGCGGTGCGGGGGGACGCCGTAGGATTTAAGGGCCTGGAGGCCGGCTGCTGGTGTGATGCCGAATTCGGCGCAGGCGATGAGGGCGGCGAGGACGTTCTCCATGTTGTGGCGGCCAAGAAGGTTCAGGTCGGCGCTGGAGCCGAAGGCGGTGCCGTGGGCGTAGAAAGTGCCGTCGGAGAAGGTGAAGTCGGCGGGGAGGCCGAAGGCGGAGAAGGTGGCGCGGCGGGCTGAGCCGATGGGGAAGGGTTCGCCATGGAGGACGACGGCGAGGTCATCTGGAGTGCTGTTTTCGAAGATTCGGGCTTTGGCGGCGAAATAGGCCTCGCGGTTGGGGTAGCGATCGAGGTGGTCGTCGGCGAAGTTGAGCCAGATGCCGACACGGGGGCGGAAGGTGGCGATGGTGTCGAGTTGGAAGGAGCTGATTTCGAGGGAGAGAACGTCGTAGGTTTGGCCGGAGGTGAGGACTTCGGAAAGGGGGACGCCATGATTGCCGCAGGGGAGGGAGCGGAGGCAGGAGCCGTTCAGGATGTTGGCGATGAGTTCGGTGCAGGTGCTCTTGCCGTTGGTGCCGGTGATGGCGATGATGGGTGTGGAGCAGAAGGTGAAAGCGAACTCGGTTTCGCCGGTGAAAGGGACACCGGCGGTGATGAATTTTTGCGGGAGGGGCCAGGATTCGTCGATGCCCGGGCTGGTAATGCAGAGGTCGAACTGGCCGGGGGTGACGACGAGGTCGGAGGCGGCTTGGTCGATGAGGAAGGGGATGGATTCGGCTTCGAGAGCGGCGAGTTTGGATTTGAGTTCGGCGGTTGTGCCGGTGTCGAAGACCGTGACGGAAGCGCCGTGGACACGAGCGAGCCTGGCTGCGGCGAGGCCGGAGCGACCGGCGCCGAGAATGGCAATGCGTTGTGTGTCGAGGCGGGGCATTTGGGATTGCGGATTTCGGATTGGGGATTGCGGATTGAGTTAGCGAATTTTTAGGGTGGCTAGGCCGACGAGGGCGAAGATGAGGGAGAGGATCCAGAAGCGGACGATGACTTGGTTTTCGTGCCAGCCACCGAGTTCGAAGTGGTGGTGGATGGGGGACATGCGGAAGACGCGTTTGCCGCGGCTTTTGAAGGAGATCACCTGGATGATGACGCTCATGGCCTCCATGACGAAGACACCGCCGACGACGACGAGAATGACTTCCTGTTTGCAGCCGATGGCGAGTGCGGCGATGCAGCCGCCGATGGCGAGGGAGCCGGTGTCACCCATGAACATTTTGGCGGGGTGGGCGTTGAACCAGAGGAAGCCGAGGCAGGCACCTGCGAGGGCCATGGCGATGATGGGGAGTTCTGCGGCGTTGGGGATGTGCGGGACGTCCAGGTAGGAGGAGTAGCGGGCGTTGCCACAGACGTAGCCGAAGCCGGCGTAGGCGAGGGTGGTTGTGAGGGAGCAGCCGGTAGCGAGGCCGTCGAGGCCGTCGGTGAGGTTCACGGCGTTCGATGCGCCGACGATGATGATGGCGAAGAAGGGAACCGCGAAGACGCCCATGTCAGTGATAATGGCGTTTTTGAAGAAAGGGATGTGAAGTTCGCGGAGGATGGTGGCATCGCGCGCGACGTAGGCGAAGAGGATGCTGGCGATGAGGGCGACGCCGCCTTGCCAAGTGAGTTTGAGGCGGGCGGAGACGCCTTTGGAGTTCTTTTTGCTGATCTTGAGGTAGTCGTCGTAGAAGCCGAGGAGACCGAGGCCGACGGTGGTGAAGAGGACGGTCCAGACGAGGACGTTGTCCCATTTGGCCCAGAGGAGGGTGGAGACGACGACGGCGGCGAGGATTAGGATGCCGCCCATGGTGGGGGTGCCGGCTTTTTTGCCGTGGAGTTCGAAGAGTTTGTTGACCTCTTCGGCGGAGCGGATGGGTTGGCCGATTTTGAGGGAGATCAATTTGCGGATGAGGCGGTCGCCAAAAAGCACGGAGAAGACAAAGGCAGTGAGAGCCGCGCCGCCTGCGCGGAAGGTGTGGTATTTGAAGATGTTAAGGACCTTGTAGAGCAGCCCTTCCTCGGAAGAGAACAGCTCGCGGTATTCGTAGAGCCAATAGATCATGCAGAGACGGGCTGGAAGTGGGTGAGGATTTTTTCCATGGCGGAGGAGCGACTGCCTTTGAGCAGGACGAGATCGCCAGGAAGGAGGAGTTCACGGAGGTGGGCGGCGCAGGAGGCGTGGTCGGGGAAGTGGGCGATGGTGGTGGAGGTGGCGGAGCGAGCGGCATCGGTGATGCGGGCGGCGTCCGAGGATCCGACGGTGAAGAGGCCATCGAGACCGAGGGAGGCGGCGAACTCGCCGACTTGGGCGTGACCGGCGGCAGCGTGGGGGCCAAGTTCGCCCATGGCGCCTAGGACGGCGAAGCGGCGTGGGGCGTCCGTTTCGGCGAGGGTTTGCAAGCCCGCGATCATGGAGTCGGGGTTGGCGTTGTAGGAGTCGTCGAGGAAGTGGATGCCGGAGAGGACTTTGGGTTCGAGGCGACCGCCGGAGAGCTGAGCGGAGTTGAGGGCGTCTGCGATGGCGTCTGGAGCCATGCCGAGGGACCAGGCCATGGCGGCGGCGAGAGCGGCATTGCCGACCATGTGGCGGCCGAGGAGGGGCAGGGTGGCGTCGACACGTGTGCCAGCGAAGTCGAGGGTGAAGGTGGTGCCGGTGGAAGAAGCGATGAGGTTTTGAGCGGAGACGTCGCCACTGCCGATGCCGGCGGTGATGACTTTGGCCTGGCAAAGGCGGGCGATGCGAGGTGTGTAGGCGTCGTCGGCGTTGAGGACGACGTGGCCGGAAGCGGGGACGTTGACGGGGAGGGTGGCTTTTTCCCAAGCGATGTTTTCCTGGGAGCCGAGGAACTCGATGTGGGCGTGACCGACGTTGGTGAGGATGGCGGCGTCGGGGCGGGCGATGTCGACGAGGGTCTTGATTTCGCCGGCGTGATTCATGCCCATCTCGGTGATGGCGCAGGTGTGTTCGTCACGGAGAGAGAGGAGGGTGAGGGGGAGGCCGATGTGGTTGTTGAGATTGCCTTTGGTGGCGAAGAGTGGGAAGTGCTTGGAGAGAACCGCAGTGGTGAGGTCCTTGGTGGAGGTTTTGCCGTTGCTGCCGGTGAGGGCGACGACGAGCGGGTTGTGCCAGGCGCGATAGGCGCGGGCGAGATTTTGCAGCGCGAGGAGGGTATCGGTGACTTGGATGACAGCGCAGGGAACACTCTCGATGGGTTGGCTGACGATGAGTGCTGAAGCGCCGGAGGCGGCGACTTGGGCGGCGTAGTCGTGGGCGTCGAAGCGGTCGCCTTTGAGAGCGACGAAGACATCGCCTTCAGCGATACGCCGCGAGTCGGTGCTGATTTGGGTGACCAGACGCTGGCCGTCTCCTTGGAGGAGGCGGCCGCCGCAGAAATCGGCGAGGGTCTGGAGAGGGAGGGGGCGCATGGGGGAGGGATGAAGTAATCA